>PLXX01000126.1 GCA_003153275.1 Nitrospiraceae bacterium | reverse complement strand
CTCACCTCAGTCGCGGGTAGTTCACTAACTGCTGGATAGATATCAATCCGGGGTTTTTGCATGTTTCGGACCACTCGGCCAATGATTCCTATTGATTCCGGCAAGCAATTCCGCTGCATTCCGGCCACGTGTTCCGGGTTCGGCCACTGAACGGAGATCGTGGTGAGTCTCTTTCGCCCCGAACTACTCACGAAGATGTACTTCCTATAGTCAACATTTGTGGCTTTTTGCACAGACGCAATGTTTCTCTCGGAATCAAATGTTCTTCGGGCACATGTCGAATGCGATGTACGCCCCCAAGTCCGCAAAATAAACATTGCCTCCATCGTCTAACCTTTTCCCTGCAGTCAATGCCGCCGGGACCTCTCTTGAAATGGCAGGTTTCAACCAGAAAGAAGCAGGTTGGCTGTAGCACGTTGCATCCACAGCCCCACGAACTATTACTCAGAATATGTGCAATGGTAGACCCAAGCCCTCTTTTGCTCAGCGCCGGTGCGGAGGGAAATCTGATCCTAATCCTCACTCAATGCAAGCGTTTATCGCGGAGTATGGCAGATTTGTAAAGTTTGGACAGAATTACTGAGAGCGAAATGATATTGGAGATTTTGATATACTGTATGCATTAATCGCTGAGATCGGGCGGAATGAAAAAGGAGAAAAGAAAGATATGGTAAGTCTAAAGAAGGCGGCAGTTGCAAAAAAAGCGGTAACAAAAAAAGCAGCTGATAAGAACCCGGCAGTAAAGAAGGGCAGCAAGCTCGCTTGCCAAGTTTGCGGGTTTGCTGTTACTGTGGACCATATCGGCGGCTGTCTGGAAGAGACCCCTTTGATATGTTGCGAGACTCCGATGAAGCTCAAGAAGCCGATAGAGATGAGAAAATAGGCCCTGCATGTCCAGCTTTTGGTTTTCTTGGTCGAGTTGAGCTATTCCATTTTAGTAAAAGTGGTCAGGCCTGACTCGATTAGCCTCGTCATGATTTGCGATTCTTTGTGGTGGCGCGGATCACCCACTTCGTTACCGCGGGCTTCTCAGGCAGATCGCTGCTCTTATAATAAAACTCCACATAGCTTAGTGATATCTTCGAGGATACAGGCATGATAGAGATTGTAGGTCTTACGAAAAGCTATGGGGCCATTACTGCCGTGAATAACCTTTCTCTAGAGATCAATAGGGGCGAAGTTTTCGGTCTTCTCGGCCCCAACGGCGCCGGAAAGACAACCACCATAAAAATGCTTACCACGCTCAGCAAGCCTGACCGTGGCACGTGCCGAATAGACGGGTTCGATGTTGTCAAAAACTCGTATGAGATCAAAAAACGTATTGGCATTGTGCCCCAGGAGAACAACCTCGACCGCGAGTTGACGGCTTATGAGAACCTCCTGATTTACGCTATGCTCCATCAGGTCGCCGACCTGGAACAGAAAATTGCCGTATCCCTTCTGATGGTTGGCCTTTCCGACAGGAAGGATTCGGTCGCTTCCGGGTTCTCCGGCGGTATGCAGCGGCGGCTTCTTCTGGCGAGGGCCCTGCTCCATGAGCCGTCGGTGCTGTTCCTTGATGAGCCGTCGATAGGTCTCGACCCGCTGATACGAAGGCAGATGTGGGATGTCATACGAAAAACAAAGATTGAGGGCAGGACTGTAGTAATCACAACACACTATATAGAGGAAGCTGAAACATTATGCGACCGCGTAGGTATCCTCTCTAAGGGTAAGCTGATCGTGCTTGATTCTCCCCAGGCCCTAAAAGCAAGCGTCGGCGAATATGTCGTCGAGCATATTAACGCTGAGGGGAAGCTTATTCAGCATATTTGCAGGAACCGTGAAGAAGCCCATGTCATTGCCCGGGGGCGGGACAATGGTGTGACTATAAGGAAAACCAATCTGGAGGATGTCTTCATCAAGCTGACCGGGGAGCGCATAGAATGATGACTGAAGGCTGGTATCCGGTTTTTCTCCGTGAGATGCTTCTTTTCCGTCGTAAACTGTTGAAGTTGAGTTACCTTTTTTCCGCAATGATAGTCCCGATTATATATCTTGTCACCTTCGGACTCGGGCTAGGCCGCACTGTGCAGTTGCATGGGACCGATTATCTGAGTTATCTCATTCCTGGTCTGGTCGTAATGAGTTCGATGAACAACTCTTACACATGGGTCGCCAGTGCGCTCAGCCTGAACCGCCTCTACTTCAAGACATTTCAGGTCTTTGTGCAAGCCCCGATTAGTCCGTCATCGATCATGATCGGCGAGGTGCTTGCAGGCATGGTCAAGGGGCTTTTTGCGTCGCTGCTACTCATCGTGACCAGCTTTCTTATGCCATCATCGCCTGCGATTAACGCTATTTTTGTTGGAACGCTGTTTCTGAACTGTTTTTTGTTTGCGAGTCTCGGCGTGATCATAGGCATGACCGCTAAATCACACGAGGACACATCAACATACAACAATTTCTTTATTTTGCCGATGGCGTTTTTCAGCGGTACCTTCTTCCCCGTAAATAGGATGCCTGAGTTGTTGCGGGTGGTGATCAACGTTTTGCCTCTGACCCATGCAAACATCCTCATACGGAAAACCCAAATGGATGTGGAAGGATTCGTCTCTTTTCTGATACTGCTGGGTTATGCAGCAGCCTTTTTCTGGTACGGGTCGCGATTGATCAGGAACTATAATGAGTAATCCGGAGAGAGGATAGAAGAGGACGGTTATATTCCTGTCCCTGTTACCAGGGAAGAGATTATGGATTCCATTATATTTCATTAATCGGTCTAAGCGAACCGACGAGGTCGGTGAGCCATCCGAATCAAATAACACCGTCACGGCAAGGCACAAAGGACCTTGTCCGTAGTCTTGCCGTCACAAGCCACCGACAAGGTCGGTGGTAGATTGACTGTCGTATACGTGAGCGATGCAGGAGGTCAGATGATTCAGAAGTTCTCAGCTAACGGCAAGTTTCTATTAGAATGGGAGCATCATGGAACTGGAGAAGGTGAATTCCATAAGCCTAAGGGTATATGAGTCAGAAAAGAAGAGGCTCGTTGTGATGGATTTTGGAAATCACAAAGTCCAAATGTTCTCTCAAGATGGAAAGTTCCTGAATATGTTCGGAATCGGGACGGTTTACACTGAACCAGAAGAAAGGGCAAAGGACGTCAATAAAGACCTAAAAAAGAGTTTCAAATAGTTAGCAGACATAATGGAGCCGTAGCGGGATTGAGAATCTGACCCCACAGTGCATGCTTGGAAGCAATTTCCTGCTTTCGAGATGTCCATTGGACACCCCATTGTCTGGAGTTTCCTGAGTTATTATCTTTCAATCCGAAATCATTAACCGTTGGTAGTATGGAAGAGCCTTTTCTGTTGTTCTTTGGACAATTATAACATGATTGAACGGGCAGAGAGGAGAAGACATTGGGAGGACTGAGAGTCATTAATATTAACTGAGCTACCTGACAAGTTTCGCCTCGTACATGCTTAAAAAAGGCAGATGTAGGAGTCAGACAAATATTTCGGTGTCTTCCTGAAATCCGCAACAGTTTAGATTTATGGCCTTTGAGAATAAACTCCTGCACCTGTTTCTCGAATCGCACCGCCCAATCAAAAACCTGAACCCCATGGTCACCCCAGGCATAGGTGTGCAGATTGTGAACAATATTGCCGCTACCGATGACCAAAACGCCTTCCTCTCTAAGGGCCGCGAGCCGTTTGCCTATTTCATAATGGAATCGGGGGGGGGCTGCCTCTCATCAATGCTGAGTTGAACAACGGGGATATCTGCCTTTGGAAAGATGTGAGTCAGCACAGTCCACGTTCCATGGTCAATTCCCCAAGTTTCATCTAGTACTACTGCCACAGGGGAAAGCAGATCCTTGACTCGATGGGCAAGTTCGGGATTGCCGGGCGCCGGATACTGTGCCTGATAAAGTTATCGTGGGAAACCACCAAAATCATGGATTGTTCGAGGCATGAGGTTCGCCGTCACCGCGCAGGCCGGTACATACCAGTGGGCAGACACGGCAATCACGGCTTTGGGACGCGGAATCGCTCTGCCGATAGAAGCCCACCCGTCGGTGTAATCATTCTTTGCTAACGCATTCATCGGATTGCCATGTCCAAGGAATATAACCGGCATTAAATCAGCCATGAAAACTTCTCCTTAATTTTCCGCCATCTTATTTGATAAACGTGCCATTTCGGTATTCTTCAAATGCAACTTCCAGTTCCTCCTCTGTATTCATCACAATCGGGCCGTACCAGACCACGGGCTCCTTAATGGGCTTACCGGATATGAGCAGGAAGCGTACGGGTTCGCCTTCGGCCGAGACGGTCACCTGATCGCCGTCGTCAAAGAGCACCGCAGTGCCGTTGTGGATGTAGGGATCACGCTTCATGTCAAAATAGTTCTCACCCAGGGCATCATAGGCAAAGGGGTTCTTCTCATTGCAGAAGACGCCCTTGCCCCCGATGACATAGGCAAAGACCGTGTGGCCGCGCGGGGTCTGGTGGATGAACTCGGAAAGGGCCGGAAGCGAAATATCGAGATATTCAGGCTCGATTACGATGTCCCTAACCGGACCCTGCCTGCCCTCCACAGTTCCACAGATGACCTTTATCTTGGCGCCACTCTTGGTGACGACCTCCGGCACCTGCGAACTCTTGATATCACGGTACCGGGGTGTCATCATCTTGCTCGATCTGGGGAGGTTGGCCCAGAGCTGAAATCCCTCCATAACCCCGTCATTGTCTCCCTGCGGCATCTCCTGATGGATGATGCCGCTTCCCGCAGTCATCCACTGCATGTCTCCAGACGTGATAACGCCCTTATTGCCCATGCTGTCTCCATGCTCCACATCGCCCTTGAGCACATACGTAATAGTCTCGATGCCGCGATGCGGGTGCCAGGGGAACCCCTTGATATACTGATAGGGGTCGGTGTTGCGGAAATCGTCGAGCATTAGAAAGGGGTCGAAGAGCGGAACCTCACTGTTGCCAAAAACCCGCCTAAGATGGACTCCCGCGCCTTCCAGTGTGGGCCTGCTTTTGAATACTTTCCTGATCTTTCGGTTTTCCACCATGGTACTCCTCCTTTTAACGGAAACTGCATCCGGGCCTATACAGCACCCTTGGTCACTGCCTCCCTTCGGGTGTGATCGTCGCAACCCATGCCGTAAACGCGCGCATGAATTTCGCGGCATGTTCCCGGGTTGAATCACTGATGAGATTACCTTCCTCATCGAAGTGATTCTCGGCATTGCCGATGTAAGCTTCAGGTTGCTGCATAACGGGGATATTAAGGAAAACCATTGATTGTCTCAGGTGATGGTTTGCTCCGAATCCTCCCATGGCGCCGGGAGAGACACTCATCACAGCGCCCGGTTTGCCGTCCCACGCGCTTTGCCCGTAGGGACGGGACCCCACGTCGATAGCGTTCTTGAGCACCCCCGGAACTGAGCGGTTGTACTCCGGTGTGACAAACAATACGCCGTCGAACTTCTTTATGCGTTCTCGAAACTCGACCCAAGCAACAGGTGGATTGTCATCGAGATCCTGGTTGTATAGCGGAAGTCCTCCGATCTCGACAATTTCTAGAGTTAAAGAATCAGGCGAAAGCTTTATTAAAGCCTTTGCCATTTTACGGTTGAATGATTCCTTGCGAAGGCTCCCAACAAGAACCGCGATCTTATGCTGTGTCATCATCTTTTCTTTCTCATTGTCTTTCTAATTTCCTATGCCGATCTGTTTCATGTATGTCGCATTGTCCCAGAACAGCCACTCTTCGATCATAACACCATCTTTCCAATGTCCCACAGTGCACATATTGATGGAAAATTCCTTGCCCGTGGGCTGAATGAATTTCCCGTCCCCGATCGGCATGGGCGTGGTGAATGTTCCGGTCATAACCCCTATTACGGAGGTCCATTCCCCTGATCCGATTTTCACCGGATGGACCTTTATGCTCGTATCGGGCGAATACACGAACATCGCCTTGAGGTCTTCGATATGCTTATCGATGCCGATCGTGTAATGACCATCAGGCCAGTTGACCTTAACGTCTTTTGAATGGCTTTCATGCAGCCGTGTCCATTCCTGATTGCTGAATACAACGAAATCCAGCTCATCAAAGGTCTTCAGGTTCTTGTCCGCCGTCGCTTTTTCATCAGTGAACTTCTTCAGTTCCTTTTTCGTCTCCTCGATCTTCGCCTGCATTTCAGGCGAGTAACCGCCCTCATTCAAACCGCCTGCAAAAAATGCCTGGGCCGTGAAACCACACAAAAGGACAGCAATTACGCATAAACCAACGGCAATGTTCTTCATTTTGCTCCTCCTAAGCTCCGATTTTATTCAGCACAAAGGGTTTATGTCTATCATAATTCTCATTGTAGCAGAGCAAATGCCTATAACCTACTAAATATCTTCCAAATTAGACTTTTTGGTTCGTTATTGCTGATGTTGATAAATTTCCGGGACTAAGATGATATACTTATTTGTGACGTAGTGCCATGAAAGACCATAATACGACAGAAACCAAAGAACAACTTCTTGAAAAGGCGCATATCCTTCGATCGCGAATCGCCGACCTGGAAAAGAGCCTCGGTGAACTCAAAACACAGGGTGAAAAAGGGGAAGGCTTCGAGTTCATTGTCAATGCGTCAAGGGAATTCGTGAGTGTGATAGATTCAGACTACAGGCATGTTGCCGTAAATAATATATACTGCGCAGCCCACAACAAAAAGAAGGAAGAGATTATCGGCGGGTCGGTAGCTGAGATATGGGGGGATACGATCTTTCAAAAGATCATAAAAGGTCACCTGGACAGGTGCCTTCTAGGGGCCGAGGTCAATTACCAGGCAAGTTTCAAATTCGCCGGAATAGGCGTGAGAAATATGGATGTAACCTATTACCCCTATCATACAGGCGACGCTGTCACCCATGTTGTTGTGGTTTCTCGTGACATAACTGCAGAGAAAAAAGCGGAGAAAGAACTCCTTTCTCTGAAAAAGGCTGTGGAAACTATGCAGCTTGGCGTGACCATTAGTGACACTGAAGGCAGAATCCTCTATACAAATCCGGCAGAGGCGAATATGCACGGCTATTCGGTGGAAGAATTGCTTAACAGTGAGGTGAGGATGCTTGCTCCCCGTGAACTCTGGAAAACCGGGACCCCGGAGAGCCTTGCAGAAATCAAAAGCTGGAGACGGGAATGTGTCAACCTCCGTAAAGACGGCACGGTCTTGCCGGTGCAGCTTATGTCCGATGTGGTGAAGAGCCAGACCGGAGAACCTATCGGAGTGGTGACCACCTGTGAGGATATTACAGAACGCAAGCGGTCAGAGGAGCAGATAAGGCGGCAATTGGAACGGCTCAAGATCCTGAGGGATATCGATTCTGTGATCCTCTCCAGCCTTGATTCGAAGGTTACGCTGAATGTTTTGCTGAATTATCTCATGGCTTATTTGGATGTTCATGCGGCCCTGATTATGACCCTTCACCCCCTTACGTTGACCCTGGAATACGCGGGAAGCAGGGGTTTCATTTCCGGCGCAATAAGGGATATCAGGATGAAAATTGGAGAAGGCCTTGCCGGACGGATTGCCCTTGAGCGTAGTCCTGTCATACTCCCTGACCTGAAGGCCGTGCAGGAGGAAAGCAACAGGCTTCTCTATTTCGAGGAAGAAAAATTTACATCATATTTTGGTCTGCCTCTTATTTCGAAAGGGCAAATAAAAGGCACCCTTGAGATTTTTCACCGACCGCATAAAGAACCTGAACCAGAATGGCTGGACTTTGTTGAAGCACTCGCAGCCCAGGCGGCGATCGCTATAGATAATGCAGGCATGTTTAATGATCTTCATCGCACAAACATCGAGCTTGTCTTGGCCTATGACATGACTCTAGCCGGCTGGTCCCGCGCCCTGGATCTCAGGGACAAGCAAACCGAGGGACATTCAAGGCGCGTGACCGAGCTTGCTGTGAGCATGACCAGCGCCATGGGCGTAAGTGCATCTGAAGTTGTTCATATGAGGCGCGGCGCTTTGTTGCACGACATCGGGAAATTGGGTGTGCCGGACAACATTCTGCTGAAGGAGACCCCTCTTAATGAGCAGGAATGGGAGATAATGAAAATGCATCCTGTCTATGCCTACGAAATGCTTTTCCCAATCAATTATCTCAGGCCGGCTCTGGATATCCCTTATTGTCACCACGAAAAGTGGGACGGCAGTGGATACCCGCGTGGATTGAAGGGAGAGGAGATTCCCTTGGCAGCCCGTATTTTTACCATTGCGGACGTGTGGGACGCCCTCTGTTCCATCCGACCCTATCGGCCCGCATATACGAGGGAATACGCCCTCGATTATATCAGCAAGCTTGGGGGCAAAGCCTTCGACCCTGATGTCCTGAAGATTTTTTTATCTTTGCAGGGGTGAGGACGGCTCACGTCTTAAGAGACTGAGCTCCTTCCATTTCCCGCTGTTTCCTCATATACTTTGAAAAATATGAAGAACGCTTTTATTTACTCCGACGACTTCGAGAAGTTTGACTACGGGCCTGAGCATCCGCTTAATCCTTTAAGACTCAAGCTCACGTATGAGCTGATAAAGGCTTACGGACTCCTTTCGCTCGAGGATGTCCATGTAGTCGAGGCAAAACCGGGGTCAGAAGACGACCTGCTCCTCTATCACACACGGGATTATATCGACGTACTGAAGGCCGCTGACAGCGGGCTCATGATACCAGGGGAAGAGCGCTATGGTCTCGGCTCCGGAGACAACCCCGTCTTTAAAGGGGTCTTCGAAGGGGCGAAGCTCGTGGCCGGCGCGTCGCTTCAGGCTGCCATGCTCGTCGACAGCGGCGAGGTACCGATCGCTTTCAATATTGCGGGGGGCCTCCACCATGCCCTAGCCTCCCGGGCCTCCGGGTTCTGCTATATCAACGACCCGGTTATCGTCATCTCCACTCTTCTCGGAAAGGGCAGAAGGGTGGCCTATATCGATATCGATGCGCATCACGGAGACGGCGTGCAGGATGCGTTCTACCGTGACGACAGGGCGCTGACGATATCGCTCCACGAATCCGGCAAATACCTCTTCCCCGGGACAGGCTTTGAAGACGACCTTGGCGAAGGAGAGGGGAGGGGCTATTCTGTGAACATCCCTATGCCTCCTGATGCCGACGACGAGCTTTTTGTTTATGCCTTCAACGAGGTCGGTCCACCGCTGATTGAAAGGTTCAGGCCGGACATCGTTGTGGGACAGCTCGGTGTTGATTCATTCCGCACTGACCCGCTCACACACCTGAACTACACGACGAACGGTTTTTGCGAAGTGGTCGGAAAGATGAAAGCGCTCTCACCCAGGTGGATAGCACTCGGAGGAGGAGGGTATGAGATAACAAACGTGGCCAGGGCCTGGACACTTGCCTGGGCGATCATGAATAACGTCAGTCTGCCGGATGAGCTGCCAGATACGTTTCTCGAACAGTATCCACTCGATGGGTTCCGGAGCCGGAAGCTCAGGGACGAGGAGTACCGGGAACAGGGGTCGAGGAAGAAGATGATGAGGGACGAAGTCGGAAGGGTCGTAGCCAGGATCAGGGAAAAAGTGTTTCCGCTGATTAAGCCGCAAATGCTGCAGACATGAAAGCCACCCCAACCAAATGAAGTTCATTGCGGACGCCATGCTTGGACGGCTCGCCAAATGGATGAGGGCCATAGGATGCGATGTTGCCTATTCTCACAAGATTGAAGACGGGGAACTGGTTAATCGTGCATTGAGAGAGGGCAGATTAATCCTTACTAGAGATACCCTACTCATAAAAAGGAGAAAGGCAAAAGGGAACTTCTTTCTGGTAGAGGGGAACAGCTACAAGGACCAGCTGAAACAGGTGACAAGGCAGTTTTTCATAGACCCGTATCAAAATCTCCTGACACGCTGCATCGAATGCAACATTCCACTGACAGAGGTCGACAAGGAACAAATCATGGATGCCGTGCCAGAATATGTCTATAAGACCCAGGGTTCCTTCCGGACATGTTCGGGATGCAAAAAAATTTACTGGCCCGCGACTCACAGGGACGGCATGTTGGAGACGCTGGAGGAAATATTCAGGGGGCGGTGAGGGGTCTGAAGTTAAAAAGGTGTTAAATTGGGGAATATAGTTATCCATCTGGCCAGACTCGCATCTCTTTGTCTGCAGTTGAGAATGGGTTTTTGATTATTGCGGCGACAGAAACATAGTTACCGAAGTTCTGACGCCGGATTTAGCGGGTCTCTGCCTTGTTCGTCAGCCATCCTGAAATGCTGTTCGAATATCTTTCTGAAATGATAGCCGTAAATCGAAAAGGTTATAGCCATCGGTAAGAGTTTGGGTCTCCTGAAGAGAGACCAGAAGACGAGCTTCCAGTAATAGAAGCGCTCTTTTCCGATGATCCCAAGGAGAAACATAGCTTTTAATCCGGCCTTCCAATAGCTGTATCGCATCTGGATCACCTTTTTCTGCATAGGTCTGAAATCCTTCATAAATCTTTTGACTCTTAGATAATAATGTTTCGGAGAATAAATGGTCTCGATAATTTCCCGGTAACCGCTGAGCAGCTTTTCATAACTCATTTTCGGAATGAAATTCACAGAAAGGTCCGTGTTGTCACCGGTGGACGTCTTCAGCAGTCTGTTCTCCCTTACCAGTCGTTCATACAACTTCGTGCCGCGAGGCGCATTCAAGAGCCCCACCATGGCTGTCACAATCCCGCTTTCCTGAATGAACGCTATCATCTTATCGAAGATGGAGGCAGGGTCCTGGTCAAAGCCTACAATAAACCCGGCCTGCACCTCAAGTCCGAAGTCTTGTATCTTCTTAACGCTGGCAATGAGGTCACGGTTCCTGTTCTGTGTCTTCGTGCATTCAATAAGGCTTTCCTCGTGCGGAGTCTCTATTCCGACAAAGACCGCAATGAATTCGGCCTGCGTCATCATTCCCATGAGTTCCTCGTCGTCCGACAGATTGATTGAGGCCTCGGTCGAAAAATAAAAGGGATTATTTCTAAGCTCCATCCATTGAATGAGCGCAGGCAGTATCTCCTTTTTCAGTTTGCCCTTGTTGCCGATGAAATTATCGTCCACAAAGAAGACCCCTTCTCTCCAGCCAAGGGAGTATATCTTCTCCAGTTCTGCAATTACCTGTCCAGCGGACTTTGTCCTGGGAATCCGGCCGAAGAGAGATGTGATGTTGCAGAATTCGCAGTCAAAAGGGCACCCTCTGGAGTACTGGATGTTCATGCAGGAATACTGATTCATGTCTATGAGTTCCCACAGAGGGATAGGCGTTGTTGTCAGGTCCGCCTTCTCAAGGGAAGCGTAAATACGACGGGGACTGCCCGCCTCCAGATCTCTGAGAAAAGGTAGAAGAGTAATCTCCGCCTCATTGAGCACCAAATGATCCACATCACTGAATTCCTCGGGATCATTGGTAAAAAGAGGGCCTCCGGCCACAACCCTGACGCCGATGTCAGAACACCTTTTGAGCACATTGTTCACCGATTCTTTTTGAATGGACATGGCGCTTATAAAGACATAGTCGGCCCACAGGAGGTCCTTATCTTTCAGTTCCCGGACATTCATATCCACGAGCTTCTTGTCCCATTTCCCAGGAAGCATTGCAGCGATGGTCAGCAGCCCAAGTGGGGGATAGGCCGCTTTTTTTGAAATAAACTTCAGGGCGTAAGAAAAACTCCAGAAGGTATCCGGGTACTCCGGATATACAAGAAGAACTTTCATCAAATGCCTGCGCAGCGAATTTTCTTTGCATCGCCGGGTTTCATAGTCACAGTATACATCACTGTATACATCTTTAGGTAGTGTTTTGCATAACCAAACAACTGTTATACAGATCTCATGTGTTCGACATAGCGGATATTTTGGATACCGGAGACGTTACACGCGTATCGGTGTATGCTACAATGAGACAGGGAAGAGCATGCAGGACTGTCGCGATGCTGTATGAGTCTGCAAAGGAGAGCTTACGTGAACAGGGAACGAGTTGCGCAGTGCATCCGCCGTGGAGCCATTACCTGCAATGAGGAGACCACCCTTCATTTTGTCGCCCAGATCATGGTTGTGAACAGGATCAGATATTGTGTGGTCCTGAACAACAACCGTGAGGTCGTGGGTTTCATTTCATCCGACACCATGATCAATGCCTTCGGGAAAGATTTCGGAACGGCAAAGGCAAAGGACATCATCACCCGGGATAGTATTACAACGGTTACCCTGAGCACGCCGCTCAGGGATGCGGTGACGCTGATGTCACGGGAAGGGGTTGAACATCTGATTGTTGTTTCCGACAAAGCAGGGAGCAGGGCGGTGATTGGCATGTTATTCGCCAGTGATATTATCGCGTATATGGCAGAGGAGCAGGAACAGGGGGCGGTATCATGAGAGTTTGCGACCTTATGCATAAAGGGGTCATTTCCTGCCTGGCCGATGACAGTGTCTATGATGTAGCCAGGATGATGGACGATAATCATTTTCGTTCGGTCGTTGTGGTCAACGAAGGGGGAGAGGTATGGGGGATCATAACGTATCGGGAACTGCTTTTTCACTACGGTGAGAATCTCAGCAATAAGAAGGCCCAGGATATCATGCGGCCGTATCGGATTGAAGTCGATCCCCAGTGGCCGGTTGAGAAGGCGATAGAGTTTATGATTCGATCGAAATACTATCATCTCATTATTGTGGACCCGCATGTGGGAACAAAGTGGCCTGTCGGTATACTGACGAGCTTTGACATCGTACAGTATATGGCAGGGCTTGAAGCAGGACATTTCGAGCAACTGCTCAGATTAGGTGGAGAAGTACTATGAAAGGTGGCGGATTATGCAGATAAAAGCAACAGATATTCCTGAAGTCATAAGGGTCATACTGAAAGATGGACATACGTTTAAAGTCAGGCCGATCGTAGCTGACGACAAGGAAAAACTGAGAGATTTCTTCTACCGGATGAGCCCTCAGACCCGGTATTTTCGGTTTGGTTATACAAAGGCCCATATCACCGACCAGGAACTGGATTATTTTACGGAGATAAATCCCCCCGATATGTATGCGTATGTCGGGCTCAGCGGTGAGGGGGATGATGAAAATATCCGTGCGGTTGGCAGGTGGTTTCTTGAAACCGACAAAAGATCTGCGGAAATAGCCTTTGCTGTAGAAGACAACATCCAGGCCCAGGGCATCGGCACCGCGCTGCTCGAAAGACTCGCGCAGACCGCAGGCAAATATAAGATCAGAAAATTTGTGGCCCACGTGCTTCCTGAAAACACCCGTATGCTCAACGCGTTTGAGGAGAGCGGGTTCAAGCTGACGAAGAGGGTCAACGAAGGCAGGTATGAGATTATCTTTGACCTTGAGGAACAGGAAGAGTTTTCAAAACGGCAGGAGCGTCGTGAACATATAGCCCGTTCTGCCGGCATGCGGAGGATTGTATACCCCAAGAGCGTTGTGGTCGTCGGTGCATCCCGCGACACTGATAGCGTCGGAGGCAAGGTCTTTCGCAATCTTCTTTACAGCAACTTCAGTGGGACAGTTTTTCCGGTCAACCCTAACGCAGCGTCGATAAACGGCGTACTCTGTTATCCGACGATTGCCGAAGTCCCGGGAAACGTTGATCTCGTTGTCATCGTTGTCCCCGCAAAAATGGTGCTCGATGTTGTTGATCAGTGCGGCAAAAGGGGGGTCTGGGGGGTGCTGGTCATATCTGCCGGTTTTTCAGAGGCTGGGGATGAGGGAAGCGAGCGGCAGCGGCTTCTCAGGGAGAAAGTATTTTCATACGGCATGCGTTGCATAGGTCCCAATTGCCTCGGCATTATGAATACAGATCCCCACGTGAATTTAAATGCAACCTTTGCTCCTGCATACCCGCCCCGTGGGACCCTGAGCATCGGGACCCACAGCGGAGCACTGGGCCTGGCGCTGCTGGACTATGCAAAGAACAACAACCTCGGCATAGCCCATTTTGCAAGCATCGGCAACCGCGTTGACATATCGTCGAATGACCTGCTGGAGTTCTGGGAGGACGATGAAAACACCAGGGTCATACTCCTTTACCTTGAAACCTTTGGCAATACGAGAAGATTCAGCCGTATATCGCGACGCATTTCACGCAAAAAACCGATCATTGCCGTAAAATCCGGGCGAAGTGAGGCGGGAAGCAGAGCGGCCAGTTCTCATACAGGCGCCCTGGCTGCGTCGGATGTTGCAGTAGATGTTCTATTCAGAAAAGCAGGCATCATACGGGTCGATACCATAGAAGAAATGTTCAATGTCGCAAAGGGCCTGGCCCATCAGCCACTTCCCCTGGGCCCGAACGTAGCAATTCTCACCAATGCGGGTGGACCCGGTGTCATTGCGGCCGATGCTGCCATCGGGTGGGGGCTCGCTGTTCCGCCGCTTTCTGCCAGGACGCAGCAGAAGCTTTCTGCCTTTCTTCCGAAAGAGGCAGCCGTCGCCAACCCCGTCGACATGATCGCCTCCGCACCGGGCGAACACTTTGAAAAGGCGCTGAACGTGCTCCTTGATGCAGAGGAGATAGACAGCATCATTGTTATCAATATACCGCTGAGGGCACCCGAGGAGGTGGCCGCAGGCATAAGAAGGGCTCTGGAGGACTACCGGGGAGATAAGCCGGTGCTCGCGTGTTTCATGATGTCAGAGACCTCCGCCGTCAGATTAACGCTTGACGATGGCAGGATCATCCCCTTGTATGTCTTCCCTGAGGATGCGGTAAAGGCTCTTTCACGCGCGTGGCCTCATGCCCAGTACAGAAAACTTGATATGGGCAAATCTGTTGTGTTTGCGGATATCAGTGAGGAGAGGGCTCGGCGTTATCTCATAAGTCGGAATGCCGACATGAAGAACGGAGGCTGGCTGCAGCAGGAGGTTGCCGCCGGACTGCTGAAGGAATATGGCATTCCGGTCGTGGATATACGACATGCCGATAGTGCATCGGAAGCAGCAGAAGCTGCCGGCAATATTGGCTTTCCTGTTGTCATGAAGCTCCGCTCGTCAACCATTATCCATAAGACTGACGTAGGAGGAATTGTCCTTAACATTCAGAATAAGGCAGAGGCTGAAGAGGCGTTTGCCGCTATCAGGGCCCACCTTCTTGAAGAGGCCGGCCACAGCGCTGCTTTCGAAGGGGTTGTTGTACAGCCTATGCTTAAGAGCGGGCAGGAGGCCATTGTCGGCATGTCCCATGACCCTGTATTCGGACCGCTTGTCATGGTCGGCATGGGAGGTGTGTACGTCGAGCTGAACAAGGATGTTGCCTTTGCCCTGCACCCCCTGACTGATAAGGATCCGGATGTAATGCTCGCTCAGCTTAAGAGCCTTCCCCTCCTTACTGGCTGGCGTGGGAGCACACCAAAGGATCTGGATGCCCTCAGGGAAATTCTACTCAGATTTTCGGCAATGATAGAAGATTTTCCCGAGATTTCGGAGATGGAAATAAATCCGCTCATGGTCTTCGACAAAGGAAACGGGTGTGCCGTTGTTGATGCGCGTATATTATTTTCCGCCCAGGCATTCGAATGACAAAACAGCAGTGTTTTCACAGGGATGGTCTCACTTCCTGAGGCAAGACTTTCTCTCCATGCATGACGTATAATATTTTCTTATAAGGGTTGCCTGTCCGCCGCCCGGTTTTTTCTTGTTTATTGAGCAGGCAACAGACAGCATTAAGCGGACAGTATGAATTTCAGCGTAAGGGAGCAGAAAATGAAGCGAGCAGGTTTCGTCGGGTGGCGTGGAATGGTTGGTTCGGTGCTTATGGGCCGGATGTGCGAAGAAAAGGATTTTGATCTTGTTGAACCGGTGTTTTTTACCACCTCGAACGTGGGGGGGAGGGCACCGAATATCGGGAAGGCAGTTCCGGCGCTGATGGATGCAAAGGACATTAGTGCTCTGAAAACGATGGATATGATTGTATCCTGCCAGGGCGGCGACTATACACATGACGTGTATCCAAGACTACGCGCTGCCGGTTGGAACGGCTACTGGATCGACGCTGCCTCTGCCCTGCGCATGGAGAAAGATTCGATTATCATCCTTGACCCGGTCAACCTGAACGTTATCAGGGACGGCCTTGCAAAGGGGATTAAAAACTATATCGGCGGCAACTGCACGGTTTCACTTATGCTTATGGCCCTAGGTGGGCTATACGAGACTGGGCTGGTCGAATGGATGAGCGCCATGACCTATCAGGCCGCCTCCGGTGCCGGTGCCAACAATATGCGCGAACTGCTGGAACAGATGGGTTCCATCCACTGCAGTGTCAAAGGTCTTCTTGAGGACCCGGCAGGGGCGATTCTGGAAATCGACCGCGCGGTAGCAGACCATATTCGCTCCGACGGCTATCCCAGAGACTTTTTCGGAGTGCCTCTTGCCGGATCAGTGATCCCTTGGATTGATAAACAGCTTGAGAACGGCCAGACCAGGGAGGAGTGGAAGGGGCAGGCTGAGACGAACAAGATCCTCGGCCGCGAGAGAAATCCCGTCCCGATCGACGGTACCTGTGTGCGGGTAGGCGCCATGCGCTGCCACAGTCAGGCACTCATGATCAAGATGACGAAGGATGTACCTCTGGATGAGATCACGGACATGATAGCCCGACACAATTCGTGGGTGAAGGTTGTACCGAACCAGCGGGAGATTACTGTCCGAGAGCTGACTCCTGCTGCCATCACCGGAACGCTCACGGTACCTGTCGGACGCCTGCGCAAGATGAACATGGGACCGGCATATCTGAACGCATTCACCTGCGGAGACCAGCTTCTTTGGGGCGCTGCGGAACCGTTGAGGCGGATGCTGCGCATCGTGGTTGAGCACTAACCCCTCCGCACACCTCCCCTTCGGGGTTAGGGCACAAAGGTCAACATGCAGAGGCTAGGATACAGGGGAGTTATCCGTTGACATGAAGAAGGCAGATCTCATCATTACAGCTGGGCATGTCCTTACGATGAACGCTGATCTGGACACCATCGAGAGCGGTGCTGTTGCGGTCAACGGAGGGAGGATTGTTGCTGTTGGCACAGCGGATCATATTTGCGCAGAATATTGTGCAGAGAAGATGCTCGGCGGCCCTCATACGGTTCTCTTCCCCGGGCTGGTCAACACGCATACGCATTCGCCGATGGTCTATTTCAGAGGACTTGGAGACGACCTGCCGCTGAAGGTCTGGCTCGAAGAGCATATTTGGCCTGCAGAGAATAAGTGGCTCAGCCATGCTTTTGTTCGCGATGCGGCTGAACTGGCCTGTCTTGAGATGCTCCGGGCCGGGATTACGGTCTTCAGCGACATGTACTTTTACGGGGATGCGATTGCTGAGTCGGTGAATAAATCGGGTATGCGGGCGATCATCGGAGCCGGGATCCTTGATTTTCCGAGCGTTACAGCACGGACGGCTGATGAGTACCTTGTGAATGCGGACCGTTTTATCAGAGACTGGATCGGCGATGATCTGGTCGTTCCCGCAGTTGCCCCGCATGCACCATATACCTGCTCCCCTGAAACAATGAGGAAGGCCAAGGAGCTCTCCCGTCGGCATCAGGTTCCGTTGCACCTGCATCTGTCAGAGACTCGGTGGGAGGTGCAGGAGATCATAAACAGATACGGGCGGAGGCCGATAGAGCTTCTTTTTGATCATGGTATCCTGGATGAGCATGTCATCGCAGCCCACTGCGTCTGGCCCTCGGACGAAGAAATCGATATGCTCGCGGAAAGCGGGGTCCATGTTGCCCATTGCATCGAAAGCAATCTGAAGATGGCGTCGGGTATCGCCCCGGTGGTGAAGATGCTCGGCGCGGGAGTCAGGGTCACGTTCGGGACTGACGGCGCTGCGAGCAATAACGATCTTGATATACTCAGCGAGATGGCGACCGCGGCAAAGGTCCACAAGGTCACGTCTGAAGATCCCACCGCCCTTAACGCCCGGCAGGTGATGCTCATGGCCACTCGGGCCGGTGCTGAGGCACTGGGTCTCGGCAGCATTTCAGGGAGTATTGAGTGCGGCAAATCTGCGGACATGGTCCTAGCGGATACGAACAGACCACATCTTGTCCCACTGTATGACATCTATTCTCATATCGTCTATTCTATGAAATCGTCCGACGTCACTGGGGTGATGGTCCGGGGCAGGGTGCTTATTGAGAACGGTCGGCCCACGACGCTGGACGAAGATGCGATCTTGGAAAAAGCCCGGGTCTGGGCAGGGAAGGTCGCCGGCAAGATCAGTCACTCAGCATAAATGTCACTTGCATTTCCCGATAGACTGAGATATGTATAGTACTGTGGAATACCGGTTGCTGCCATCTCGTTGTGATATAATAATTCCGAAATATTGCATTATTTCAATAGCCTGAAAATTTCGACCAAAACCATTGAGTTGCTGGAGGATACATGCCTGAACTGAGAAAAGATCCCATAGTCGGCAGATGGGTCATTATATCGATTGAACGCGGAAAAAGACCTGTTGATTTTATTTCAGATTCGCGGCGAAAAAAAGGGGGATTCTGCCCGTTCTGTCCGGGCAACGAATATACAACGCCACCTGAGATTATGGCCTTCAGGCCGGTGGGATCGCCCCCAAACACGCCGGACTGGACTTTACGGGTCATGCCCAATAAGTTCCCTGTGCTTCAAATAGATGGTGAACTCAAAAAGGCCGGGGAGGGTATCTTTGACAAGATGAACGGGATTGGCGCCCATGAAGTTATTATCGAAAGCCCTGACCATAACCTTACCTTGTCGACGATGAGCCAGAAGGCAGTCGAGGACCTGCTCTGGGCTGCATATCTCCGCCTGACGGACCTGAAGAAAGATACCCGGCTTAAGTATGTCCTGGTTTTTAAGAATGAAGGGGAGGTTGCCGGGGCCTCACTTGAACACAGCCATACGCAGCTGATTGCTCTGCCGATCGTCCCGAAGCTCGTGAAAGAGGAGCTGGATTCTGCCCGCCGGCATTATGAGTTCAAGGAGCGGTGCATATTCTGCGATGTCATTAACCAGGAGCTTGGGGACGGGAAACGGATTATCTATGAGAATGCCCGTTATGTGGCCATGGCCCCCTTTGCACCGCGTGCACCTTTTGAGACTTGGATACTCCCGAAAAGACATGAGTCCATGTTTATGCCGCCGGATAGAAACTTTACCGATCTGGCGGAGATGCTCCAGAAGATCCTGAGGCAGATGGATCGTATCCTCGATACGCCGCCGTATAATTTTGTCCTACACACCTCGCCTTTTTATGATGAGGTGAACGAGTATTATCACTGGCATATAGAGCTTGTACCGAAACTTACCAAGATCGCGGGTTTTGAATGGGGATCAGGCTTTTATATCAACCCGACTCCCCCGGAGGAGTCTGCGCAGTTTATGAGGGCAGCAAAGATTTAGGACTGGAGCCTTTATGCGGATAATCATAGCTTCTTCTGAGGCAGTCCCGTATGTAAAGACGGGGGGACTTGCCGATGTTGCCGGTGCATTGCTCAAAGAATTAAGAGAACGGGGGGAACAGGTCTCCCTTATTCTGCCACTCTATGCCGGAATACGGGAGTGCTTTGTTCTTCATGAGACCGGCAGATCGTTCACGCTTGACCTTGGAGTGTTTGCGCTTCATGGAGCGGTCTGGACTTCTGATACATCAGCTGTTCCCTCTGCCTATTTTATTGAGTGCGAGGAGCTTTTTAACCGGCCGGAACTCTATGGTACTGCCTACGGAGATTACCATGATAATGCGTTGCGGTTTGCTTTTTTTTCGAAGGCCATACTCGAGACATGTCAGATTTTCAATATCAGGCCTGATGTCATCCATTGCAACGACTGGCAGACAGGTCTTATTCCTCTCTACCTGAAAGACTACTACTGTGACCGGCCTCATTTCAGAGAGACCGCTACGGTCATGACAATCCATAATCTTGGATATCAAGGGCTCTTTAACAAGGGCGATATCAGATATACCGGGCTCGGCTGGGAGTATTTCACCATAGATAAAGTTGAGTTCCACGATATGCTTAACTATCTGAAGGCAGGGCTGATATATGCCGACCTCATCAACACCGTAAGTCAGACCTATGCCCGGGAGATCCTGATGCCGGAGAACGGCTTCGGACTTGACAGTCTCTTACGGGCCCGGAAGGCTGATCTTTATGGGATCATCAACGGCATTGATTACGGAGAGTTTGACCCGTCCCTTGACACGCTTTTGCCGGTAGTGTATAGCAGGGACAGCCTCGATGCACGGGCCGCGAGCAGACAGGCCCTCCGGGAACAGGCGGGGCTGGAACAAAACGAAAGACCGATTATAGGTGTTGTGGGCAGATTTTCATCTCAGAAGGGGCTTGATCTGGTTGCCGGTGCGATCGAAGGACTGGTTGATTTGGGAGTGGACCTGGTCATCCTGGGCAAGGGCGAAGAGCACTATCATACCCTTTTGGCCGGGCTTGCCGGACAATATCCCGGCAGAGTTTCCCTGACGATCGGGTTCAGTGAGCAGGCTGCCCGATTGATTTATGCAGGTGCAGATTTTTTTCTGATGCCCTCGCGGTATGAACCCTGTGGCTTGGGGCAGCTTATTGCACTACGGTATGGAGCAATCCCCATAGCCCGGCGTACAGGAGGTCTTGCGGATACCATCCGAGATTATGATTCCAAAGCAGGGAAGGGCACCGGGTTTCTTTTTGCAGAGTATTCGGTGGCGGCACTGCTCGGAGCTGTTAGGCGGGCGCTGTCCGTCTATCGACACCCCGACAGGTTCCGAAGCCTTATCCGGGAGGCTATGGCCGACGATTTTTCCTGTGAGCGCTCTGCGAGCTATTATCTCATGCTGTATCGCAAGGCTGTCATGAAGGTGTCCCGATGAACCTCCGGGCAAAACTGACTTTTATGCTCTCCTTTTTTCTGATTGCAATCGCGATCCTTGCAACGGGGACGATCATGATTTTTGAGGAGATGAGGAGTAATATGGCATCGCTACGAACGGTCAGCGAGCAGAACAAGATTTTTAATATGCTTGACAGGGACGTAGCCGACATTCTGGATGCGACCAGAAGCTGGGCGCTGACTGGCGATGTACGGTTCAAGAAGGAATATGCCAGGAGGACCGAGGACGCCAGCAACGGGTTTGCCAGGCTCTACCGGGTGTTTAAAGGCAGTGCAGATGTTGAGTCGCTCGAAAAGGATTATAGATTATTTATGGATTCCACCAGGAATATCATCCTGAATCCGGATCCGGTCGGCTCGGATGCGGTCATCGGCTCTATCCGTAAAATGGAGACCGATGGACTTGCGGTGAGTACGAAGATCGATGCTCTGCAGGAGCGCGCGGTAGACAAGGTTCTGGAGGTTGTCCAGCAGAGTGAAAGTACGGAAAAGGATCTGATCGTTTATCACGTATCCCTGATAGTATTCAGCGCCCTTGTCTCGGTATTCCTGATCGTGAGGATCAGGAGGCAGATAACAGCGCCTTTTAATAGACTGATCGAGGCGACTGAAAAACTGGGCGGAGGAAACTTTTCGTACAGAATCGACATGAAAAGGACCGATGAGTTTGGCCGGGTCGCTGCAGGGTTTAACAGTATGGCGACTGAGTTGGAGGAATCAAACTACAAGGTCAGTCAGAAGCTGCGTGAGACTGAACTGCTGCTTGATGTCTCCCGGATAGCAGGGGCGACTCTCGACCTGAGGGATGTCTTTTCCCTTATGGCTGAGACGATTGCGGCGAAAATGAAGCATGACCGGTGCCTGATCTTCACATACCGGGCAGAACAAAAACTGTTTTTCCTCGAGGCGTCCAGCAGGAAAGATGAGTCGCCTGAATATGCCAATCTGCCGGCCGGAGATCGTCTGGTGGAGGAACTGCTTCAGACGCTCAGTCCGGTAATCTTACCTGACATCAGCGGATATCCTGAGACCGAGATGAAGCTCAGCAGGGAATTCAAGTCAGTTGCGGCAGTCCCTATAGTCAGGGACAACGCCTGTTCAGGTATGCTTGTGATTGCGAGCATACCTGCCGGCACCTATAACAAGGATGAAATTAACACCCTGACTATCCTCTCGCATACCATAGGCTCGGTGGCACGGAATGCCGAACTCTACGCTGCGACCAGGAAACAGTTGCAGAAGCTGACGATCCTTTATGAGCTTACCAGGGCGGTCACCTCGATTCTCGACCTCGAAGAACTTCTCAGGAGAACGGCCGAGGACATATCACGGATGCTTTCCTCACGTGGTTGCATTATACGCCTGGTCGAGGGAGAACGGCTTAGGATAAAGTCGAGTTACGGTCTTCCCCGGGGGATTGAGGATGAGATGGAATTGCTGCTGGGCGACGGCATCGCCGGATGGGTTGCTCAAAAAGGAATGCCGCTCCTGGTAGAGGATATATCCAGACTGCCCGATGACATGAGAGTGCCAAAGCTCAATGTCAGGACGGCCATCTGCGTCCCGCTTAAACTTGGCGACGTGGTCATCGGTACGCTGGGTCTGTACGACAAGATCGATGTGTCGGGTGGACCGGTACCCTTTGATAATGATGATCTGAATACGGCAGAAGGATTTGCGGGGATTACGGCAATAGCAATCGACAAGTCGAAACTCTATGAGACCGAGGTCCATCGCGAGCGGCTGGCGAGCGAGGAGAAGAAGAGACTGGATATCCTGTTTGACAGTGTGCAGGGGGGCATCATATCGCTGGACAAAGACTATACGATTATTTCCGCGAACAGGTACATTCAAGACTGGACCAGTATGCCGGGCATTGACCTCATCGGGCGTAACAGCATCGACATATTTCATGAAAAAATCGGTATCTGTCCTCACTGCGCAGCAAAACCCACCTTTGAAACGGGTGAGATCAACACGATCACGCAGTCTCGGGGCATGAACTATGCAGAGCTTTCATCGTATCCCGTCAAGAACAGCGACGGAGAGGTGATCGAATCTGTTGTTTTTGTCCAGGATACAACTGAACGAGTGCTGTATCAGGAGGAGACGCTCAGCCTCTACCGGGAGGTCATACAGACAAAAGAATACCTTGAGAGCATTATCGATAACTCTGCAGACGCTATCGTGACGACCGATCTTGATGGCAAGATCACGTCCTGGAACCAGGGAGCAGAAAAGATATTCGGGTTCACCGAGATCGAGGCGATCGGGAGCTTCATGCCCTATGTCCCTGAATTCCTTCTCGCCCAGGAGCGCGAGAATACGGAAAAGATAAAAAAGGGCGAGGTGCTGAGGGATATCGAGACGTTCAGGAAAAAGAAGGATTCCATGATCATAGAGGTCAGCCTTTCGCTTTCTCCGATCAAGGACGCTGCCGGTACGGTGATCGGCGTGAGCGGCATATCCCGTGACATTTCAGCGAAAAAGCTGGTTGAGAAAGAGTTGATCCGCAGGAGTCAGGAGTTGTCGAGACTCTTTTTCATCAGTTCAGCCATGCGGGGCACCCTTGAGCTCGACAAGCTTCTCCGGATGGTCCTGATCGGGGTGACCATGAGCGACGGGATGGGCTTTAACCGGGCCATCCTCCTCTTTGTTGATGAAAAAGCTAACCTGCTCAAGGGTGAGATGGGCGTGGGTCCTGCAAATCCTGAGGAGGCCGGGAGAATCTGGGATGAACTCTCGCACCAGCGCAAGTCTATGGAAGAGATCATGCTTGAGGTGATGTCAAATCCCCTTGAAAAGAACTCGTTTCTCGACAGGCTGACGATCGGTATTGAAATTCCGCTTGGCGAAGATACCATTATTACAAGAGCGGTCCGTGAGAAGAAATATTATAATGTGAAAGACGTGAGGGAAGAACCTCTCTCGGATACGATCCTGATCCAGCAACTCGGAACACAGGCCTATGCCATTGTGCCTTTAATCTCCCGGGACAAGGTGATCGGCATCATCTGGGTCGACAATTATTTCAACCGCAAGGAGATTACGGAAGAGGACATGCGGTTTCTCGCAAGCTTCTCGAACCATGTAGCGGCGGCCATCGAGAACGCGCGCCTCTTTGAACAGGTGAAACTGGCTGAACAGCAGCTCGAAAACATTTTTGAGTCGATGTCTGACATGGTCTATTTCAATAGCAGCGATTATGTCATCAAGAGCGTCAATAAGGCGGTCTGTAATAAGATCGGTCTTCCGGCCTCGGAGATTGTCGGAAGGAAATGCTACGAGATATTCCACGGGACCAATGAGCCGTACAACAAATGTCCGCACCATAAAACCGTGACCACGAAAAAGGCCTATATCGAAGAACTGGAAGACCCCCATCTCGGCGGGACATTCTTAACGTCAAGTTCCCCCATCTTCGACCTGAACAATGAGTTTATCGGTTCGGTCCATGTGGTCAGAGATGTAACTGAGCTGAAGAGTCTCCAGGCCAAGCTTGTCATGTCCCAGAAGATGGCTGCGCTCGGCGAGGTGGCGGCAAAGGTCGCCCATGAGATACGAAACCCCCTTGTCTCTGTCGGCGGGTTTGCGAAGCGCCTTGAAAAGAAGCTTGACGGCAACCTCAAGGAGTACGCCACTATTATCGTTAAGGAGGTTGCCCGGCTTGAGCAGATACTTAGGGAGATTCTGGGTTTTGTGAAAGAGGTGCGGCTGGTGCGGGAGTCTGTGTCCCTAAATTCGATTGTAGATGATATCATAAAGGTCATGGCATCCGACACAGAGGACAGAGGAATCAGTATCGTCAGGGACTACACCCCGGGGCTCGAGGTCTTCGTCGATTTCAACAGGGTGAAGGAGGCGATCATGAATATTGTTACGAATGCGATCCAGTCGTTGTCCGGGGCCGGAGAGATGCGATTCAAAACATTTGTCCGCGGTGCCTTTGCCGTTCTTGAGATCAGGGACACCGGCAAGGGCATATCAGCAGCTGACCTGTCATCGATCTTTAATCCATTTTTTACGACCAAGGCTTCGGGGACCGGGCTCGGCCTGGCGATTACGCACCGGATTATCCAGGAGCATAGTGGCAACATCGAGGTTGAGAGCGAGGTTGGCAGGGGTAGTGTATTTCGTGTGTTTATTCCTATGAAGGAGGTTGGGCAATGAAAATTCTTGTTGTGGACGACGATCTAAGCATTCTGAGACTGTATAAGGAGGAACTCGAAGAGGAGGGGTATGTGGTGGTGACCGCCTCTACCGGGGCGGAGGCGCTTGAGCAGTTTAAAAAGGAGGAACCGGACCTCGTGACGCTGGATATACAGCTGCCTGATGTCGACGGCATCAAACTCCTGCGTCAGATGAAAGAAAAGCGGCCGAGGCTGCCGGTCATTATGTCGACGGCGTATGACTACCGCGATGATTTTTCGGTTTGGGCGTCTGAGGCCTACGTCGTCAAATCTTCTGATTTGGCAGAGTTCAAGGCAACCATCAAGCGCCTGCTCGATAAAGGATAATGAGCCAGGTACTTACTTCCCTGTCGCCGGCCTATGGCGGATATTCTATCGCTCGGGATGAGAAGGTGATTCTTATCAAGGGTGCGGTGCCGGGCGAGGTGGTTGAGGTTGAGATAGTCTTGAAGAAACGGGATTATGCCACTGCCCGCGTGATTAATGTAGTCGAGCCCTCAGAACACCGGGTCGAGCCTCCCTGTCCGGTCTTCGGATTATGCGGCGGTTGTCAGCTGCAGTTTATCGACTACGGGAAACAGGTGATGATGAAAGACGAGGTCCTTCTCGATTCTCTCGCCAGGATCGGCGGGATAGAGATCGGGCTCAGTCCTGCACTGACAGATACCCAATGGCATTATCGCAAAAGGGCCCAACTGAAGATCGGCAGGAACGGGGAGATGGGTTTTTTCAGGGAATCGACGCGTGAGGTGGTGACGTTTGATTCCTGTCCGCTTTTGGATGAAGGCATCAACGCGCTGATCACGAGGATACGGGAGAATATTGACCTGGCCGGTCTTCAGGAAATCCACATAGCCGGAGGGGATCAGTCAATTTCTGGATCTGTTTCCTCGGCAATTCCTCAGCCGGTGCTGCTACTGCTCGGCAGGGAATATGATGGTTCTCACTTCGGAAAGTATACTGCAGCAGGCGCTGCCGGTGTGGCTTATAACACGCAGATTGTTGTCGGTGCCGACAGTACCTGTTTCGATCTCAACGGTCTCATCTACTCGGTTTCTCCCTGGACATTTTTCCAGGCTCACTGGAGCCTTAACAAAAAGGTTGTGGCTTTGATCGTCTCTGAGCTGGGCCCCCTCGAAGGGAAGCGGGTCCTTGACCTCTATGCCGGGGCCGGCAATTTTGCTCTTCCGCTGGCCGGGCAGGCGGCTGAAGTTATCGCTGTTGAGGAGAACCCCTCTGCTGTCAACGACGGCATGCGGAATATACAGACGAATGCCATCAGGAACTGCAGGATGGTGAAGTCATCTGCAGAGAAATATAAGACAGGCAAAAAGTTTGACGTCATTATCCTGGACCCTCCGCGTCCCGGATTAACGACAGAGGTCGTGAAGAAGATCCTTGAGATGCCGCCGGATCGTATTGTCTATATCTCATGCAATCCGGCAACGTTTTCCCGCGATCTGAAGAAGCTGAAAGACAAATATGAGATTCTGTCTGTCAGGCAGATCGATTTCTTTCCGAACACCTTCCATATGGAATCTATCGCATTCCTGCGGCTCAGGTAGCACCTGTTATCCGTGCGCTTTACAACAATAATCACGAATCACTGATATGAAAACCCCTCTTGAAAAAAAAATAATCAGACGAATAACGGCTGGGGAGCGTATGACCTTTAAGCAGTTCATGGCAATGTCACTGTACGACCCTGAATTCGGCTATTACCGGTCTCCGAAGCTTGTCATAGGCAAATGGGGAGACTTCTATACCAGTGCGCATCTTCACTCTGTTTTTGGCAGCGTGATAGGAAAGCAGATCAGGGAGATGTGGGAATATGCCGACAGGCCTGATCAGTTTGCGATCGTCGAGGTCGGGGGGGGAGAGGGACATATCTGTCGGGACATGCTCACGTATCTCCAGGACAGCCCTTTTTTCAATGCCCTCAGGTACGTTATCGTCGAGATAAACCCTGCGATGCAGGGGAAGCAGCAGAAACTGCTCGGCAGCTTCTGCAATAAGGTCCGGTGGGCACCATCGCTTGCAGACGTGGAGCCTGTCGGCTGCGGCTGCATATTTTCAAACGAACTTCTCGACGCTTTTCCGGTTCATCTTGTCACGATGGAGGAAGAACTCAGGGAAATCTATATCAGTGTGCAGGGAGACACCCTTATTGAAGAGGCAGGACCGGTGAGTTCTCCCGAGATTGCAGCATACTTTGACGATGCAAAGATCCTCCTCGACCGGGGATATCGCACAGAGGTAAACTTCGGGATCAGGGACTGGCTGAAGGATATCGACAAGGTTTTAGAGAAAGGGTTCGTCCTGACGATCGATTATGGCTATCATGCCCGTGACTATTACAGCGAAGACCGCAACCGGGGAACGCTGATCTGTTATCACCAGCACCGGATAATAGAAGATCCCCTTCAGCATATAGGCCTCCAGGACATAACGTGCCACGTTAATTTTTCTGCAGTCAGGAAATGGGGTGAGGAGGTAGGTCTCAGGACCGTCGGTTGGAGCAGTCAGGGTGCGTTTCTTGTTTCTCTCGGTATTGATGAGGAAATTCAAAAACTCGCGGCACAGTCTGAAGATTATCTGTTCGAGCTCGCCAGGATAAAAAAGCTGATCATACCGCAGGGAATGGGGGATTCACACATGGTAATGATTCAGTACAAGGGTGCGGATAAGTCAGGAACTCCCAATCTCAAAGGGTTCTCGTTGAGAAATCAGATGAGGCATCTGTAAGCCTTGAGTAATACTGCATGCTCCGCAAAACGTGTTCCTGCGTATGTGCCTCAAGAGTATGGATGCAGTCACGGTCTTTCAGGAGGTCAAACAACCGTCCGAAATTAAACTGGCCTTCTCCCATTGGAAGGTGCTGATCCGAGGCCCCGTCATTGTCATGCAGATGGAGTTCCACGATGTACGGCCTGAGTGCATCCATCCATGCTTCCAGCGAGCTCTTCGAAAAAAGATTGAAATGACCGGCATCAAAGCAGATGCCGAAACTCTCCGAATTCATGCTCTCCGCCAGTTGCTGAAGATTTGATGGGTCCTCCTCAAAGATATTTTCGATCGCGATTTTTGTTCCTATATCGGCTGCAATCCTGTTCAGAGGCTGCCAGGTCAGCAGGCTCTTTTCAAGCCAGAGGTCCATATTGAGGCCATACCTCCATTTTTCATAGCCGGAATGAAAGACAATCGCCTTGGGCTGAAGGATGCCGGCTATCTCAAATGTATACAGAAACCGGTCCATTGTCGCCTGACGGACCCTGCTGTCCACTGCGCCGGGAGAGAGGTCCATAAATGGCGCATGGATGGAGAGCGATGGCCCGTAGTCCAACAGGCCTCTAAGGTCTCCAGCGGCCTTTAATGACAGGGAGTCGAGGGCGGTGCCCCCAAAGTAGAGTTCAATATTGAGCCTGTTCTTTCTGATGAAAGGGAGATGCTCGGACAGCCGGGGATACGGGATATGGATATGCGGACCCCTCACTATGAAGAGGCTTCAGATTTCCCCGAGGCCGATTTTGGGTCTGACGTAGGGTCTGACTTCATGTCTGACTTTTGATCAGATTTCCGGTCTTTTGTTATATCAGATTTCTTCTCAGACGCTGCTTCGGTCGCGGTTTCTCTGTTTTTTTCCTCGGACTTTCGTCCCTCATCTTTTCCCTCTTTCTTCCCCTCGGGTCCGGCGCTTTCAAACCGGGCTCCGACGGCTTTTTTCTCGTCGCCCTGTTTCCGCTCTGATTTTTTTTTGTCCGAAGCATAGTCGGTCACATACCAGCCTGTTCCTTTAAGGACAAATGAGGTATTTGAAATCTTCTTTTTCAGGGTCCCGCCGCAGTCAGGACATTTGGTTAAGGGTTTTGAAGTGATCTTCTGCATCACCTCGTGCTGTTTTCCGCATTTTGTGCATCCATACTCATATATAGGCATATTTTAAAAACCTCCAATATCTATTATGATAACGCAGATCCTGAAAACGCGTCAATTTTGGGCTATAATAAAGCCGTTATGGTCCTTGTTGGTCTGACCGGTAATTACGGCATGGGAAAAAGTTCTGTCCTCGGTTTTTTTGAGGAGTCAGGAGCTGTTACGATCAGTTGTGACGCTATTGTCAGCCGGCTGCTGGAAGATAAAGACGTGATCCGGAGGATCAGAGAAATTTGCGGCGATGAGGTGGTTGCCGCCGATGGGGGCCTGGATAGAAAAACTGTTGCCTGCAGGGTTTTTTCCGACCCGGAGCAGAGGAAGAGGCTCGAAGGGTTTCTGCATCCTATGGTTTTCGCAGAGATTGACGCTGCTGTTGACAACCGTGCCTATGCTTCCCGCGTGGTCGTCGTGGAAGTTCCGCTTCTTTTTGAAAGTTCAACTGAGAGAAGGTTCCAAAAAACTATCACGGTCCATGCGACGGACAAAGAGGCTGTCAGGCGGCTGAAGCAGAAAGGGGTTTCCCGCGGGAAGGCCCTTGCCCGTCTTAAGGCGCAGATGCCGATAGAGGAAAAAATCAGCCGTTCGGACTTTACCATTGACAACAGCGGCAACATCGATGAGACAAAAAAACAGGCCGGGGAAATCTATAAAGAACTCATGAAGTTATCCCGTACTTCCTGAGCTTGTGGTAAAGCGTTTTCCGGTCGATGCCGAGGATCTGACTCGCCTTTGACTGGTTGCTGTTCACGTCTCTGAGGACCTTCAGAATGTGTTCCTTCTCCATATTTTCGAGGGAAGCGTGTTCTTTCGTGCCTGCATCTGCATGCCGGGCCGGTACTGCCAGGTCTGCGGCAGCTATTCTTCCGGTATCGCAGAGTATCACCGCCCGTTCAATGACATTCTCGAGTTCCCGCACATTGCCCGGCCAGAGGTATTTCTTTAGAGTGTCGAGCGCGTCAGGCCCCAGGCCTTTAATTTCTTTCGACAGCTTCTGGCTGTATTTCTTCAGAAAACAGTCGGCCAAGTCAGGAATATCATCAACCCGGTCTCTCAACGGCGGGATGGTGATGGTAATGACATTCAGCCGGTAGAAAAGGTCCTCGCGGAACGCTCCGGTCCTTGCCATTTCTGCAAGATCTTTGTTTGTTGCAGCCAGGACCCTGACATCGACCTTCAAGGTCCTGTTACTGCCGATCCTTCTGAATTCTCCTGAATCAAGAAATCTCAGAAGTTTCGCCTGGAGTCCTATCGGCATCTCTCCGATCTCATCGAGAAAGAGCGTCCCTTTATCTGCCACCTCAACGATGCCGTGCTTGGTCTGATAGGCGCTGGTGAAAGACCCTTTCTCGTGACCGAATATCTCTGATTCGATAAGGTTTTCGGAAAGAGTAGCGCAATTCAGGGCTATGAACGGTGCCGCTTCCCGCCTGCTATGATGCCATATGGTGTTGGCGATCAACTCCTTGCCGGTGCCGCTTTCGCCCTGTATCAGCACCGGGGAGTCGGTCGGCGCAATCTTCTTTATCAACGCGAGAATCTCGCTCATCTGCGCGCTTTTGCAGACAAACTCGAAGGGCGACTCTTTTCTGACCAGCTCCTGCTGGAGGAGTTGACTCTTCATGCTCAATCTCCCGTATTCGTAGGCGCGGTCGATGATGATCACCAGCTCGTCAAGCTTATAGGGTTTTGCTAAATAATCGTAAGCGCCATGCTTCATGGCATCGACTGCGGTTTCGACCGTTGCCTTTCCCGTCAATACGATGATTACTGGAGATGCAGGGTCCCGGTGCAGCTTCTTCATCAGGGCAATGCCGTCCATGCCCGGCATCATGATGTCAAGAAGGATGACATCAAATACCTGTTCCTTCAGCCGATCGAGCGCTTCATGTCCATCCGCAGCTGTCTCAACGACAAACCCCTTGCGCGACAACTCTTTTTTCAGAAGCCGTCGTATCGGTTCTTCGTCGTCAACTACAAGAACATTAATCATAACCGCAGTTGCGCCGGGAGCCGTATGCTGAACGTGGTCCCTTTCCCTTCTTCGCTGACGAGATTAATGCTGCCACTATGGTCTTCGACGATTTTATGGCATATCGAAAGTCCAAGACCGGTACCTTCGCCGACGGGCTTGGTCGTAAAGAAGGGGTCGAAGACCTTTCCAACCAGTTCTGCCGGTATGCCGGCGCCGGTGTCCGAGATCGAAACAGTAACGGTTGGGATGTCTCCGAGAAATTTCTTGCCGCGGATCCCTGTGCTCATTTCAGTCATTATGATGATGCTGCCCCGCTCCGGCGTGAAGTACATTGAATTCATGATGATATTCATGAACAGTTGACGCAGACTGCCGGGGTCTGCGTGGATCCGTGGAAGGTCATCATTCAATTTGAGTTCGATATAATGGTTCAGGCGTTTTGCGCGGTGGTTGACCAGAAGAATAACTTCCTTGATCAGCTCATTAATGTTGATCTCACGATAGATGCCGCTCGAGGGACGGGCAAAATCAAGAAGACTGCTCAGGATATCCTTGCACCTGAATATTTCGTTATGGATCGTCTCAAGATATTCCGGGAAGTCCTCAAATTCCGCTATATCACGGAGACGTTTGTCTCCTGCGCGCTCGATAAGGGCCTCTGAATACCCTGCGATAATCCCGAGAGGATTGTTGATCTCATGAGCAATACCAGCGACCAGCGTTCCCAGGGACGCAAGCCGGTCTGACCTGATCAGTTGCTGCTCAAGTCCCTTCTGTGAGGAGACGTCTTTAAGATAGTGTACGACGGCGTACAGCCTGCCTTCTTCATCTGTAAGGGGATATGCCCAAAAATTGAATATACTGCCTCCCGTGCCCTTCAACTCGCAGAACGACTGCCTGTTGCTCGCAATCGTCCCGGCGCAGGCAGACTCCCTGACCGCAATGCCGATGCGGGAAAAAATCTCGTCACAGCTCCTACCGACAATATCGATGGCCGAAAGTCCGACTTTTTTCAGCAGGGTATGGTTGGCCCGGATCACCTTCTGTTTCCTGTCTTCGATCCAGACCATGTCCGTGATGGAATCAAAGGTGCGTTCCCACTCTTTCTTTTCCCGGGATATTGCCTGGAAGAGGAGGGCGTTTTCGAGCGCAATGGATATATGCTTGGCGACCGGCAGCAGGATTTGGAGGTCTTTTTCAGAGTACTGTTCCGGCTCGGTGCTGTCGAGATTGAAGACCCCGAGAATCTTGTCATGGACTAGCGGGATGCTGATCGTTGAGCGGATTCCTTCATCGCGCAGTTTTTTGTCAAGAGGGAACGCAAGCTCAGCAAGGTCTCTGTTAATCCACGGTGTGTTATTGGTGATCGCCCATCCCGCGCTTGTGCCTTCGACCGGGGCCTTCACCCCTTTTTTCATGATCGTATTCATCTCCGTATCCAGGGCGAAGATGAGCAGATTATTTTCCTTCTCGTTGAAGAGCAGCAGGCTTGCCCGACTGTATCCGATTAGTTTCCTGATTTCAGAAACCATGAGGAGGAAGACGGTGCCGATACTGAGGCTCGAACTGATAATGCCGCTCAGTTCGCTGATCAGATTGAAGATCGCGAGCTTCTTTCTGTCGCTTGTATCCTCCATTCAGTATTATACCAGACAAACAGTGCCGCGGCAGGAAAACACACTGTGAAAAATTGTAGACTATATACAGATCGGCACATTGATCGACTGTTTCTCGAGCGACTGCTCCTCATTTGTTCCTGATTCTTACGGAGGTGACGTGAAGCGTATAAACTGGTATCTTCTGCTTGCCCTGTCTCTTGTTCTTCTTTCGTCGGTTATGTACGGCATACAGATCATGATTTTTCGCAGGACCGGTGACACCTTCTTCTATATGATGCAGGACATCGCCTTTGTCCCGATCCAGGTATTGATAGTCTCGCTTATCATCGAGCGGTTGCTGAACGAACGCGAAAAAACAGCCCTCCTGAAGAAGATGAATATGCTGATAGGCGCGTTCTACAGTGAGGTAGGCTCTAACCTTATCAAGTCCTGTTCCGGGTTCAGTACTGACCTGACGGAACTGTCGCAGCATCTCATAGTGACACAGCAGTGGTCCGCAGATGACTTTTCGAAGGCGAAGTTCCTAGTCATGCATGCCCACCCGCATCTCGACTCACGGAGCGCTGACCTCCCTCAACTCAGGGAGTTCCTTGCAGGGAAGAGGGAGTTTCTCCTCAGTCTTTTGGCGAACCCGAATCTGCTTGAGCATGATACCTTTACTGACCTCTTGTGGGCGGTCTTTCATCTTCTGGAGGAGTTGACCGCGCGTGACGAATTCAGCGATCTGCCTCAGGCCGATTATGATCATCTCTCGGGAGATTTGATGCGGGCATTTACGCGGTTGCTTGCTGAATGGCTTTCCTATATGCAGCATCTGCAGAAGGACTATCCGTATCTTTTTTCGCTGGCAGTGAGGATGAACCCACTGGATACGAACTCAACCCCGGTCATTAAAGGTTAGGCGTGTGACGATGAACAATGGCATCTTGCCCATCGTGATTACCATAAAGTCCTTGTGGTTGACGGTGCGATAGCCTTTACCGGCGGTTTCCCGCGCAGTTCTTTACATTGGCTGAAACCCGGGGTAATATGAAGTAACAAAAGACGTAGTATGAAGTTGAGAATTTTGTTTCCGGAAAGGAGGCTTCAGATGGCACGAAACAGAAAAATCCGAAAAGTATTCAAAAACAAGCCCACCATGGAAGGGGCGGGGGTGCATCTGAGGCGCGTTTTCGGAAACGCTGAGGTTCCGCTCTTCGATCCGTTTCTGCTGCTCGATGATTTTCGCAATACCGATCCATCTCAGTATATCAAAGGCTTTCCCTGGCATCCCCATCGCGGAATTGAGACGATTACGTATGTGCTGAAGGGAGATGTGGAGCATGGAGACAGCATGGGGAATAAGGGCGTCATCTCCTCTGGTGATACTCAGTGGATGACCGCAGGGAACGGCATCATCCATCAGGAAATGCCCAAAGGAGAAGATAATGGTGCGATGGAGGGATTTCAACTCTGGGCAAATCTGCCGAAATCACACAAGATGATGGATCCCCGGTACCGGGACATTAAAAGCTCGCAGGTGCCGGAGATCGTGACGAAAAACGGAGTCAAAATCAAAGTTATCTGCGGGACAGTGGAAGGAAAGCGGGGTCCTGTCAGGGACGTTATCATTGACCCGGAATATCTTGACATCACAGTTCCTGCCCTTTCCGAGTTTGTGCATAAGACCAAGCCTGGCCATACAGTCTTTGCCTATGTGATCGGGGGCAAAGGCATCTTCTGCAATGAGAAGAATCCGTTTGCCTATGACGCTGCAGGTGTGAACTATTTCGACATGGAGCGCGATTATCTCATTCATAATGGGACAGCGGTGCTCTTTGATGACGGCGATCAGGTGACGGCAGCAGCACAGACCGAACCTGTGCGCTTTCTGCTGATATCGGGCAAGCCAATTGGAGAGCCGGTGGCTTGGTACGGCCCCATCGTGATGAACACTGAAGAGGAACTGCAGACAGCCTTTGATGAGTATCAAAAGGGGACATTTATAAAGCATCAAAAGCCGTCACGTACGTAGGGAAACCAGAATGGTCCACACCGCTGAATTCAAGGGACGCCACAAAGGGAGGTATGTCAATCCAAAGAGACCGACTGAACTGCTCCAGTGCGGCCCGCCGGAAGAACCTCATCGATGCGGGCGATAGTCATAAATAGCTTGTGCTATTGGGTTTGCTTCAATAAAATTCTTTAAGCGCCTGCTCTATTTTTGAACGGTCGAAAAGGATGTTTACCAGAGGCAGGTCTTTTATGACCGGGTTCTGATTTTCATACAACGGCCGGTCATGTCGGTAGATGATACCGAGCGGGATGCGGTCCCCCCATTCGAGGGCCCGGCTGAATGCGGTGACCCGGTCAAAAGGCGTATATGTCGATTCCAGATGATAGACCCGCTTCCGGTACCATTCGTAGGTGTTCACCTTGTTAAACGTCACGCAAGGCTGAAGAATATCGACGAGCGAAAAGCCCTTGTGGATCAACGCCTGTTTCATCAGTTCCTTCAGGTGGTCCGGCTCTCCGGCGAAGGCCCTGGCAGCGAAGCTGCAGTCCATGGCGATCCCTAGGACCATCGGATTCAGCTGCTCTGAAAAGACGCCGAAGGGTTGGGTTTTCGTCTTCATCCCTTCCATGCTCGTAGGGGAGGCTTGACCTTTTGTCAGCCCGTATATCTGGTTGTCGTGCACGAAAAGTGTTACATTGATGTTCCGCCGCATGGCATGCATGATATGGTTGCCGCCTTCGCCATAACAATCGCCATCACCGGCAACTGCTATCACCGGCATGGTATGGTTTGCCAGCTTGATGCCCGTGGCGACGGGGAGTGACCTGCCATGCAGACCGTTGAACGTATTGCATCTGAGGTAATGAGGAAATTTTGCCGCCTGACCAATACCTGAGACGATCGTAAACTGGTAGGGATCCATTCCGAGTTCGACCACCGCAGTCTTGAAAGCACTGAGGATAGCGAAGTTGCCGCATCCCGGGCACCATGCGGGTGTCAGGCCTTTATAATCATCTAATTTTGGCAATTAGTTCTCCTGTCAATGACTCGCTCGTGAATGGTCGTCCGTCGTACCGGTGGATGCTGTCGGAGAATTTGTGACCGGTTTCAGCCCGCAGCAGGCGGGCGAATTGACCGGTTGCATTCTGCTCAACGCAGATGGTCTGCTTTGCATTATTCAACAGAGCCAGATAGTCAAATAGTTCTGTTGACGGGAACGGATACAGTTCACTGAAATGCAGTATGGCGATTTTCCTGTCAGCAAGGAGCGTTGCAACAGCGTCTCTCATGATTCCATACGTAGACCCCCAGCCAGCGATAACAATATCTGCATCAGAAGGTCCGAAAAGAGCAGGAGGGGCCATTTCCTTCCTGATAAGCGGCATTTTTCTGAGAAGTCTTTTCTCAACCATTGCTATTCGCCCTGCGGCATCCTCGATCATATGACCGTCCTCATCATGCTCATCACTGTCTGTTACGACCAGATGGCTCGTTTCGCCGGGTATGCCCAGAGGCGAGATGCCGTTATCAGTAAGCAGGTGTCTTTTGTATTCCGAGAGCGATTTAAACGCATCCCCTCTGAGCCTGTAGTCGGTATAGCTGCGCTTCTCCAGATCAATGCTGTCATAGGTCCAGCAGGTGTCTGCAAGGTACTGATCGAAGAGGATGATCGCAGGGATTTGGTATTTTTCTGCAAGGTCGAACGCCTTGATTGTCAGGTGAACGGCTTGCTCAGGATCGCCCGGAGCAAATAGTATCCTTGGAAATTCACCATGTCCGGCATAAAGTGCAAACAGGAGGTCCCCCTGCTCAGTGTGGGTTGGCAGTCCGGTTGCCGGCCCTGGACGTTGTCCGAGGGCTATCACAACCGGCGTCTCGGTCATGCCGGCGAGAGACAGCCCCTCAACCATAAGGGCAAACCCGCCACCTGATGTTCCGGTCATGGCCCGCACTCCGGCAAAGGAGGCCCCAATGGCCATATTGATAGCAGAGATCTCGTCCTCTGCCTGCTCAACGATAATCCCCTGTTCCTCTTCCTTGCCGGCCAGATAGTTCATGATGCCGGTTGAAGGAGTCATCGGGTACGCTGCATAGAACCTGCAAACGGAGGCAAGTGCGCCAATCCCGATGGCTTCAGTTCCTGAGATGAGCATCTTTCCCTGAGACTGCGGCACAGGAGAAAATGCGTGCTCACCGTAGTGTTCCAGGGCAAAAAGACGACCGGCAGCGACTGCAGTGATATTCGCCGCAATGACCGCCGCCCCTTTTGACAGAAAGGTTTCATGAATAATACCGCTTGTCTTATCAAGAAGCATGTTGGCCAGAGCATCAGGAGCCAGAATCTTGGAAGCCGTAACATTGGAAGAACGAGAATTAGCAGAACTGGCTGAGGTGCGTGAGATCATCCCGATGACCACACCTATTGCAACGGAATTTGCCATGATCTTGTTTCCGGCATGCTCAGTCGCGAGCAGGGCAAAAGGAATATCGAGAAAAAGGGGTTTTGCAAAAGACTCTTTTAACGCAGTGGAATCATATATGATCAGACCGTTGGCTGACATTTCCTTTTCGTGCAGAAGAATGCTCTCGCGGTCAAAAGCGATGAGGATGTCAACAGCATCAAGTGATGCGGTGACCGGCTGGTCCGAGAAACGGATCTGATAGAAGTTATGACCGCCCCTGGCGCGGGATTCGTAATCCTGATGAGTGAAGACATGATACCCTGTTCTGGCGAAGACCTTTGACAACGTGTCTCCGACCGTCTGGATTCCTTGCCCTGCCTCCCCGCCTATTTTGATTGTATAGTTCAAAGAGTAAACCTGTCTTACGTCAGTTTCCGTTCGAACTTAACTAATGCCACAATATGGCTTCTCTCCTCTGCGATAATTTTATCAACAACATTTTTCTCCCTGACGGCGTCTTTTACTGAATAGAAATAGAGCAGCGTCTCTTTTTCAAAGCCGATAGCAAACGTAAGTGCATCCTTTACGGTTTTGACCTGTTCAAGTGCCGGCAGAGACTTGTTCTTTCCCAGAAAAAACTCTGACTCGACAATGGCCCTAAGATATAATGAAACTTCCTCCCAGTCAACCGGTTCATCATCCGTTATTGTATTCTCAAGCGCAAGGAATATCTGCTCATGTTCTTTTTCCTTTGCAGCCAGACCTCCGAAGAACTCCTGCAACGGCGCGTTTTTCGAAAACCTCTGCATCATCGAGGTGTAGAATTCATAGCCGAGCTTTTCAGTTCTGACCGCCTGTTCAACAACTTCCCTTACTGAATATTTTTCCATACTTCCCCCTTTTTAATATTAAGACTACACGGTAATCTTTTCAAAGTATCTTAGACTGCTTTTAATAATGTTCATGAGGTGTGCTATGCCAGCCGCTCATGATCTATATTGCATCAGTAGGGCCTTCGTTATGCATCACGCAGGTCTCATCCCGCTGAATCCCAAAACAGTCGTCCCCGCGACATATGCTGACTATGCCGTTTACCATGCAGCATATGTCTTCGTGTCCACTACCGGGTTTAATCTCGCGGTTGTTCTCCCACGGCCTCAGAATACCAAGTACCATGTAGCAGGCGTGGCTGTGCAGCTCTGCTGTTCCAATCGGCCGCAGGGTTCCACGGGGTTACCCGTGAGTATCTACGGATATATTCATCTTTTTCGTGCGCTTTTTCTGCAACATCATAAATTTGCATGGTCATTCTCAAGTTTAGTTCATAATTCTTATATCGTCAATAGAGATCGTCCCCTGGTCGAGCAGTTGCTGCATCAGGATGTATCCGCCGCAGGGATACGATTTTTCGTGTCTTGCCGCATAGTCGCAATCATCTTTATAGAACGGACAGTGTTGGCAGAGGTGCTGAATCAGTATCTCATCCACTACATCATCCAATCGGCCGCAGGGTTCCACGGNNAAGCCGGTCAAGCGAAGCTTGCACTCCGTTAAAGTGCCACGGGCTTGCCCGTGGGTATCTACAGTATCACGGCGTGCCGGACCGGCCGGTTTTTCCCATGGAGTGAAATCGATCTGCACCCCCTTGTCCAAGAGCCACCTGATAACATCATAGCCCAGACAGGTCAGATCTTCTTTTTTGTCTGGCTTGTAATAGCTGCAAAAGACCTTGCAGAGTTTTTGCCTGAGTTCTTCCCTCGCCAGACCGCCTGGCAGGTCTCTATGTGGTTGCATAATCTGTCTCTGTGTCCATTACTTACCATATTACCAGAAATCAGGGCTGCTGTATAATAAAGCCATGCGGTATATATTGGCGAAAGACGCTGTTCTTAAATGGCTCGAAAAACCCTCGGTCTACATTCTGAAAAGAGATGATCTCTATGAGCTTGATGAGGAGGCATTAGCATATCTGAAATCATCGGCGGCTGAGGGCGGGGGCAGTCCCGTTTCCGGAGAGTTCATTAAGTTTTGTCTTGAAGAGGGTATCCTGATCCCATCGGACATGGGGGATATGCCCGAGAGGACTGTTGCTGAGCGTCCGCCTGTTATCATGAGCCCGGTTCCCTCCCTGCGCTACCTTGAACTTCAAATAACCGACCGGTGCAACCTGAGATGCAGACACTGCTATATCGGTGAAAGCCTGCAGCACGAACTGTCGGTTGAACATGTCAGAGGGATTCTGAAGGAGTTTGAGGAGATGCAGGGGCTTAGGGTCATGATTACGGGCGGCGAACCCTTGCTGCACAGTAGCGTTGCTGCAATCAATGCCATGCTTCCTGATTATTTTCTCAGAAAAGTTCTCTTTACGAACGGGCTCCTCCTTTCTGACAACCAACTGGTCGGGTTGAATTTTGATGAAATTCAGATCAGCATCGACGGCATGGAACATGCTCATGATGCTTTGAGAGGGAAGGGCACCTTTTCGAAGGCCATGGACGCTGTTCAGCGTTGTCTGGATAAGGGGATTGAGGTATCGGTCTCGACAATGGTACACGCAAAAAATCTCGGAGACTTTGATGCGATGGACGACCTGTTCCGAAAGAAGGGTATCAAGGACTGGACAGTGGACGTTCCCTGTGCAACAGGCAGGCTGCAAGAGAATAGTCTGTTCCAGCTTACGCCTGAAGAGGGAGGGAAATATCTCGGCTATGGCTTCGGGGGTGGTATCCACGCGAGTGCACCTGGTTTTGGTTGCGGGCTCCACCTTATGTCTGTCTCGGCGGACGGCAATGCGTCAAAATGCACTTTTTATAGAAACCGTCCGGTAGGACATATCGATGAAGGGTTGAGGGAGTGCTGGCAGCGGATATCTCCTGTGAGGCTTCAGGATTTGGAATGTAGATGCGCGTATCTTGAGGCATGTCGCGGCGGCTGCAGATATCGGGCTGAACAACAGGGGGACGCCCTCGGCCCGGATTGGTACAAGTGTCATTACTATGGTATAATTAAACCAATTAATGAGTGAAGGGGCACGAAGCCCTTATTCCGGTATGAAAGGTGGTGCGACATATGAAGATCACGAAGATCTCTAAAAAAGTTGCGATGACCTGCAAGTGCAAGAGTTCCTGCTAACTTGTTGATATCTAATTGTTAAAGGGGCGTTCTGCATGGACGCCCCTTTTTTTGTCTCTTACTTAAGCCGTGACTCTGCCGCCGCCCAATCGATATTCTTGATAAAGGCCTCAATGTAATCAGCTCTCTTCAGGCCATACTCGATCATGAAAGCATGCTCAAAGACATCCATGATCAGGATGGGATAACAGCCTGCGGGATGAGCAACATCATGCTCATTGACCCAGAAGTTCATGAGACAACCGTTTGCTGAGTCCTGGTAGAGAACAGCCCAGCCTATCCCCCGCATTGCGCCCGTGGCTCTGAAATCTTTTTCCCAGGCCTCTGTGCTGCCGAAACACTCTGCCATTTTCTTCCCAAGCCTGCCATCCTTCTTGATGCCGCCCTTGCCGCCGAGGTTCTCGAAGTAATATTCGTGCAGCCTCATACCGTTGAATTCCCAGCCGAGCCGCCGTTTCAGTTCAGCATATTCCGGTGTTGATGTCTTTCCGTCCTTCAGCATCTGTTCGAGGGTCTCGATCAGCTTGTTCGTATTGGTCACATACCCCTGGTAGAGGGTAAAATGATTTTTCAGAAGCGTTTCGCTGAAGCCCTCCATTCCGATAAGTTTGCTGTAATCCTTTGCCGCATAAACCATAATTCTTCCTCCTTTATTCTCAGACATAATTTTATCTCCTATCTTACAGATTAGCATATCGGCTCGCAATGTCAACCTATGGTATGGGCAAGCAGCGACAGCGATTCGGTAGTAAGCTGGCTGGGAGCAATAAAGATAAGCAAAAAGATAGATAAGGGGGAAGGCAGATTCGGATTGGTGAAATTCGAGGCAGCTTCAGGCTGATATGGCCACGGTTTGGCGAGAAGAGAAAAAGCAGCCCTGTTGTCGAAGCGTTTCCGGCGGAGAGTGGGTGGGAGGAGTTTTCGAGAAGAAACAGGGGAAGACGGAGGGGAATCAGAGGGCGCGACAGTTTACAAGGCGACTGTCCGCATAGAATTCTGCTGCTATGGCGCGAGCCAGGTGAAACTTCGTGTAAGCCTCCCGAATAACCGGCTTTAGGTTCAGCGTAATGAAAGGAATGAAAGAGATTATAGGCAAGCATTGTTATCAGCCAGAATGCTTCAATAGCATCGACAGTATGCTTATACACATGGTCGGCGTGCCAATAAATGGTCAATTCATTGAAAGCCTTATTTCCAATATCCCATCTACCGTGCGCCATGAGCACAAAGGATCCTGTTGGAAGTAGCTGTTGGGGCAAAGTCGTAACCCACATCCATTTTGAGAAGGCCTCACAATCTTTCAAACTGAAGACCGACCCATCACATCGGCGCTGGGTATGCAAGCCTTATTGAGCCACCTCTTCCAAAAACTATTTCCCTGCGTCTGCTCCAAAGCATTAAGGCTCCCATCTGTGTCAAAGTCATCACCAGTGCGCCACCGGCCACGACCGGCGTTTTAATCCGAGGGCGAGTGCGCCCATCCCGAAGCTCTGCAAGCTGAGCCCTCAGGTTGTATACTTTATCGGCGTATGTGAGGAGCCTCTTAAGAATCTCTCCGCCTTTCCCTTTTGTCGGTAATAGCAAGACGCTCAAGGCATTGTTGAGAAACAGTGTCTATCTGTTTTGTTATCTCCTTGTAAGTATTAACCCATTCCAAGACTTCCTGCTCCTGCGCCCGGGGAATGCAGATCATTTTTCTGGCAGCCTTATGCCTGATGGCCAGATACCAGGATACTTGTTTATCGCCCTTCGTACATTTGCAGTTTGCTTTCCCGCAGGTTCCTGCCATGTTCACCAGGGAACCGGCAACAAAGGACTTGTCATGGAGGAGTTTGGAGAGTTTTGAGCGGGCAGCACGCTCTTTAATTGGAAGATTGCTACGATGTTTCATGATGGACCTCCCTCTATCTGATATATCTTATAAGATCAGATAGAGGCCCGACGTCAAGAAAAAAATGAATGCGAATTTGCTCGCTACAGGCTTACTGCTAAATTAATCCCCAGTTATGTAGAGTTAAGGCGATTAGTTGCTGACCTTTACGGAATCGCTGTATGGCAAGTAATGTGTCAAGCAATGTCTGAAACGGATGGACGGCAACCTTAAGCTGAGCAGGCAAAGACGTGTCCATGAGCGGGTATGTGAGGAAGACAGGTTTGGTGAGGGACGAAATTCTACAAGTTCTACTTCAAAGTCTCTGCAGACGCTCTGAAAGATCTCTCCCATATCTTTTAACACCTGATTGCTTAAAGCACCGTAAGGACGCGGCGTGAGCTACTTCCCGGTGAATCCTCGCCCTCAGGCCGGGGAGAATGTCAAGGCCTGTTATTTAGTCCGGATTTCTTTTTCAGCTTTAGTAGCATAAAGACTGCTGAGGCAAAGAGCAGGAAGCTGATTCCCTGGGATATTGATATCCCAGGCAGGATAAATCCCCGCACCTCATCGCCCCTGAAGAGTTCTACAACTGACCGGACAATAGCATAGTTCATGACATAAAGCCAGAAGAGCTGTCCGTCAAATGTCTGTCGTTTTCTGAATGTGACGAGAACGAGAAAATTCAGTAGTTCCCCAACTGATTCATAGATCTGGGAGGGGTGAAGCGGTACCCCCCTGATCGCCAGAGAATGCGGATCAGAAAATATCACCGCCCAGGGGAGACCCTCGGCTGGTTTCCCATAACAGCAGCCGGCACAGAAGCAGCCGAGCCGGCCGATGGCGTGGCCGAGAGCGATTGACGGTGCAAAGATATCAAAGGTTTTCCAGAGAGGCAGACCTGCACGCCTGATAAACCAGAGTGCCGCAGGAACGGCGCAGATAAGGCCTCCATAAAAAACAAGCCCCCCCTCCCATATCTTTACCATGTCGGCCGGGTGGTTCCGGAAATATCCCAAGTTGGTAAAGATAAAAAAGAGCCGAGAGCCGATTATTGCGGCGAGAAGGCAGTAAAAGGCAAGGTCAATAAGTTTGTCCTGCGAAATTCCTTGTTTCTTTGCCTGCCTGGCGGCAAGCCAGAGAGCGGTCAGAAAACCGACTGCAATCAGAAAGCCATAGGTATGTATGGTCACCGGACCTATTTTGATAAGTATGGGATACATATATTCTCCTTCGCGTGTTTAGCGTCTCCTGTTCATTATAGCATCTCAGCAGAAGCGTATAAGGCGGGTGGTGAGATTTGTTGTTACGCTGAAAATCGTTATTCAGATAGATTGATCGCCTTGACCGGACAGTTTTCCTCCGCTGCCTCGCAGCAACCGACAAACTCGCAGGCCTCAGGATCAATGACGACCGACTTTCCCGTGGCCTCATCAAGGTGAAATACTGCAGGGCATATTTCCTCGCAACGGCCGCAGCCGATGCAGGTATCCGTATCAATAACGATATTCATATGAGTTCCTCCATGACCGCGGCAGCCAGCAGCGGGAACATGATTTCGTGGTGACCGGTCAATGCATAATTGCGTCCGCTCATTGCTGTCGGTCTTTTCAGCACGTTCTCCCGTGCCCGGTAATGCTGAATGAAATCCATGTTGACGGCGGTGAAGTTTTCGACTGTATTACCTAGGTTCCGGGCGATATTCAGAGCCTTCAGAAATACTTCAGGCAGAATGACCGCTGAACCCAGGTTGATATATACACCTCCGGAGAGGTCAGAAACCACCGATGCAAAAAGTCTGAAATCGGTCATGCTCCCTTCGCCGAGAGCCGCTCCGTCAGCCTCGGGATGCATATGGATGATGTCTGTACCGATTGCAACATGTACGGTCAGGGGAACGTCGAGACCTGCGGCCATAGAAAAGATGCTGCTGTCTTTATGGGGAAACCGCCCTCTTCTGATGCATTCGCCGACCGCCCTGCCGATGCCTTGCCCCCTTTTAACGCCGCGCCTGATTGCGAGGTTCAGCCCTCTTCCGGTCTCACGTGCCATGCCGAAGGTCCCCTTGCAAAGCTCCGGACCGACATCCTCTGAGGTCTGGCCGGCAAGGGCCATTTCGAAGTCGTGAATGGCGCAGGCGCCGTTTGTTGCGATTGCCGTGACAATCTCTCTGCGCAGAAGTTCGATGATCATCGGTGAGAGGCCAACCTTTACCGGATGAGCGCCCATCCCGAGGATGACCGGCCGGTTGTTTTTTCGTGCAGAGACGACTGCATGCACAACGTCTTTGAAGTCCCGCGCTGCCAGGCAATCGGGCAGGGTGTTCAGGAAATCATGAAAAGAGTCCCCTTTATTATGAATACCGGCTGCCGCAGTTATCGAGGCCTTGCTCTTTCTGCTGCAGAGTGAATAGGAGGTGACCGCTTTTAGTGAGACGGGTTTATATTTTTTCATGGTTCTGATTTTACCACAGTGCCGGAATAATGCCAATGCCGCTCATGCTTTGCAGGTATGTTCAGCCGGTTGACAAAGGGGAAGAATTCCATTTAGCGTAATAACCATGAGGCTCCCTGAATGGCTAAAGAGCAATAACCGTGCAGATGTGCATGGGACAAAACATCTGTTAAGGCGGCATGGTATCGCAACGGTCTGCGAAGAGGCACGGTGTCCAAACCGTGGAGTATGTTTCGCCAGGCCGACGGCGACATTCATGATACTGGGGGGCAGATGCACAAGACATTGTGGCTTCTGCTCGGTGAACGTCGGCTCGCCTGAGCCGGTTGATGCGGGCGAACCACAGAGAGTGGCTGCTGCGGCAGCTGAGATGGCACTCACCTATGTGGTGATTACCTCGGTGACCCGTGATGATCTTCCTGATGGCGGAGCCGGTCATTTTGCCGGGACAGTTCGGGAGGTACGAAACCGGCTGCCGGCTGCCGGGATTGAGGTTCTAACCCCCGATTTCAAGGGAGATGTTACTGCGCTGAAAAAGGTCCTTGACTCCGGACCTGATATCTACAATCACAATATCGAGACAATCGAAAGACTTTACGCAACCGTTCGTCCGGAGGCCCATTACCGGCGGTCGCTTAGTGTTCTTGAGCTGGCAAAGAAGATCATGCCGGGAATCCCGACGAAATCCGGACTTATGCTTGGTCTCGGGGAAACAGCTTCGGAAGTCCGCCATCTTCTTCAGGATCTCCGGTCTGTGGACTGTAATTTTGTAACGATCGGGCAGTACCTGAGACCAGCCAGAAAAAATCTTCCTGTGGTAGAATATGTGAGACCTGAGATATTCGAGGAGCTGCGGATAACAGCACTCGGGATGGGTTTTAACTATGTTGCTTCGGCCCCGCTGGTTAGGAGCTCCATGAATGCTGAGGAGATGTACAATCATGTTTGAATTCAACAGGATCAAGCGGCTGCCGCCATATGTATTTGCTATTGTCAACACCTTGAAGATGGAGGCACGGAGAAAGGGTGAAGACATCATTGACCTCGGCATGGGAAATCCTGATGGCGCAACACCAAAGCATATCGTTGATAAGCTCTGCGAGGCAGCGAAAAAGGGAAAAAACCACCGGTATTCTGCATCAAAGGGTATTACCCAGCTGAGGATGGCGATCGGTGAGTGGTATAAGCGCCGTTATGATGTTGACCTTGATCCCGAAACTGAGACCTGCATTACGATCGGGTCAAAAGAAGGCCTGTCCCATCTGGTACTGGCGACGGTCGGACCGGGTGACGTCGTTCTGACGCCGACACCGGCGTATCCGATCCACCCGTACAGTGTCATCATCGCAGGCGGCGAGGTTCGCAGTGTTCCGATGGGTCCGGGTATTGATTTTTTTGACGAGATGGAAAAGGCCTTTAAAACAACCTGGCCGAGGCCGAAGATGCTGATCATGAATTTCCCGCATAACCCAACGACTCAGGTGGTGCATGGCATAGACTTCTTTACAAGAGTAGTGGATTTTGCGAAGGAACACAATATCATTGTTATCCATGATCTGGCCTATGCGGATCTTGTTTTTGATGGCTATAAGGCACCAAGCTTTCTCCAGGCTCCGGGCGCCAAGGACGTCGGCGTTGAGTTCTACTCGCTGACAAAAAGCTATTCGATGGCAGGGTGGCGGGTCGGATTCTGCGTTGGTAACAGGGAGATCGTCGGTGCACTGATAAAGATTAAAAGTTATCTTGACTACGGCATGTTCCAGCCTATCCAGATTGCCAGTGTCATCGCCCTCCGCGGTCCTCAGGACTGCGTAGAGGAGATCAGAAATGTCTATGAACGCAGGAGAAATGTCCTTGTGAAAGGCCTCAGGCAGGCAGGCTGGAGTATAGAGCTGCCGAAAGCAACGATGTTCGTCTGGGCAGAGATACCAGAGCCCTTCAAGAAGATGAAGTCGCTAGATTTCTGCAGACACCTGATAAAAAAAGGAGGTGTGGCAGTTTCTCCTGGCCTAGGTTTTGGTGAGGGTGGAGATGACTATGTGCGGTTTGCACTGGTCGAAAATGAACACAGAATACGTCAGGCCGTGGCCGGAATAAAGAGGGTATTGAACACATGATCAACGTAGGTATCATAGGGTTTGGAACTGTAGGGACTGGTACTGCAAAGATTCTTATCAAGAACCGTTCCGTGATAAAAGAACGGACCGGCATTGATATTCACCTGAAGAAAATTGCTGATCTTGACATAAAAAAAGACAGAGGGATAAAGCTCAGGCAGGGAGTGCTGACAACCGACGCATGCGCGCTGATCAATGATCGGGCAATAGATATTGTCGTTGAGCTTATCGGCGGGACAACGATCGCAAAGGATATGGTGCTTATGGCCCTGAAGGCCGGAAAACATGTGGTGACCGCAAACAAGGCTCTCCTTGCAACCCATGGCAGCGAGATATTCAGAACTGCTGCAAAGAACAGGGTCCGGGTCGGGTTTGAGGCAGCGGTCGCCGGCGGTATACCGATCATCAAGGTGGTTAGGGAAGGGCTGGTAGCCAACCGGATAAAGGCAATCTATGGCATCGTGAACGGTACGACAAACTATATCCTGACGAAGATGACCGACGAGAAGGCAGAGTTTGCGGATGTCCTGAAAGAAGCACAGAAACTCGGCTATGCGGAGGCTGACCCGACGTACGATGTTGAAGGAATAGATTCCGGGCATAAACTTGCCATCCTCGCAACACTGGCCTATGGCTCTTCCTTCAGCATCAGGGACGTCCATATTGAAGGGATTTCGAAGATATTACCCATGGACATCGAATTTGCGCGTGAGCTGGGATATAAACTGAAGCTTCTGGCAATCGCCAAGGAGACGGGGGGCAAGGTAGAACTGCGTGTGCATCCGACTATGGTGCCAGAGGAGTATCTGATATCAAAGGTTGACGGTGTATACAACGCAGTCTATGTCGAAGGAGATGCGGTCGGTTCGACCCTGTATTACGGCAGGGGCGCAGGAGACCTGCCGACCGGGAGTGCGGTCGTCAGCGATATCGTTGATATTGCCCGTGGCATTGTCAGCGGTTCTGCTGAACAGTTTTACTCAGGCTCTGTATCGCCGAAGCCTAAATCACTGATGAAGATGGATGAGGTGATCTCGATGTACTATTTCCGGTTTTCCGCCCTGGACCAGCCGGGTGTACTTTCGACAATATCCGGCATACTCGGGAAATATGACATCAGCATCATATCGGTCATACAGAAAGGCAGGCAGCTCGGGAAGGCGGTGCCGCTTGTTGTTCTGACGCATCTGGCCCGGGAGAGGGATGTTGCCGCAGCGCTCCGGGAGATTAACCGCCTTCCGGTTGTCGCAGGCAAAACAGTCTGCATAAGGGTCGAAGGCCTCCATGCCGCATGAAGAAAACAATAACGATAATACATAACGGGAGATATCATGTCTGAACCGATAACAAGTCCAGGTCCTTTAAAAAGCGAGGAGCTGTATTCATGTTGTGATCCTGAACTCTTTACGTTTATCACAACCGAGGATATCCCTGAACTCGAGGGAACGATAGGCCAGGAGAGGGCGCTCAGCGCTATTGACTTCGGGCTTAACCTTGACAGCAAAGGGTTCAATATCTATGTCCTTGGTGAGAACGGGACCGGGAAGACGACAACTATACGGACGATGCTTTCCCAAAAGGCCTCGGAAGAGCCGGTCCCCCTCGACTGGTGCTATATCTATAATTTTGAAGACGCCGATGTCCCGCTTGCTCTCTTCATGGAGCCTGGGACGGCAAGTGTTTTTCAGAAAGACATGGAGGAGCTGGTCAAGGTCCTGAAGATAGAGATCCCCAAGATGTTCGAATCTAAGGAATATGAAAAACAGAGGAACAAGATCCTGGAGGAGTTCCAGAAGAAGCAGAAGGACCTATTCTCTGTACTTGAGGCAGAGGCGCAGTCAAAGGGGTTTTCTATCCGCAAGGCGGTGAGCGGCCTGATGATAGTGCCCGTCAAAAAGAGCGGAGAGCCGCTGACTGAAGAGGAGTACGAGGCTCTGGATGACAAGACAAAAGGCAAGATAGATGAGATAGGAAAAGGGCTCCAGGAGCGGCTGAACGACGTTGTGAGGGAGGTGCGCGAGAGCGAGAAGGCCGTGAAAAAGGCGGTATCCACGCTTGAGCGCGACGCTACACTTGCTGCCGTAGGCCACCTCGTGGACGATCTGAAGGCAAAATACAGTGCCAATGAGAAGATTACCTCCTATCTGGCTGCTGTCACCGAGGACATACTCGGGCATATCGATGATTTCAAGGCGCAGGAGGAGCAGACCCCGCAGATCCCGTTTATGAGGATGCAGAAACAGGAGCCGACCTTCACCCGGTATGCGGTGAACGTGCTCGTCAATAACAGAGATGCGAAAGGTGCTCCCTGCATTTTTGAAAGCAATCCGACGTATCTGAACCTTTTCGGCAGGCTTGAGTATAAGTTTCAGTACGGTGTAGCGATCACTGATTTTTCGATGATCAGGGCCGGATCGCTTCACAAGGCCAACGGTGGGTATCTCGTTCTCAATGCGCTTGACCTCCTCAGAAATCTGATGTCCTATGAGACGCTCAAGCGTGCGCTCCGGAACAGAGAAATCAGAATTGAAGATGTCTGGGAACAATACCGCATGGTTTCAACAACGACACTGAGGCCGGAAGCGATACCCCTCAACGTCAAGGTAGTACTGATCGGCAACCCGTCGCTGTATTATATGCTCTATAGCCTTGATGAAGAGTATCGCGACCTGTTTAAGGTAAAGGCTGATTTCGACAGCAGAATGAACAAGGACAAAGAGACGATTTATAAATACGCTGCATTTGTGGCGAGCACCTGCAGGAAGGGAAATCTCATGCCGTTCGACAGGACCGGGGTGGCGAAGGTTGTTGAGTACGGTTCGCGGCTTGCCGGTCATCAGGAGAAGCTTTCGTCCCGGTTCAGCGACATTGCGGACGTAATGCGCGAGGCAAACTATTGGGCTAGGAAATCGGGCAGTGGTCTCGTCAGTGACGACCATGTCGAACAGGCCCTGCGCGAGAAAGTGTTCCGGTCGAACAAGATAGAAGAACGGATCCAGGAGATGATCGTTGAAGGAACGATTATCGTTGCTACGCAGGGGGCAAAAGTCGGGCAGATAAACGGGCTTGCCGTACTCGGCCTCGGCGACTATCAGTTCGGCAAGCCTTCCAGGATAACCGCCCGGACCTATACGGGCAAGGCGGGGGTCGTTAATATTGAGCGCGAGACTAAGATGAGCGGCAAGATCCATGACAAGGCGGTTTTGATTATATCCCATTTCATTAACAGTACTTTTGCCGGCAAAAAACAGATCAGCTTTTCTGCATCGATCACCTTTGAACAGCTGTATGATATGGTCGAAGGCGACAGTGCCTCGTGCGCGGAGTTGTATGCTCTTCTGAGCAGCCTTGCGAATGTCCCCCTGAAACAGTATCTTGCGGTGACGGGTTCGATGGACCAGAACGGCGATGTGCAGCCCATCGGCGGGATAAACGAAAAGATCGAGGGTTTTTTTGATCTCTGCAAAGCACGGGGTCTTGACGGCACGCAAGGCATTGTAATGCCGCGCAAGAACGTTCTTAACCTGATGCTCAGGAAAGAGGTTGTGGATGCGGTCAGGGAGGGGAAATTCACGATCTACCCGATCAACCGTGTCGAAGAGGGACTGGAACTATTCACCGGCATGCCTGCCGGTGTTATGCAGGAGGACGGGACATTCCCTGAGGCGACCCTGTTTAATCTTGTGGTAAAACGTCTGGACGAGATATCTGCAGCGCTGAAAGACAAGAAAGATGACCAGAAGGACAATGGAAAAGACAAGGAGAACAATAAAGAAATAGAGTGACGTTAGTCCTTATCTCCCCGGCGAACCAGGAATAATAAAACCCGATATTAGAACATAATCGCGTCAAAAAAGCAGCTGTCAGAATTTCTAGCCGATGTACAAAGGTGTTGAAAAAGCACCTTTGTATATCGGAAATACCTTTTATTTACAATGGATTAGTCGCCTAATTGCATATTCCGGACCATTTCGGCCGGTCATTCCGTTTCATTCCGGCCACATGTTCCGGCTTCGGCCGCTGATGGGAGGGCGTGGTGAGTCTCTTTCGCCCCGAACTACTCACGAAGATGTACTTCACTGCACTGTCGCTTTTTGTCATAGACGCAAGGTTACTTTCAGAAAGCAACGCTCCTCAGTCACACTCATGGGAAAGGTTTACGGCGATAAATACCAAAATAAACAAATTTCCCTGTCATGGCAGAGAGATGCCTTGAAGCCGGCGAGATTCTGATCGCCGGCTTCATAGCGTCATAGAGGCAAAACTCACGAAAACGGCTGACTCACTTAGCATTGCCTCCCGTCATGCAGGATCCGCCATTGGGATTCGAGCCGGTCAATGTCACTCGTGTCCCATTCGTCCCAATAGTAAACGTAAGCTTAATACTGTCCCCTCCGGAGCCCAATAAAATTAAATTGGAACTGTCCGATGTCGCCGATGTCCTGTCCGGTGAAAAGGTGAACGTCACGTTTGAGTTAGCGCCAAGCTTGGGTATTGTAATCTTGGTGTCCGCAACAATTAAGGTGAACTCGCCCACGCCGCAACCGTCATTAACAGGTGTGGCTGTGTATGTGCCGGGCTGGATCGTTTTGGCTGGACATGGATTGCCGTCGGTGCCGCTCGCGCCTGGAATTAAGTTAATAGAACCTGGGCCCCCGCCTGAGCCGGGAGGATCGCCGGAACCTCCGCTGCCTCCGTTAACCACAGGCTCGATTATCTTCATGTCATTCGTCGTGTAGCCTGGGATCTTCAGCGAGCTGCCGTTGCCTCCATTGGTGCCGCTGCCTGGGGGTGTCCGGCAGTCATCGAAGCCGTTGCCGCCATCACAAAGAGTAACAAAGCCATTCCACGGCTTCCCTAAAGGAGGGTTCGGCGCTGTACCAGATTGCCCTATTTCACCCACACTTATTAAGGTGTTTCCACCCGGGCCGCCTGGTCCTCCATTACCTGCTGAAGCTATCACGTAGCCCCCATCTCCGCCCACGCCCGGTATACCTTTATTAGCTATTATATTCGATGAAGTTGAAGTAAGGATGACGTCCCCGCCCTTTCCGCCGGTGCCACTGGTGTGCACAACATCACGGCCCGGGTCTCCATTGTTCTGGCCGTCGAATTCAGAAGGATGATAACATTGTCCGGTTTCACCTCCTTTACCACCATGTCCGGCGGCGAGGTAAGCAGCGGTGAGGTCTATGGTATCAGAGGCAGATATTGATATATTGCCGGTGTTGCCGCCCTTTCCACCAAGGTAGACCTGTGTGGCTCCCTGAAGCTTACCGAACCCATCATTATAGCCATACCCTCCTCGTCCGGTTTGCAGATCTCCCGCTATGATCACTTTGGCGGGTCTCCCCGGTGCGCAGTCGGGGAATGTACTCTTTATAACTTGAAAGGCCGCATCAGTGCCTATGTCTATCGAAGCCGAATCTCCTCCGTCGCGGTTATTGTTAGTTCCATCTATTCCAAGTTGAGTAATGCTATTGCCCTTAATTGTCAGGGTCCCGTTGCTTTTGCTGGTCACCCAAGCGACACCAGGGCTAGCGTACGTAACATCCCCCGTAATAGTCACATCCGAGCCAAATCCAAACCAACTTACCGCAACCGTAACTTGCTGCGCGATATGCTGCCCGTTTGCTTTAGTTGCTGCCTCTAGAGATGATGCTGTGATATTAGGTTTTATCTTGCCGTTGATGGTCAATGGTCCGTCTGAAAGAAGGGCCAAATTGCCCCCTTTATTGACGAGCAGTGTGCCGTCGATCTGTATGCTCTTGGAGGCGCGCACAATGAGGTCACTGTTGGCAAGTCGTGTTTCCCCGGCAGGTATGACAAAATTTCATTTTTTTTAAAAGTTTTTCTATTCTGTTCGTAATCTTCATAGAGATTAGTCCGCCCGAAACTATCAATTGGTCGGTGCTATACGTAACAAAATGG
>PLXX01000158.1 GCA_003153275.1 Nitrospiraceae bacterium | reverse complement strand
GACCGGCAAGCATGACATCACTGCCAAGGTGACCGGCGGTGGTCCGACCGGACAAGCCGGCGCTATCAGACTCGGCATTTCACGTGCCCTGACAAAGATGGATGCAGACCTGCGAGGTAAACTCAAGAAGGAAGGGTTCCTCACCAGAGACCCGAGAGAGACAGAAAGAAAGAAATACGGCCAAAAGGGTGCCAGAAAGCGCTTCCAGTTCTCAAAGAGATAGTTTTTACTTTATATACGGTTTTGCTTTTCAGGGGCTCGTGGTTCACGAGCCCCTTTATTTTTCATACGTAATACGGCAGCGGCCAGAGGTATGTGAAAATTAAATACTAATTGAGGATAGACAATGATTAAGACGGCAATATGCGGGGCAAGCGGTTATACCGGAACTGAACTTCTGAGGATCCTGGCAAATCATCCAAAGGTGAAGGTGACAGCGGCAACGTCTGAAAGGTCTGCAGGGAAAAAAGTGACAGCACTCTTCCCCCATCTGGATGCATATGATAATCTCGTTTATGAACCGATGGACCCGGACATCCTTCTGAAAAAGGCCGACGTGTTCTTTTTGGCCCTGCCTCACGGTGCATCGCAGGAAGCGGTCGACTTCTTCTTCAGAAACAACAAAACGGTAATCGACCTTTCTGCCGACTACCGGCTTTCGGACACGGAGACGTATGAGCAGTGGTACGGGCTTCCGCACCGGTACCTGGCCACTCTGAAAAAGGCTGTCTACGGGCTGCCCGAGATATACAGGGCAAAGATCAGAAAGACGAGGCTGATAGCTAATCCCGGCTGTTATCCGACGAGTGCAATACTCGGATTGATGCCTGCAGTCAAAAACGGGCTGGTCAATACCGCGTCGATTATCATCGATTCAAAGTCGGGTACGACCGGCGCAGGCCGGAAGGCTGACCTGGCGGTATCTTTTTGCGAGGTGAATGAGGGGTTCAAGGCCTATGGCATCGGTGTGCACCGGCATACGCCCGAGATCGAGCAGGAACTCTCCGCCTTGGCGAAGAACAGGATCACGGTAAACTTCACGCCGCACATCCTACCGGTCGACAGGGGCATACTGACCACGATCTATGCGCCTATCAAGACCACTGGGACAAAGAAGATGACCCAGGACAGGGCCCTCGATATCTATTGTCAGGTGTATAAAGACGAGCCGTTCATACGGGTGCTTCCTTCAGGAGTCTTCCCGAATATCAAGAACGTCCGGGGCACGAATTTCTGCCATATCGGGGTAAAGCTGGTCGAAAGGACGAATACATTGATAATCGTATCGGCGATCGACAATCTCGTTAAAGGTGCGGCGGGCCAGGCAGTGCATAATATGAATATCATGATGGGCTTCGATGAAACCGAAGGACTCAGGAACCTGGCACTGTTTCCGTAATGTTTTCTCAAGGAGGATAAAATACATGGCACCCAAAGGGTTTTTATTTTCGACCGTGGAGGCTGCGGTGAAGAAGCCTGGAAGACAGGACATCGCACTTATCGTATCAGCGGTTGAGGCGGATATGGCGGGTGTCTTCACTACCAATGTAGTCAAAGCGGCACCTGTCAAAATCTGCATGAAGAAGATTGTATCCGGGACTGGCCAGGCTATCGTTGTCAACAGCGGCAATGCCAATGCGTGCACGGGCAGTCAGGGAACAAAAGACGCCAATGAGATTATCAGCAGCGTGTCCCGGGAGAGCGGCATCGACAGGTCCCTGATCTATATCGCCTCCACCGGTGTCATCGGCAGGCCGCTGCCGATGGACAGGATAAGACAGCCGCTGAAGACCCTGGCAAAGGACATAGGCAACGCTACGCTCGATGATGCCGCAAAGACGATCATGACGACCGACACCTTTCCGAAGGTCGTCCACAAGAGACTGAAGATCGGCGATACCGGCGGCACTATCTCTGGCATATGCAAGGGGGCCGGCATGATCGCCCCGAATATGGCGACAATGCTCTGTTTTATTTTGACTGACTTTGCAATCGGGAAGAAGACGCTATCCGCTATGCTGAAAAATGCTGTGAACAAGTCGTTCAACCGGATCACGATAGACGGTGACATGTCGACAAACGACACAGTGCTTATGATGGCCAACGGGCTCGCCGGCAATAAACCGGTAACTGCCAAATCAACTGAACTTGCTAAACTCCAGAAGGCTGTCGACGAGATCACCTATGCACTGGCAGAGCTTGTTGTCAAAGACGGCGAAGGAGCAACCAAGGTAGTCGAGATCCTTGCAAAGGGCTGCCGGTCTGAGAAGGACGCGGAAAAGGCTGCCTTTTCAGTTGCGAACTCAAGTCTGGTAAAGACCGCTATCTACGGCAACGACGCCAACTGGGGCAGGATCATCTGCGCGGTCGGCTATTCCGGCATATCGTTTAAAGAAGAGAAGGCGGACATCTATTTCAACAACGTCAGGATTGTAAAAAACGGTCTGGCGAACAACAAGGACAAAGAGGCCACAGAGGTTCTGAAGTCAAAAAAGATCCGGATCACGGTCGACCTCCATTCAGGCAAGGCGTCCGCCAGAGTGCTGACCTGCGACCTCACTGAAGAATATATCAGGATAAACGCAGAATATAGGACTTAGACAGCGAATGATTTGCGTTTCAATTGGAAATCTTTATCGTCAACAGATTTAATTTCCTAGTCATCTTTGATTTTCTTCAGTCCTTCAATTGCCCTGACATTATTCGGGGAGATGCTCAAGGCCTTTTCAAGCAACCCCCTCGCCCTCACTGGATAGCCCAATTCCAGAAAAACAAGACCAAGCTCGGTCAAATATTTGGCATTGTGAGGTTCCAGTCTCCGGGCCGCTTCGAATTCCTTTTCCGCCTCCCTGAATTTATTTTGTGTTGCCAGGGTCAATCCATAATAATAATGATATTCAGATACTGTGGTGTCATAATATACAGCCTCTTGAAAAAAACGCTCCGCATTCTGATAATTTTTCCTCCTCAGGTGCTTCTTCCCTTCCTCAAAGGAGGACCTTGCCTTGCCTTGGACTGCTGCCAGTCGTGCCGGTTTGCTGGTTAATACCTTGTCGTATTCTCTTCTCTTTTCCTGGTTTGACAAGATTGAGTATGCCACAGTTATATAGGAGAATATATCATCTAACTTGTCCTTAAGAGAATTATCGCCAAGGTGGGAGTAAACATCGGGATGATACTTTTTTACGGCCTCACGGTATGCCACCTTAATTTCGTCAAGCGAGGCATTATCCCTGACCCCCAAAACGCCATAATGTCCGAGACGTTCGCATTCGCCGTACATATCCTCTATCATTTGCTTTGTCTCGGGATCTATCTTTCTTCCTATTTTCTCCTCAGGCATTTCACCCACCATCACCTCAGACATCTCAACCTTTGCAGCGCGATCTTCATACGGCTCAAGCGTCCCCATCAGAGCTTCAATCTTTCTTGAAAGTTCTTCTTTTTTGAATGGTTTCTCCAGAAAGTCGTCCGCATGATATGTCTTAATGACATCGAATTTATATTTCAGCCCTTTATAAATACCTGAGATGATAATAATTTTGGGAGGCTTTTGCAGCCCCATATCTTCCTTGACTTTCTTGCAAAGCTCGAATCCGTGTATTCCCGGGATGAGTCCATCGATGATCGCCAGATCAGGGCTTTCTTTTATGATTATCTGGTAACCTTCCTCGCCGTTATTGCTGGTTATGATGTTAATATCCTTATAATGCCCGAGAAAGGCAATAATCATGTTCAGGATATCCTGGTCATCATCGACAATTAGAACCTTCATCTATTCAGAGCCTCCCTCACCTTCTTCAAAAGATCTTGCGGTCTGATGGGTTTATGAATGAAGTCAAAGCCAGATTCTGTCAGTTCCTCGGTTTTAATCTTGTCCATTGTATATCCGCTTACGAAGAGTACTTTTATTCGGGGACTGACCTTCCTTATCACCTCACTGACCTCTTTTCCGCTTTTCTTCGGCATGATCATATCAAGTACGGCAAGTTGAATTTTGTCCCTGTTTTCCATGAATTTTGTGATTGCAACTTCTCCATCCTCAGCGGTGATAACACTATAGCCTGAGGACTCCAGGACTATTCTATACAATTTTCTCAGGGAGGCATCATCCTCCGCCACGAGGACCGTTTCATTTCCGCCCTGAACAGTGCAAGAAATCTCCGTCTCCCTGTCCTGGGCTTCCGTTCCTTCAATGAGAGGCAGATATATTTTAAATACTGTGCCTTGTCCCTGTTCGCTATATACCTTGATGTATCCGCTATGCTGTTTTATTATTCCGTAGCTGATTGCGAGGCCGAGCCCTGTCCCTTCTCCAATGCCTTTCGTTGTGAAAAAAGGCTCGAATATATTCTTCTGAGTTTCCTTATCCATGCCGTGTCCTGTGTCAGCAACCGTGATAAGCGCATATTTTCCTGGCTTTCCATATCCATTCACGGCAACATATTCATCATCTAATTCCTGAAGTTCGGTACCGACCTTCAGACGTCCGCCTTCAGGCATTGCGTCACGGGCATTTGTGATGAGGTTCATAAACACCTGTTCTATCTGCCCGGCATCAGCCAGCACTATCAAGGGCCTATCCGCAAGGGCCAGATTAAAATCAATACTCTCTCTGATAATCCGGAAAAGCATTTTTTGTAGACCCAGGATAAGCTCATTGATATTAACTGGCTTTACGTCAATAACCTGTTTTCTGCTGAAGGCAAGTAGTCTTTTGGTAAGATTTACAGCTTTCTCAGCAGCAGAGAGCACCTCAGTCATACGGCCCTTAGAAGAACTGTTGCCTTCTAGACCGTCCAGCACCATACTCCCATACCCCATGATCACATTAAGGATATTATTGAAATCGTGAGCAATGCCCCCTGCCAGGGTGCCCACAGCCTCCATCTTCTGGGCATGACGGAGTTGGTCTGCAAGTTTTCTTTTCTCAGTAAGGTCTGTTATGAGAGATACTAAATATATCGGGGCCCCCTTGTCGTCACGAACTACAGATACACTCATGGAAGCCCATACTTCATGGCCAAGCTTGTGAATATACCTTTTTTGGAAGTGAACAACAGGTAACTTTCCTGACAATAATTGGTTGATTTTATCCATATTAGACCCAAGATCATCCGGATGAGTAATGTCCTGGAATGTCTTGAACTTGAGTTCTTCTTCCGAATAGCCCATCATGTCGCACAGGGCCTGATTGACCCGTATAAAGTGACCTTCCGTCGAATAAATTGAGAATCCTATCGCCGCATGTTCAAAAGCGCTCCTGAAGCGCTCTTCGCTTTCTTTCAGTGCTTTTTCGACATATTTCTTCTCAGTAATATCGAGAATGGATCCTTCCAGGATGCCCTGTTCACGGTAGAGCACTAGGGACGTAATGCAGTCCCTTACACCTGTTTTCACGTTCAGCATTTGAAATTCAAGTTGCGACACGCGACCTTCCGTAACAAGCCTCTGCACCATCTTCTCGCGCTCTTTCTGATCTCCCCAGAGTATCTGCGATGGCTTCCCTAGCGTCTCCTCTCGTGTCACTCCCACGAGATCTAGAAACTTTTGGTTCACGTCAAGGACCTCCGATCCGTCGAGCCGTGACCTGAACATGGCTATGTCTGCATTATTGAAGAGGTTTCGAAACTTCTCCTCGTTCTCCTGTATATCCTTATCAATCTTTTTCTTCTCTGTAATATCAACGAGTATCTCTATGACCGTCATTACCTTTCCTGATTCGTCTTTAGTCAGCGGATATGCCTTTGTATCAACATAGACTGGCGCCCCCGTTACATCATGGTGCGTATGGATAACTGACTGGGACTCACCTGTATCAAAAACATGCTTAACCGCGCACAGGTCTCCTTCTTCATAACACGAGGTAAGACAGTGATGAGATATTTCAAAACAATGTTTACCAACAATATCTCCACGAAACATCCCGGTTTTTTCAGTAAAGGCCCTGTTTGCAGAGATAATCCTGTAATCACGATCTATAACAATAAAGCCCTCGTCAACGCTATCAAGGATGCTTTTTACAAATTTTTCACTTTCCAGCAGTTTTGCTTCCGTCTGCTTGAATTCGGTAATGTCCTGAGAGATCTCAAATTTCACAATGCTTCCGTCAGCATTCTTAATAGGAGCGTCAAACAGTAAGTAATGTCTATGGGTTACAAGAGAATACCACTCCCATTGGACTGACTTTCCGGCAACAACATCCGCATTTTTGCACCAGGGGCATACTTCAGTCCTTTCGTGGAAATACGCATAGCATTTGCGCCCGTTAATCGGACCAAACTCTTTTGCCATGACAGGATTAATATATTGAATATTGAACCGCTGATCAACAATATACACCCCATATGGGATGGAATCCATGATGCTCACCAGACGATCATACTCAAATTGTCTTTCTTCATCAGCCTTCCTTTGCTCACTGATGTCTATAAGAAATCCTTCAAGGCCGACAATCTCTCCGGCAGAGTTAATTATTGGGCTGGCTGAAAAGGTGTGGTAACCTATTGAGCCGTCCTTGCAGCGTCTCGAGAATTCGCCTGATGGGATTGCTTCGCCAGAAAGCAGTCTCGCAACATTCTCTTGGGCATTATCCAGATCGGCTTTTACCTGAGTTACAGAGAAGTGTCTGCCGATTATTTCATCAGGGGAAGAGTAGCCGTGCATCTGTAGCCATGCTTTATTAACATATTGGAAACGGCCTTCTTTATCTATCTGAAAGTACCCGGCCTTAGTCTCTTCGATGAGTCTACAAAAGCGGTCTATGTCCACTTTCAGCCTCTTATTTGCATATGCGATCAGCCATTTTATAGTTATTCAGTTCGTCGTTATTCAGTATGACCTTCTCCCGTATTTAGTCAATTAATATACAATGCAACTAAACCAAAGGTTATCAGTAATAAAAGGCTTTGTCAATCATGTGCATAAGTTCTGTAGAGAACACATAAACTGTCC
>PLXX01000024.1 GCA_003153275.1 Nitrospiraceae bacterium | reverse complement strand
GGGATATCCTCTTTTCTTTGATGCAGCGGAGGAATGAATACCGGTACAACATTGAGACGATAATAGAGGTCCTCGCGAAAAGTGCGGGCGGCAACGAACTTCTCAAGGTCCCTGCTTGTCGCGGCGATGACACGCACGTCAACGCTGATTGTCTTCTCTCCTCCAACGCGTTCAAACTCGCGCTCCTGAAGGACCCTCAATATTTTCGGCTGCAGCGACAGAGGAAGGTCTCCGATCTCATCAAGAAAAATCGTGCCGCTGTCGGCCAGTTCAAACCGTCCTTTTCTCATGGCAGAGGCCCCGGTAAAAGACCCTTTTTCATGTCCGAAGAGCTCGGATTCGAGCAGACCTTCAGGGATTGAGGCGCAGTTGAATTTTATAAAGGGACCTTTTGACCGCGGACTCATGTAGTGGATCGCCTTGGCTATGAGTTCCTTGCCTGTGCCGCTTTCACCGCGCAGCAGGACATTTGCCCTGGACGGGGCCACGCGATGCACTGTCTCAAAGACCTCCTGCATCTGATCAGACTGGCCGATCATATTCTCTATCCTGTATCTCCCCTTGAGCTGGTGGCGCAGGCTTTCCCTCTCCTGCTGGAACGCCTCACGTTCGCGTTCAAGTTCACGATGGAGCTTTATGGACTGGGCAATAAACGCTGCAATGATCTTGAGGAGTTTAATGTCCTCTTCGAAGGACACGCCATTGAGATTGAACAGTCTGTCGACGCTCAGAACGCCGAGTATCTCTGTCTTGAACTTTATGGGAACGCAGAGAAAGGCAACATTTTCTTTTTTAATATTGATCCGGGCACCCGTCCTATTCAAAAACAGCGGCTCAGCTCCTATATCTGGTATCACAATGGGGGAGCCGAGTTTAGCGACGCGGCCGATGATACCTTCACCAAGTCGGTAGGTTCCCCGTCCGATCTCATCTTCTGTCATGCCATAGGCAGCAATGATCGATACCTCGCTGCCGGACCGCAGAGCAACGTTTCCCCTCCCCATGTCAAGGTACTCAGACAAGACCCGCAGTACACCCCGGAAATTCGCGCGAAGATTGATCGACGAGCTCAGGAGTTTACTGATCTCATAAAGTGCAGTGATTTCAATTGTCTTATAATCGTGCGGCATGTTATTGAACTCTCATGTTCATAGTGGATATATCATTTCATTTTTCGTGACATTTGTCCAGTCCCCCGCATGATGAATGATGCTGGCTGCCACAGGTGCAAAGGAGCAATGGATGCCTGATAATTAATCAGTGCTGATTAATTATCAGGCAGACCAATGGATCAGACATGCATAAAAAGCCGGAGGAAGCCGTAATAAAGCCTTGGGAAAACCAACTCGACATGGCAAGCTTTTTGTATTACTATATTGCATGAAAGTCCTTATACTCAAGAATGTTCTGAATGAGGGGCCCGGCACTATCGGGGATTATCTCAGGGAAAACAGCATCAGTTTCCGGACCGTTGATTGCGCTTCAGAGGAGATCCCCCCGGGTAATGCCTTTGATACACTGGTGATGATGGGTGGGCCGATGAGTGTGAATGAAACAGGGATCTTTCCCTATCTGCAGAAGGAAATAGATACTGCTGCAGAATTCATGAAGAGCGGGAAAAAGGTGCTTGGCGTCTGTCTCGGTGCCCAGATTATGGCGAAGGCACTGGGAGCACCGGTATATGCCAGACCTGAGAAGGAGATCGGTTGGTACGATATCGAACTGCAGGATGCCGGTCTGCGGGACGCGGTTATGATTCAGGTGGCCATGCATTCGCACGAAGGGGCATTCAAGAAAAAATTCAAGGTATTTCACTGGCATGGGGAGACCTTTGATATCCCTGAAGGCGCGGAGAGACTGGCTAGGTCCGCGCTGTATCCGAATCAGGCCTTCAGGTATGGGTCAGTTGCATACGCTTTTCAGTTCCATCTTGAGGTTACGGAAGAAATGATTTATGATTGGTTACGCAACGAGGTGATCGACCGAGACATGCTGAAGAAAGAGACCGAGCTATTTTATCAGGATTACGCTGCACGGGCCCGGAGTTTCTATATGGCTTTTTTTAAATAGATTTTATCGATAGCAGGACAGGAGGTGAGATATGAAAAAGATAGAAGCGATCATTAAACCTTTCAAGTTGGATGAAGTGAAGGACGCCCTTAACGAGATCAGTATACAGGGTATGACCGTCACCGAGGTGAAGGGCTTCGGACGACAGAAGGGGCATACGGAGCTTTACCGCGGGGCTGAGTATGTTGTCGACTTTATTCCGAAGATAAAGGTGGAGATAGTTGTTACTGATGCCCTTGCGGAAAAGGTGGTCAAAACGATCGAGCAGGTTGCCAAGACCGGGAAGATCGGAGACGGCAAGATATTTGTTTATTCTGTGGATGAGGTCGTCAGGATCAGGACGGGCGAACGCGGAGAGACAGCAGTATAGTCAACAGGTCGGGGTTGCCGTTACGGCTAAAAAGATTTGTCTTGAACGGCAATCTCAGCCTTAATCTAATATAAAAATATCAGGAGGAGCAATGACACCAAAGGACGTACTCAAGTTAGCGCAGGAAAATAAGGCCGTTATGGCAAACTTCAAGTTTATGGATTATCCGGGAATCTGGCAGCACTTTGCGGTTCCTATCGCAGAGCTGAAGGAAGAAGTATTCGGAGAGGGCCTTGGCTTTGACGGTTCGTCCATCAGAGGCTGGCAGGCGATCAACACCTCTGATATGCTTATCATGCCTGATCCCGAGACGGCATTTATGGACCCGTTTATGGAATATCCTACCATAAGTCTTATCTGCAATATTGTTGACCCGATCACAAAAGAATTTTATTCGAGGGACCCCCGGTATATAGCCCAGAAGGCCGAGAACTACCTGAAGTCAACCGGCATCGGCGATACCGCATATTTTGGTCCTGAAGCAGAGTTCTTTATCTTTGACGGCATCCAGTTCGACCAGAATGCGCACAGCGGATACTATTTTATCGATTCATCCGAGGGTATCTGGAACTCGGGTCGTGACGAGAATCCGAACCTCGGCTACAAGCCCCGCCACAAGGAGGGCTATTTCCCTGTTCCGCCGACAGACAGCCTGGTCAACATCAGGACAGAGATGGTCATGGAGATGATCAAGTGCGGGATCTACGTGGAGAAGGAGCACCACGAAGTCGCCACAGCCGGCCAAGCAGAGATCGACATGAGGTTCGATTCACTGGTGAAGATGGCAGACAAGAACATACTCTTCAAATATATTGTGAAGAATGTCGCAAGGAGGCACGGCAAGACTGCAACATTTATGCCGAAGCCGCTTTTCGGCGACAACGGTTCAGGCATGCATGTGCACCAGTCCATCTGGAAAAAGGGCAAGCCCCTCTTTGCAGGCAACGGCTACGCAGGTCTGAGTGAGATGGCGCTTTATTACATCGGCGGTGTGCTGAAGCATGCCCATGCCCTTGCAGCGCTCACAAACCCGACTACAAACTCATACAAGAGACTGACCCCCGGATTTGAAGCCCCGGTCAATCTCGCGTATTCAGCAAGAAACCGTTCAGCCTCCATGAGGATACCGACCTATTCGGCCAACCCGAAGGCAAAGAGAGTAGAGGTCAGGTTCCCTGATCCTTCATGCAACAGCTATCTTGCATTTGCGGCAATGCTGATGGCAGGCCTGGACGGGATTGAGAACAAGATCCATCCGGGAGAGCCGCTTGACAAGGACATCTATGATCTCGGGCCGGAAGAACTGGCATCGGTCCCGACCATGCCGGGCAGCCTTGATGAGGCGCTCAATGCACTTGAGGCAGACCATGACTTCCTGATGAAGGGCGATGTCTTCACCGAAGACGCAATCGACACCTGGATCAGCTACAAGAGGAAAAACGAAGTCGATGCGCTGAGACTCAGGCCGCATCCCTACGAGTTCTTCCTGTACTACGATATTTAATACTTTCGATAACGGGTTGCTTAACGTTGTACAATAAAAAGGGAAGGTGAAAACCTAGGCGGTCAACAAAGGTGTTGACGATATTTTTATATCGCATGTGACTACAAGGGGTTACGTCATTTTTTAAAAGAAAAGATATTTTCCGAAGAAATACTGCCTGTAACCAACTGTTTTTACAACGGAATTAGCATTCTTTTCAACACCTTTGTTGACCGCCTAGGGTGCCTTCCCTTTTTATTGTGAATAACGTCTTTCATTCTTGCTTTTTGCGTGTCCGGCTGTTGTGCGAGGTTGAGATCAGATGCTCCCGGAAAACATCTGATTGTAAAACACGCGGTCATTCTTTTGGCTTGCGTTCCTTCCTGTCTACCACGCAGTAGATGCCACCTTCCTTGAGGCCGGGCTTGAAGCAGCCGTTACAGGAGATACACGTAGCAGGAGCCTTGTCGCCCCGAAGCCACCGTTCCGCCAGTCTCGGCTCGCGTATGAACGGCCGCGACATTGAGACATAATCCATACCTTCCGCTCCGAGCGCATTGTCAATGACTCCGATTGACCTGAAACCGCCGACAACCATGACAGGGCATTGCACTGCTTTCTTGATCTCCCGGGCGAGGCCCAGGTTGTAAGCCTCCTGTTCCGGCCTGTCGATTTTTGTTCGTACCGGCGTCTTTTCACCCGAGGCAGAGGTGCCTCCTGAGACCTCTATCGCATCGATCTTTTCGCTGTCGAGTAGCGTTGCTGCGAAAACAGCGTCGCCGATGTCGAGACCTCCTGCGAGATTGTCCGATCCGTTCAGTTTGACCAGGAGCGGAAATGCAGGGCCGACCTCCGAGCGTACCCGGCGGTAGACCTCAAGAAGGAAACGGCAGCGATTATCGACTGAACCTCCATATTCATCAGCACGTCGGTTAGTATGAGGCGACAAGAACTGGTTGATGAGATAGCCATGGGCAGCGTGCAGCTGCACAGCATCGAAGCCGTAGCTCTTTGCCCGTCCGGCAGCAGCACCGAAGACATTGATAATCTCCCTGATGTCCTCCCGGCCCATCTCACGCGGTTCCCCGGGATACTGTTCGACCTTGACTGAGGAAGGGGCCAGTGGCATACTACCTGCATTTCTTGCATCCGTCTGTCCCCCTGCGTGCACCAGCTGAATGCAGATCTTCCCCCCCTGTTCATGGACCGTAGTGACCAGATGCTGCATCTCCGGGGCGAAGTCGTCCGCATGGATACCCATTTTCCCGGGCATCTGCTTTCCGTCAGGGCGAATAAATGTATATCCGGTGATGATCAGGCCGACGCCTCCTAAGGCAAGGTCGCGATAGCACGAGGCCAGCCGTTCCGTCGGTCTTCCATCCGCCTCGCACATGCCTTCCCACGTTGCTGAGCGGACCAGTCGGTTGTTGAGCGACATCCCATTGATTATGGATTTTTCGAATATGCTTTTCATGTAACCTCCTCCTGTTTGTGTTATTAGTACCTGGTTATATTGTAGCAGGATCATTTGCCTGAATTTGTGTCTGAATTTGTACACATTATTCTATGTATGTGCTATTATAACGCTTACAATTTGTCCGGAGGTGAAAGATATGTACGCAGTGATTGAAACAGGGGGCCAGCAGCACCGAGTTACACCTGGAGAAACGATAAAGGTCCAGAAACTGGCTTCTGAGAGCGGGGCCCAGATCAGTATCGGCAAAGTACTTTTTGTATCGCAGGATACGGGGGTTGTCATCGGCAAGCCCTATATCGATAAGGCGTCGGTAACAGCGGAGGTTATTGGAAACAGGAGAGACCCCAAGGTCCTTGTCTACAAGCAGAAGCCGAGAAAAGGCTATCGCAAGCTGAATGGCCATAAGCAGACCTATACCCTGCTTAAGATTAAAGACATAGTCGTCGGAGGATAGAGCAATGGCACATAAAAAAGGAGTTGGCAGTTCACGAAACGGACGCGACAGTAATTCCCAGCGTCTGGGCGTCAAGAAGTTCGGTGGTGAGAAGGTCAGGGCTGGCAACATAATCGTTCGTCAGAGAGGCACGAAGTTCCATCCAGGAAACAATGTCGGCAAGGGTTCAGATGATACCCTTTTCGCCCTTGTTGACGGAGTGGTGAATTTTGAGAGAAAAGACAGAGACAGACTCAAGATCAGCGTGTATCCGCCTGTTCAGGCATAGCATCAATTACATCATACATAATGAAAGGCAGATGGTTTCATCTGTCTTTTTTATTTTTTTGGACTTGATATGAAATTTGTTGATTTCGCGACCATTTATGCAAAGGCCGGCGACGGTGGACGGGGTTCTGTACATTTCCGCAGGGAGAAGTTTGTCCCGCGGGGAGGCCCCGACGGCGGCGATGGTGGCCGCGGCGGGCACATAATTTTCACGGCAACACATGATATGAACACCCTCCTTGATTTCCGTTACAAGCGTGAGTACCTGGCAGAGCGCGGGGTCCACGGCCAGAAACAGAAGATGCACGGGAAGGACGGTGAAGATCTGCTGCTGCCTGTTCCTGTCGGGACCCTGATTAAGGATGCTGCTACCGACGAGGTTCTCTTTGATCTTGACCACGACGGCGCTAGAGCGGTTGTCGCCAAAGGGGGGAGGGGCGGTCAAGGTAATTCTCATTTTGCTACAGCGACGAGACAGGCCCCGCAGTTTGCCCAGCCCGGTGAAGAAGGAGAGGAACGCAACCTCATTCTTGAACTCAAACTGATTGCCGATATCGGTCTTATCGGGCTCCCCAATGCAGGTAAATCAACACTTATTTCAGTCATATCTGCTGCACGGCCAAAGATTGCAGACTACCAGTTCACGACGCTTGTTCCGAACCTAGGCGTGGTGAAGCCTGAACAGAGAAAAAGTTTTGCGGTTGCTGATATCCCAGGGCTGATTGAGGGAGCTCATAGGGGAATTGGGCTGGGATTTCAGTTCCTGCGGCATGTCGAACGTACATCTCGGCTTGTCCATCTTGTTGATATATCCGAGATGGGTCAGGGTAGTCCGGTGGAGAACCTTCAAACGATCAATCGGGAACTGGAACTCTACAGCGCGATTCTCGGGAAGAAGCCCCAGAGCATTGTCGGGACAAAGTCTGATATCGCTGGCAATAAAGAACGGCTGTCTGAGCTTGAGGCATACTGCGGAAAGAACGGTCTTGAATATTTCACGATCTCTGCTGTAACAGGAGAAGGCATCCCCAGGCTGATATCCCACCTGGCAGATACTCTCGAATAACCGGCTGCATGTTATCCGCCATTTCTGGCCTTCAGGTGGGTGCAGAGATATTCTCCCGGTGAGTTTCCTTCTTGTTGCAACTAATGTCTTCCGATTGTGTTCAAGACAACAAAAATTGAACTTGCATTGCTCCAAGTTCGCGCATTTCGTATCATATAAAGATCAAAAGACCTAGGTTAATGAGCGTCAAACAGGAGTATGCAACTACAGTGAAAAAGAGGACAGGTATGATTCAAGACGAAGTAAAAACGTCGAAAAGATTGCAAAGGATGGATGCGTGTCCTTTTTGCTCAATCCATGCAGGAGACATTCTTGATGAGAACGAATACGCTTTTGCTGTCAGAGACAGATGCCCTGTCAGCGAAGGCCACACCCTCATTATCACCAGGCGCCATGTTGATGACTATTTTCAATTGTCAAAAGAGGAGCGCGATGGGGCGCTCGCATTACTGGAAAAAATGAAGAAGACCATCGACAGGGAATTTAATCCGGACGGGTATAACATAGGCATGAATATTGGCGAGGCAGCAGGGCAGAAAATTTTTCATGTGCATATCCATCTCATCCCGAGAACAAAAGGTGCATCCGGTGTTCCGAGAGGCAGTGTAAAGGGTGTCATACGGCATATGATGAGTTATTAAGCAGTTGTGGGAAAAGCTAAACATTCGCTCCTGACCCAGAGATTTATCAGGCAGACAAAACGAAGCAAAAACGAAGTTTCCGTTTGACAAATCAATCTCATTGCCATATAATTTTACTAGATGTGCCTTAATAAAACTTTCGTAGAAACAATAAAGCCAATATGAGGAATCAGTCTGTATAAATCGGAAAAATCGGCAGAGAATTATTGTAAAAGAGGAGGAAGATATGGATAAAATCCTAAGAATTGATGTTGGAGCCGAGGACGGCCCCAAAGCAACGACAATGCAGGTGGGTGAATATGCGGGTCTTGGAGGTCGTGCTTTAACTTCAGCGATAATTTCAAAGGAAGTCCCACCGTTGTGCCATCCGCTGGGAGGCGACAACAAGCTGGTTATAGCCCCCGGACTCCTCAGCGGGTCAGCCAGTGCCATGTCCGGCCGGATTTCCGTGGGCGGCAAGAGTCCGCTCACCGGTGGCATTAAGGAGGCTAACTCCGGAGGGCAGCCTTCCCAAGTGCTGGCTCGACTAGGGTACAATGCGATCGTGCTCGAAGGAAAACCGAAAAATAATGACCTCTACAAGATCTTTATCAACAAGGATGGGGTCAAAATCTCTGCCGACAACAGCCTGAAAATGCTCCCCAACTATGATCTTGTCGCAAAGATGAAGAGTGAATTCGGCGATAAGATCTCTTGCATTTCCATAGGTCCTGCCGGCGAAATGAAGATGGCCTCCGCCACCGTGGCCTTTACCGATATGGAGCAGCGGCCTACCCGCCACGCCGGTCGCGGAGGCCTGGGCGCAGTCATGGGAGCAAAAAATATCAAGGTGATTGTGCTTGACGATACCGGCATGACGATGCGTGCCCCAAAGGATCCTGAAAAATTCAAGGATGCAAATAAGAGATTTGTCGACGGCCTCAAGAGCCATGCAGTCACCGGTCAGGGACTTCCGGCCTATGGTACAAATGTGCTGACGAATATTCTGAATGAGGTGGGCGGTTATCCAACCTATAACTTCAAGCAGGGCCGTTTCGACGGCGCTTCAAAGATCAGCGGCGAGACCGAGGCCGAAACCGAGATTAAGCGCGGAGCTCTTCCGACGCATGGCTGCCACCGCGGCTGCGTCATCCAGTGCTCCGGCACCTATAATGACAAGGACGGTCACTTCCTTACGAAACAGCCTGAATACGAAACCGTCTGGGCCCATGGCGGCAACTGCGGCATCAGCGACCTCGACAAGATAGCCATGATGGATTTTCTGGATGACAATTACGGCATCGACACGATCGAGACGGGCGCAACCATTGCCGTTGCCATGGAGGCTGGCCTTGCGGAGTTCGGCGATGCCGATGCAGCTATCCGGATGATACATGATATCGGCAAAGGTACGCACCTCGGTCGCATACTGGGTGGTGGCGCCGCAGCTACCGGCAAGGCGTACGGTGTCGAGAGGGTCCCGGTGGTCAAAGGTCAGGCAATGCCTGCCTATGATCCCCGCGCTGTCCAGGGCATCGGTGTTACGTATGCGACAAGCCCGATGGGCGCAGACCACACGGCAGGATATGCAGTTGCCCAGAACGTCCTGAAAGTGGGCGGAGACGTGAATGCACTCAAGCCTGAAGGACAGGTTGAGCTTTCGAGGAATCTTCAGATAGCAACCGCTGCGATTGATTCTACCGGCATGTGTCTTTTCATAGCCTTTGCAGTGCTTGATCAGCCGGAGACCTTCCAGGCGTTTCTGGACTTACTCAACGCCTTCTATGGCATGGAACTGACGGGCGACGGCGTAACCGAACTCGGGAAAAAGGTCCTCTCGATGGAGCGTGATTTCAATGCTCGGGCAGGCTTCACTTCTCAGCATGACCGGTTGCCTAGCTATTTCAAGACAGAAAAATTTGCTCCGCACAATGTAACCTTTGGGGTCAAGGACGAAGATCTGGACAAGGTCTTTAACTGGTAACCCTGAACGTTCGTTTGAAAAAGGAGGGACACCGGTCCCTCCTTTTTTTACTGTCTTTCTTCAAATGGAGTATACTGCCTAGCATGCGCATTGAGAATATCAAGTCATATCCCCGTATCACGTTTTACGTGGACGGACCGCTTGTCTCATACTTTTTCCTGCTGCTCCAACAGGGTGTAACAGTCAGGTCCCGCACCGGCATCAGCGTTGCCTCACTTCTCAGGGAGGAGATCGGGGCCGACCCTATGATGATCGAAAAAATACAATCCATCATCCTTGAGGGAAAGCCGGTCGATGATCTTGAATCAGCAGTAATAAAAGACGGCTCGGTCCTCGCTCTCTCAGCTGCCATGCCCGGACTCGTTGGCGCTACACTCAGGAGGGGAGGGATGTATTCTTCTTTTCGCTGTGCAATCACCTATCACGAGACAGGGGGGGAGCATGTTCAGGGAGAGGGCCGCGTACAAATAAAGCTCTTCAATCTCCTTATGGCTGAGTTGGGCCCAGGCCTGTTGCAAAAGGGTGTTATCCTAAGGTCCGAAGATTTTATCCGCTTTGCGGCGGAGCAATCTACGAATTTCTGGAAGGGATTCAGCCGAATAACGATTGATGGTGAACCCTTGTCTCCAGGGGAACTGCCGGATTCGGCATGGTTGTCAGGAAAAGGAGAAGTTATTCTGACAGTATTGACAGACAGGGCAAGAGCCTGACAGCCTTCACTATCCTCCTGCGATGGGTGGGAAGAGGGCAAGGTCATCTCCATCCTTCAAGGTGTGGTTTAAAGGACGGTGTTCTCCATTAACAATTCTGAGAAGAGCGGTTTGTGGAATATTAAGGGAATTGACAGCATCGTCGATGGTAGCATTCTCGGGTAATTCAATTACCTGTTCATCCGGGCCGAATTTCCGCAGTGATGCGAAAAGCTTGATTTTAACTTTCATACGAATAGTATAACAGACACAAAAAGGAGAAGAACATCATGCCGGACACACCAGAAGAAAGCGCAGCAAAAGTGGATAGCGACAATTGTCTTGATATCTCACTTCAGCCCGAAGCTTCGCATATACGGACAAGCGACGGCAGGGAAATCTCTTTTTCTAGGGCTTTTTTGACGATTCGCAATACAGGTGATTCTGAGGTAGTCACCGTTGAACCGCACGCCACGCTTGGTCAGGAGGGAGGAACGGTCCAGGATGTTACGAGTTCCTTCTCGCAATTGTCCTATTCACCAATCCCTCCCGCAGGGATAGCCAGATGGGATGTTTACGACCTCCTTATTCCTGCACACCCCGGAGCAGCCAGCAAGATTCATATGTTCGGATACCGTGCAGCTTTGAACTGGAGGTTTGAGCTTGCGGCGTGGGCTGAATATCGGCCTTCGGGCTCTTCTATAGCAATACAGACGCCGGTATCACGATGGGCATTGCGATGGAGCGTTGCAAATCTCGCTACCGGAGAAGTGGAACTCACCATCGAAGATCTGAAGTGTTGAGTGATGGACAAAAGAGCGGAGAATGCGATACCGAGACGATTGTCGACATTATTCTGCTCATGATCACTCACCGGTAGTCATCAGGCCGACATGGTTGTGCCGACCTTACTGACGAATATTGTTCAGTTAAGCGTTGCTCTTCACCCCAAATTTCTCCAGTATGTTTTCCATGGGGTTATGCCGGGACCACCAGAACCATGCAGTGTGCATGGCCAATAACTTTTTGGGTCACACTTCCCATCAGCAGCCTTGTAAGCCCGGTGCGGCCATGCGTGCCCATGATGATCATGTCGATATTATGGGTTCTGGCATCTTCGATAATGAACTTCCAAGCGTCTTCCCCCTCATGGGTTATCATCACCGAATCTATGCCTTCTTTTTCGACGCAGGCTTTCACGTCATCAAGCAGCTCCTTAGACTCTGATTCCAGTTGCTCAACAATTTTCGGCGCCATGACCGCATATTCCTGGTTGATTTCTATAACAGACACGACATAGAGCTTCGTGCGACATGTCTTGGCGAGACTTACCGCCTCCCTAAGTGCCTTCTCGCTGTACTTGGAGCCATCTGTTGCCAGAAGAATACTCTTCAGGCCGCTAATCGGGCACGTCGTTGCATTGTTCACCATTTCTCCCATATTAATGTCCTCCTGATTTCAGTAATCCAGAGGCTGCAAGCATCAGGACAAAGACTTCGATTATCGCAAGTATGCCGTAGACCGTATCTCTTTTTTTGAAAAGGATGGGTATGATCCTGATATAACAGATGATCGTTACTCCTGAAAGAAAGGCGATCCCGATAAAATTCAGAAAGTCGCCTTTACCCAGCATGTGAAGCCAGTACCAGCCGGTATGGATACTTGTTGACTTGAGGTACTGCTTGACCGGCATGGCCCAGTATTTTGGGAGGTCGTTCACCGGTATATGCGGGGTCAGTATGCCGAGGACATAGATGATGAAAGTTACTATGAGAGAAAGCAATCCAAACTTCATACCTTTGTCGAGGAGTTGTGCATATACAAGCTGCTCTTTTGTTGCTTTTAATTTTCCGCTCATTGTTTCCTCCTTAATTCCAGATGGCAAGACCTTTGAGCAATGCCCTTAGTCCTGCGAATAAAAGTAGTACGATAACCATGTACCGGATCGCCGCCGGTTTTGTCTTTGCCAGAATCCTTACTCCAACGATTGAACCTAGCATGATGCCGATGATCGACGGAACGACCATCATAGGTAACACTGCGCCATTGTTAACGTAGATCCAGGCCGCTGAAGTGTCGGTTATGGAAAGCAGGAACTTGCTTGTCGCCACCGAGACCTTAAGCGGAGCGCCCATCATAAGATTCAGGACCGGGACATTGGCCCAACCTGCACCCAGACCAAACATGCCGGCCATGACACCGATAATAATAAAGGTTGCAAGACCCTGGGGAGTCCTGTGGATCTTCCAGTTGATGTTTTCGCCGAGTGACGGCTCATAATAGACGCCGCTGATCCTCAGTGCTGTCGAAAGGTTGTCAGCCTTCTGTACGTCGGGATATTCTGATTTCTTTGCCATAAGCATGATTGCCACGATACCAAGTATCGTGCCGCCGAGGGCGATGTTGACCACCTTTGCAGTCAGGGCAAGTCCGATCATAGCACCTACTATGGCACAGGAAGAAGCTATAAGGGCAACGGGCAGGGCAAGCCTAAGGTCAGCCATGCCTTTTTTCAGAAGGCCCGGACCTGCGGCAAGCGCTCCGGCAAGGGCCACGAGAAGGCCTGCCCCTCTGACAAAGTCTATATGGAAAGGGAAGAACCCTCCGATAATCGGTACGAAGAGAACGCCTCCGCCGACTCCTCCAAGAACAGCCGCAATGCCGAGAAAAAAAGTGACGACAAAAAGTATCAGTGGCCATGCCCACCACGGCATGGAGGACTGGTTTGCATCAGTATCAACCGATGCTGATTCTGTGGCAAAAATCTGGACCGGTCCAGTTATGACCAGCCCTGCGATCAGCATAATCATTATGCCGATGAAGATTAATGAACGCATTCTAAGAGCCTCCTTTATAATTGATATCAGTCTTTTTATTACCTGAGTCTTTCGAACTCTGTCTGAAACTTATAGCGGTCACTTCGCCCTTCGATGCGGGTGTAGGCGACAGGAGTATTGTCTGAGCTCAGGAGCAGCCGGTGCACTAACAGAACCGGCCCTCCGGGTTCAATGTCCAAGTATGCTGCTGTTTCCCCTGAGGCCGTTTTAACTTCAATGGTCTGTATCAGTTTGAATATCTTCTTGACTGCCCTTTCCTGAAGCAGTAGATAGAGCGAAGTCCCTAAGACTTCAACAGTGTCTATATCCGGCAGCATCCTCTCCGGAATATAAGAGTCATCGAGACACGCGGGGCTTCCACCTATTCTTCTCCTGCCGAGGATATGGTAAATTCGGTCATCTGTCTGCAGATAGGCCCTTATGTCTGAGGAAGGGTCTACCAGTCCTCTTTTCAGCAATTCTTTCTCGGTCATCACCTCCTTGCCGAACATATCTTCAGTAAACTGTGTCTTCATGGCAAGTCCGACGACAGGCAGGACACTAACGACAAACGTTCCCTTGCCCTGGATCTTCATGAGATACCCATCAGAAACGAGATTGTTGATCGCCTGTCTGACCGTGACTTTGCTGACATTGTATAACTTGCAGAGCTCTTCTTCTGACGGTATCCGGGCATTGATTTTCCAGAGGCCGTTGCGGATCTCATCGAGGAAGATACGCGTGAGCTGAATATACAGCTTCTCCTGATTGAAGCGATCAACTGTATTAAAATGCAACGATAGTGTTTCATTATGCATCATGACGATATAATATTATAATGACCTGATGATGTCAAGAGGAAATTTACAGATTTACAAGTAAAGAAACTCGCTCCGCACCATGCGCGTCACTCGCTACGATACCACAGGGCATTTACCCTGTGGGTCGGCAAGGGTCTCCGCTACGCTCCGACTCACTGCATCCCGACAGAGTAAGGTTCCCGTGGCAGAGACCACGGGGTATATGAAAATAATAAATATTTTTTGTCATTGTCTGACCAGTGAAGTGGCAAATGAAATCTGACTCTGCATACCATTTCATTGTAAATATCTAATTAATTATTATATAACAAGATGTTATACTACTTTCTTGAAGTAACATACATTAATGTCACAAAAACAAAAATGTCTTACATGAGGTAACTATTTAAAATAAAATGTTATTATTAAGATATATCTCGTATGAACTACAATTACGTAGGTTATGTCACATTAAGTTACTATCATTAACCTATTGATTTAAAGTAATAGTTAACCATGGCATATAAATAGCTACTGCATGTATATAACTATTGAGAGGAGTCGGAGTGAAAAAAAAGATCCCAATTCTGCTTTCGACCATGGCAATTATCCTTGCAGTTCCTTTAAACGGAATTGCAGAGGCGGCAGCAAAGGTTGATACAGGGGACACTGCATGGATCCTGGTCTCAACCGCCATGGTTATGCTCATGACACCTGGACTCGCTATGTTTTATGGCGGAATGGTCAGGAGGAAAAATGTCCTGGGAACCTATATGCAGAGTTTTGTTGCTATTGCGGTTGTTACTATTCAATGGATTGTGTGCGGGTACAGTCTCTCCTTTGGTCCTGATTTCCACGGTATTATAGGAGGACTTGACTGGCTCGGGCTTCGTGGGGTCGGGCTGGAGCCGAACACAGATTATGCTGCGACGGTCCCGCATATGGCCTTTATGATATATCAAGCTATGTTTGCTGTCATTACTCCTGCACTCATCTCCGGTGCTATTGCTGAGCGGATGAAATTCTCCTCCTTTCTGGTCTTTACTGTTATCTGGTCTACGGTTGTCTACGATCCGGTTGCCCATTGGGTATGGGGGACCGGGGGGTGGTTGAAGAATATCGGTGTCCTGGATTTTGCCGGTGGCATTGTTGTCCATGTGACCTCAGGTATCTCAGCGCTTGCCGCTGCACTCGTCATAGGTAAGCGGAAGGGTTATATGCATGACGTCATGACACCTCATAATCTCCCGATGACCGTTATCGGAGCAAGCATATTATGGTTCGGCTGGTTTGGTTTTAATGCTGGTAGTGCACTTTCAGCGGGGCCGCTGAGTGTCATGGCCTTTGTTGCGACGCACAGCTCTGCGGTTGCTGCAACTCTCACCTGGGTGGTGATTGAATGGATGCATCGGGGAAAGCCTACTATGTTTGGCGCGGCAACCGGTGCGATAGCCGGATTGGCGACAATCACGCCGGCTTCCGGCTATGTTGGGCCTATGTCGGCTCTTGCGATAGGGATGTCTGCCGCCGCAGTATGTTATGTCGCACTGACTATGAAAAATCGTTTGGGTTATGACGATTCACTTGACGCCTTCGGCGTTCACGGCATCGGCGGCATTCTTGGGACGCTTGCTGTCGGTTTTCTTGCCCAGAAGGTGATCAACCCCGGCGGAGCGGACGGACTTTTGTTCGGCAGTACAGGCCTTTTTTCAAAGCAGGTTATTGGTGTGGGTGTAACGGTTGTATATTCGTTCGCTGCAACGGTCGTTATTCTGAAGATGATAGAATGGACCATGGGCCTCCGCCTGAGTGCTGAAAATGAGTTCGAAGGTCTTGACCTCAGCCAGCATGGTGAAAGCGGGTATACGCTTTAACGTAATGTAGATTTTCATGGAACCCCTTCGGTCTTGTCTGCCGCTGGGGTTCTCCTGCTGTAACCAATAGTCGCATAATCTCTCTGTACGGTATCTTTTACCAAGGATAGTGTCAAGTCTATTCTGCAAATTCTCCTCAGGGCTTTATTCTCAAGCGTTTTCATTGATACGATTATGCCGCAATCCTTTGAATCCTTGAGGCCTGGATTCTCGTAAGGATTGCCTTTGCCTCCCTGGTCATGCTCACACCATTCCATTTGAGTTCGTGAAGTTGCCAGTAAACCATTGTGAGACCACGCTCCTCATTTTGAAACCGACCTGACACCTTTACCCTTCGCTTGACCTCCTTGAAACTTCGCTCAACAATATTGGTCGTCCGTATTTTAAGCCAATGCTGGTAAGGATACTTGTAATAGGTCAAACAGTCTTCTACGTTTTCGGTCAGGCATGCTACGGCTGAAGGATACTTCATACTCCACTTCTTTTTGAACAGTTCTACGGCCTCCTTTGCGTGCTCATAGGTCGAGGCATAAAATACTTTCCTCACTGATTCCTTCACCGACGCCTTGTCCTGCTCCAGTACTTTATCCAGCACGTTTTCAGTCCGGTGCTTGGTGCAGCGCTGTTTGTCCGATTCAGGGAATACTTCATCCACCGCCTTGATAAGGCCGGGGCAGCCATCGATAACCGTGAGCATCGGGGCGCCCATTCCTCTCCGCAGCAGATCCTCCAGAAAACCCTTCCATGCATTATACGATTCGCTATTGCCAAGGGACACGCCCACAAGCTCCCGGCTGCCGTCCCCGTCAAGGACGAGATAGATCACCTCCAGCGTCGATAAGTCCCGCTTTTTCGATGCATTGAACTCATCAACGATCCTGCCGCTGATCCTCAGGACATTCTGATGGCTCAGGCCTTTTTTGCCTATGAGCTTGCCCACCGCTTTCTTCACTTTCCTGCTGGACAGGCCGTTCATGTACAAAAGAGGTATGATTTCCTGTATTTCATCCATCTGGGTCATCCTCGGCGGCAATATCCGGAAATGAAACGGTCCACCGGCGTCCCTTACCTGCGGCATCCTTAGCCCTATGTCGCCGCTGCCGATCTTCACTGATCTTGGCTTAGACCCGCTCCGGCTCCCTTTTGCCTTGGTACTCCTTTCGTAATAGTCCCTCTGAAGATAGGCCGTCACTTCTTCCTCCAGCCCCGACTGTAACATCATCCTGGCCCCTATCCTCGTCAACTCACTCAGCGGCGGCATCTCCATGATCTCCTGTACTCCATCCTCAATGACTTTTCTTGCCTTCTTTGCTAAAATCTTCTTCATGGGTATAATTCTCCTTTCTCTCCTTGAGAGACTGTTTTTGCCCTTGAGAATTATACCCTGTTTCATATTTGCAGAATTGATCTTACGCTATCCTTTTACCTGCCTGAAGAAACACAAGCCGGTAGCTTATCGTGTTGATAAATTCGCCTGCAACCTTACCCCAGACATAACTTATCGCTTATTTTAATACATATTATATTCCGCACAATTGTATGTCATTATAGACATATGAAAATTCAAGGAAAGGAGAACTGTTATGACGACAGCTTCAAAACAGCATGACCGTATAACTATTTCATTGCCGCACGGCTATTCCAGGGCAATCAAGAGCCTTGCCACAGAACTTGCACTGTCTCAGTCTGAACTTATTGCTAAAGCTTTCGAAGCCTACAGGGAATCTCAGCAAAAAAAGAAAGTTGAGAAAATTGCACGTTCTATGGTTGATGAATACCGGCAGAACACCGACCTCACTGCCCTTAAATCTCTGGACGGGGAGGATTTCAAATGAGACAGAGGGAGACATGGGTAGTTAATCTGGATCCGACAATAGGAACTGAAATCAAAAGGACTCGCCCTTGTGTAATCGTCAATGACGACACGGTTGGCGTACTCCCACTAAAGATCATAGTTCCAATTACCGATTACAAGGATAAATTCAAGGATGTGCCCTGGATGGTTACCCTTACCCCAGGACATGAAAATGGCCTCGACAAGAAATCCGTGATAGATCTTTTCCAAGTTCTTTCTGTAGTTGCGGAACGTCTTGTCAAGCGTGTAGGAATGATCGGGACAGATCAAATGTTCAGCGTGAAAGCAGCCCTCAAAGTTGTCTTTGGCTCTTAGTCAAAGTGCATTGTTTCTATTTGCCGTGATCCTCCCATTTCGGTCAGCCCGCGTATTTACAGCTTAATCGCTTTTGCCATATTCCCCACAGGCTCCCCGTTTTTTTGTTTTCAATAATAGTTACTTGTACTAAGCACGGCTAAAGTAGCCCTTGGGTGAAAAAGATCGTGTCTTTTTTGCGTAATGGAGGTCTGAGATGAATGCAACAATAGGTTTCAGTTTAGAGATTAGGGATCGTTATACTGATCGTCTTCGTGAGAGAATTAACATTAATTCCAAGGAGGATTATTTTGCCGCCATCGAAAAATATGAGAATGACAATATCGTCGTAGTTTATGATATGGTAACGCCCTTCACCGAAGGGATTACTGTTGCAGAGTATTATGAGCTGCACGGTGTGGTCGTATAGGCGAATCTTGTTGCGGAATAGATCAACTGAGCCTGGAGCAATAGAAGCTCAGGAATCGAACGTCGCATAAACTTTAAATGCTCAATACAATGAGGTAAATCACTTATTTTGCAGAAGATATCTTCTGCAAAAGGGAGAGTCTCTAATGTCTTGTAATTAGAGGCTGATTCATTCTTTTTGGATGACTATTTCAACACGTTAAGCTACCGGCTTGGAAGAAAAATGGGTTGTCTTTTGAGAATAGCTTGGACTGTATCATCAGATCCCCTCTATGTCAGATTTCGTCTCCTCCTCAGAACTCCTACCTTCGCGCTATGTTCGGGTTATACTATAACCTAGTACAAAAGATGATTTGACGAAGGGATGAGCTTTGAATATGTTTTTTTCAGAATCATTGGGCTGCGCCATTATTAATGCCTTAATAATGAGATGAATAGTGGGATAATTTCAGAACTGAACTCCTGGCTCGATAGCGGCCTGAGCGGCATGGCGCTCAGCAAGGCGTATACCCTGCGTATTGACGGTGTTCTTCAGGACCTTTTTTCGAACGGGACAGTTCCGGCTGGAGACGGTATAACATTAAGGCCGGCACCTATGGTACTTCTTGCTACTGGAGGATATGGACGCATGGAGATGGCCCCCTATTCTGACGTGGACATACTCTTCCTTGCCGCTGACCGGTTGGAGACAGGGGCCGCGGAGCAGGTGCTCTATCGGTTCTGGGACTCGGGTCTCGATATCAGTCACGCCTTCAGGACTTCGGAAGAATGTATCGAAGATTCGCTCAAAGATATCAGAACCCGGACATCTCTGCTTGAGGCCCGGTATATTGCAGGGGACCGGGAACTATATGATCTGTTCCGGAAAAAGGTACTGCCTGAGATCACCTCTCGGAGACAGAGGGATTTTGTGAGAGAGAAGCTTGTCGAAAGGGGAAAACGGCACAAGAATGCCGGAGACTCAGTCTATCTTCTTGAACCCCATATCAAAGACGGGGAGGGAGGGCTGAGGGATGTCCACACCGCGTTTTGGCTTTCGAAGGTAGCACTGAAGACCGGGGACTATGCAGGTTTTTTTGAAGATATCCCTCTTGTCCACCGGAGACGATTTCTGAGTGCCTACGATTTTCTTCTGCGGCTGAGGTTCTGCCTGCACCTTGAAAGCGGACGTAAGAATGACCTGCTGTTATTCGAATTCCAGAGGCAGGTGGCTCAGCGGCTCGGGTTCAGGGACTCGAAAAAATTCAGCGGCGTCGAGCGCATGCTCCGCTATTATTATCTGAAGAGCAGGGCGGTACAGGACACGACAACCGAGATTGCGGCACAGTGCAGCAGGCCCTATGTTAGCATTCCGAAGGACCTCAGCATTCGCAAGATCTCTGAAGATTTTTCTCTTGCAGGCGG
>PLXX01000062.1 GCA_003153275.1 Nitrospiraceae bacterium | reverse complement strand
AGGGAATAAAGCTGGCCCTCGACAGGAACAGAGGATGAACCTTATTGTCGAAGAAAATGTGAGACTTCAGCTTGAGCACATTCAGGAGTATCCGCTTGTGAGAAAAGCGATGAATGAGAAGGTGCTTAATATGCACGGATGGGTTTATGATATGTCCTCGGGAGAAATAAGGATTGTTAAGACAGAAAGACCCTGCAAGACGTAATCATTAGCGTGTTCAGGCAGAGGTCCGGGGTCAAAGTGATATGGGACAAGGAGATTTTTGAATGGACAAGTTTTTTCTCAAGAAGAATGAAGCCGTTATGGTTATTGTTGACATTCAGGAACGGTTGGCAGCTGTCATGAGCGAGAGACAGAAGGTTGTGGAGAACTGCCTGCACCTGATAGGACTTTGTAAGCTGCTGGATATACCGATCATTCTTAACGAGCAGTATCCGAGAGGGCTAGGGCCTACGGTACCGGAGCTTAAAGAAGCGCTTGATAAGCTGGTACCGCATGAGAAGGTAACGTTCAGTTGCTGCGGTATGGGGACCTTTGCAGAGAAGCTTTCGGAAAGCGGAAGAAAGAAAGTCCTGCTTGTCGGCATGGAGACCCACGTCTGTGTGCTTCAGACCTGTCTTGACCTTTTGCGTAACGACTATGTCGTACATGCAGTCAGTGATGCTATCTGTTCACGAACACATGATAATTTTAGGACGGCAATGGAGTATATGAAGACTGCCGGAGCGGTTGTTACCTGCACCGAGACCGTGCTTTTTCAATTGCTGGAAAAAGCAGGGACCGAGGAGTTCAAAATAATCTCAAAAAGCATAAAGTAGTACATAAGAGAATGAATGCTAACATACTGAAATACAACAATAATAAATAATTTATATTCGGTAGTCCCGGCAACTGCTGTGCAACTTGTTTAATTTAGAATACAATCATCCTCAGGAATATTTAGTCTTCTTCAGAAGCATTCGGATTGCTTTTCCTCCGTCACGTTTCAGCCAGAATAAACAGAAAACCGCAGAGGCAAAGACAATAGAAGCAAATGTTTTGTCATCTCTCTTGACCATCATAATGCCGCCGCTAATCAGAAAGATCATGAATCCAAGGGGGATGACTATCCTTGACATAATTTCCCGGACAGGCTCAAGGTTCCTGTAGCATTCCCGCGCCTTATCAAGCTCGTTTCTTTTTTCATGGAGCATCCCCTTGTTAAACCATACAAGGTTGTTTTTCGGATCCATCAGGCTTACCCTCTCGTAGTAAATGAGAGCCCTTTCAGCGTCGACATTCTGAAGCTGCATAGCCAGACGAAACATGAGGGTAAACAGATTGCCTGCCTTCTGATAACACTCTTCCGCTTCGTCTTTTTTTCCGGTTTCCTCAAGTATGACCCCTTTCAAAAACCAGCCGCGGTGAAAGTTAGGATTTGAGGCTAGCAGTTTATCCACCAAGATCTCAGCCTCCCCATATTCCTTTTTTTCATAATGCCTTAAAATCTCCTCAAGCATTCTTCCGACAGATTCCATCAAGGTATACTCCTTTGTCTCCTCTTATAATGAATAGTGCAGTTTTTATTTTTCAGATGTTTCTCAGGATAAAGTATAACATGTCCCGGAACAAGCATAAGGGATTATTATCAGGCACACGAGACGTTGCAAGGGAAAACTTCCGGCAGGACAGTGATATAGCACTGACGCGAATACAGTAATTGCTCTTTTTATTGATGTAACGTTTCGATTCTGGAGGAACCAGATGTGTCAATCTCCTTCTTTTTCTATACTCTTTATCAGCGTCTGTAACGAGAGACTGAAATGCCCTGTTTCAATTTCCTACGTGATGGCAGCAGGTGTTGGTACAATAACAATCCGCTGTGGAATGGCCTCTGTGGAATGGCCTCTTGTGTATTATTTATAAGGTGATATTATAAGGTATAAATATACGTTGACATTTTTTTTATAATCTCATATATTTTAATAAATTTATAATTTTATTTGATTGCTAAATCTTATTTGCGGGAGGAGTATATGAAACTGGAAGAAGTCACTGATAGCAGTCCTATTTCAGGGGTATCGCGAAGGGACTTTCTGAAATTCTGCAGTATGATGGCAGCAGCTATGGGCCTGCCGGGTATGGGTGCCCAGATTGCAGAGGCGGTCACAGTGCAAAAAAGACCTCCGGTATTATGGCTCTCGGCGCAGGAGTGCACGGGCTGTACCGAATCGCTTCTGAGGACAAATCATCCATCGCTCGAAAGACTGATACTTGAGCTCATATCCCTTGAATACCATGAAACGCTCCTTGTCGGTTCCGGAAAACAGGCTGAAGAGTGGCGTGAAAAATCGATGCAAGAAAATAAAGGGAAATACATTCTCGTTGTGGACGGGTCCATTCCAGTCAAGGACAACGGTATCTACTGCAAGATTGGCGGTAAAACAGCCCTTACGCTTCTTGAGGAGATGGCTTCCCAGGCTGCAGCGGTTATCGCGATCGGCTCCTGTGCTTCATGGGGAGGTATCCCGGCGTCTGATCCAAATCCAACGGGTGCCACGGCTGTGCACGAAATATTCAAGAGCAAGGGGATTAAGACCCCGTGCGTGAACATTCCAGGGTGTCCTCCTAACCCCTACAACTTCCTCTCGACCGTACTCTATTTTCTTACCTTCAAAAAACTTCCTGAGCTTGATGAGCAGGCGAGGCCGAAATTTGCTTACGGCCGGCTTATCCATGAAAACTGTGAGCGGCGGCCTCATTTTGACGCCGGCAGATTCGCGCTGCAGTTCGGGGACGACGGGCACAGGAAGGGATATTGTCTCTATAAACTGGGCTGCAAGGGCCCTGAAACCTTTAACAACTGTCCAATACAGCTCTTTAATGATGTCGGCTCAGGTGCATGGCCGGTCGGGACCGGTGGTCCCTGTTTCGGATGCTCGGAAATGGGTATCGGCTTTACGAAGCCGATACACTCACCAGCGAGTCCGAAATATTTTACGCCGCCAAGCATACTTCCGCGGATTGATGAGAAGAGAGGCCACGGTTTGACCATAGCAGGGGTGGCGGTGGCTGCTGGCATAGCCGGGGCTGCACTCGGGGCTGGCGCTGTCACTGCAAAGAAGCTCGGAAAAGATGACGAAGAACAGGGAAAATCAGGATCCAGGGAGAAATAGGCCATGGAGATCAAAAGAAGAGATTTTCTGAAAATGGCTGCGGGCACGAGCCTTTTCCTGGCAACGGGGGCTCCTGCCATGGCCAGAGAGCAAAAGTCGCTTCCCCCGGAGGCTGTCGGTATGCTATACGATTCGACCGTATGCATCGGCTGCAGGGCCTGCCAGCCGGCCTGTAAGCAGGCCAATGATATGCCGGTCGAGCATTCAACGCCTGATTCTGTCTGGGATGATCCTATAGATCTCTCGGCAAAGACGCTGAATATCATAAAGGTCTATACGACCGGCAGAGGCATAAACAAGGACAGCGAGACAGATGGCTATTCGTTTATCAAGCGGCATTGTATGCATTGCGTTGATCCGGCGTGCGTCTCAGCGTGTCCGGTATCTGCCTTGAAGAAGAATCAACAGACCGGCGTAGTTTCCTATAATAAGGATGCCTGCATAGGCTGTCGTTACTGTCAGCTTGCGTGCCCCTATAACATCCCAAAATTCGAATTTGACAAGACGTTTCCCCAGATACGCAAATGCCAGCTCTGTGAACACCGCTTCAAGGACAATAAGTTTTCGGCCTGCTGCGAGGTCTGTCCCACCGGCGCCTCGATCTTCGGCAAGGTCGCTGACCTCCAGGCTGAGGCGAAAAAACGGCTGACTCTCAAGCCGGGGGAGTACTACAAATATCCGGTAGCACATGTAAAATCAGGACAGGTTTCATACAGACCGGTTGCGAAGTATCAGCCGAAGGTCTATGGGGAAAAAGATGGTGGGGGGAGCCAGATACTCATGCTGGCTGCCGTGTCGTTCGAAAAATTGGGCATGCCGGCTCTTGATGAGGCATCCGATGCCTCGTTCTCAGAGAACATTCAGCATACGGTATACAAAGGTATGATCGGTCCTGGGGTTCTGCTGGCAGGGCTCCTTTTTGCTGCTTATAAGAGCACGAACAAGAAAGACGAATAAAGGTGAGGGAGACGATATGAATGAAGAAAGCAAACCATTAGGAGGTAAGATACTTACCAAGCCGTTCCTGGTCTGTGCCTTCTTTGCCGCAATTGCTGCGGTGCTGCTTGTCAAGCGGTTTATCTACGGGATCGGTGCGGTCTCAAATCTGAGCGATGGGTACCCTTGGGGCATATGGATAGCATATGATGTGGTGACCGGGACTGCGATTGCCTGCGGTGGATACTCGATGGCGCTGCTGGTCTACATTTTTAACAAAGGGGAGTATCACCCGCTTGTTAAGCCCGCGCTTCTGGCGAGCATGTTTGGCTACACCCTGGCCGGTTTTTCAGTTATGTTTGATATCGGCAGATACTGGCAGGCATACAATCTGGTGCTGCCGAATTATATGCAGTTTAATTCGGTGATGTTTGAGGTTGCCATGTGTGTTTCGCTCTACATCGGAATCCTCTGGATGGAGTTTTCACCGACACTTGCCGATTGGATCAAGGCAAAGGGGCTGCAGAAAATGCTGAACCGGGTGATGTTTATCTTCATCGCAATTGGTGTTCTTCTGCCTACTATGCACCAGTCGTCTCTCGGTTCACTGTTGCTGCTTGCCGGAAAAAAAGTCTCTCCGCTGTGGCATACCGGTTTTCTGCCGCTTCTGTTTCTGATATCGGCGATTACGATGGGGTATGCGATTGTGATCTTTGAGTCGATTGTATCGTCTGTCGGCTTCAAACGCGAAATCGAGACTCCGATACTGTCTAAGGTGGCCGGTTTTATCCCGATCCTTATCGGTATCTATTTAGTTGTGCGTTTTGCGGACATCATTATAAGAGGCAAGATAGGCTTGATCTTTGCCTTCGACCTCAAGGCGGTTATGTTTATTATCGAAAATATTTTATATGTTATTCCTTTGGTGATATTGGCTTCTCCCGGAAACAGGGTGAAGACCCGTCAGCTTTTTATTGCAGCGGGAACCTTGCTGCTGGCAGGTTCTGTCTACCGTTTCAATGCCTTCCTGATAGGGTTTGACCCCGGAGCAGGGTGGCAATATTTTCCGTCGTTTTCAGAGATAATGATCACCCTTGGGGTCATTGCTAGCGAAATAATGGCTTATATGATATTCGTTAAAAAGATGCCTGTGCTTCCCAGCATGCGGCACGCATAAATGACAGGAGGATAACTGAATGGCAAAAAGAATCACGATTGATCCGATTACCCGAATAGAGGGACATCTTCGGATAGACTGCGAGATCGACGGGGGCAAGGTCACGAACGCGTGGTCATCAGGCCAGATGTGGCGCGGGATCGAAAATATCCTGCAGGGCCGTGATCCGCGTGATGCGTGGATCTTTACGCAACGCTTCTGCGGTGTCTGAACGACCGTTCACGCACTGGCTTCAGTGCGTTCGGTAGAAAATGCGCTTGGAATGGAGATTCCGCTCAATGCGCAGTATATAAGAAATCTGATGATGGGTGCCCATGCCACACACGATCATATTGTGCACTTCTATCATCTGGCGGCGCTCGACTGGGTTGATATTGTCTCGGCCCTGAAGGCAGATGCGCGTGCAACAGCAAATTTAGGGCAGAAGCTTTCCTCATGGGCCGGAAACAGCTATGATGCTGTCAAGGCCTCCCAAGAGAGGCTGAAGACCTTTGTAGGTTCGGGCCAACTGGGTGTATACGGCAGCGGGTACTGGGGCCATCCTGCGATGAAGCTTGCCCCCGAAGTAAATATGCTTGCAGCTCATCACTATCTGCAGGCCCTTGAGCAGCAGCGCGAGATCAACAAGGTGGTGGCGATCCTCGGATCGAAAACCCCGCATATCCAGAACGTGGCAGTTGGCGGCGTATCAAACGCCATCAACCTTGACAGTCAGTCCACGCTGAATATGGAGCGTCTGTACTACATCAAGACGCTTATTGATAAGGCCGGAGATTTTGTAGAGAATGTACTTTTGGTCGATACCGCTGCGGTTGCGGCATTCTATGCAGACTGGACAGGGCATGGAAAGGGCGTGACTGATTACCTGTCTGCCCCTGATATGCCTCTTGATACAAAGGGAACAACATTTGCACTGCCCGGCGGATATATTCCTGATGGTGACGTCAGCAAGTTCCAGCCGATAAAGTCTTATCAGGATGCATTTTTCAAGGATAACGTGAAGGAGAGCATCAAGCATTCCTGGTATGATGGCGACTGGGACAAGCATCCGTGGGACGGTGAAACCGTTCCGAAATATACTGACTTCCAGGACAAGGGCAAGTACTCCTGGGTCAAATCGCCTACCTTCAAGGGTAAACCGGCCCAGGTGGGGCCGCTTGCAAACGTCCTCTGCATGTTTGCGGCCGGCCACGAGCCTACGAAGAGGTACGCTACAAAGATGCTCGATACGATAAGTGCCCTTGCAGGAACAAAGGTGGGCATATCGGCACTTCATTCGACAATCGGAAGGATCGGTGCCCGTTCGATAAGGGCCGCGGTCCTTTATGACACACTTAAGAGTCAGTGGCAGTTGCTGGTTGATAATATCGCAAAGGGTGATGTTAAGACTTTCAACCCTCCGACATTTCCTTCCGGCGAGCAGAGGGGTTTCGGCTTTCATGAAGCACCTCGCGGCATACTTTCTCACTGGATTGTCATCAAGGATGGCAAGATCAAAAACTATCAAGCGGTTGTGCCATCGACCTGGAATGCGGGTCCGCGAAACAGTCAGGATGCTCTTGGTCCCTATGAGTCAGCTCTCATCGGGACTCCGGTGAAGGACCCTGAGAAACCTCTGGAGGTGCTCAGGACCATCCATTCTTTCGACCCGTGTCTTGCCTGCGCAATCCATGTCCTGGATAAGGACCGGAACGAGATTGTAAAGGTTAAAGCAGTATAACGTAGCGATGACGCGATGAGCCCTTGTCTTCATGATTCATGGAGGCAAGGGTTTTTTCATATATAGAGAACGTAAGAGACGAGGTGATGTGTTGAATATAATGGTTCTGGGTGTCGGAAGTATTCTGATGATGGATGAGGGGATCGGCATTCGCGCGATCGAGGAACTTCAGGCCCGTTATCTTTTTCCCGAGAATGTCGAGCTGCTTGATGGCGGTACGTCGGGCATTGAACTGCTCTCGTATATCTCAGGCAAAGACTATCTTATCATTATAGACGCCATAAAGGGGGGTATGATCCCCGGCACTGTCCTGAAGGTCGAGGGAGCTGATGTGCATGCTAAATTCAGGACGCGTATCTCTCCCCACCAGATCGGGATTTCCGATCTCCTTGCCTCCGCGTGTCTTACCGGCGAACTGCCGAAACAGCTGGTGCTCTTTGGCATTGAACCAAAGACGATCCAGATGGGGATCGGGTTCTCAAATGAGGTGAGGGCGCGTTTTGACCACCTGCTGGAGGTTGTTGTCGGTGAACTGGAACGTCTCGGGGTTATGGTCCAGCCACGGGAGCATAATCCGGACGCCGCTGAAAGCATCTGGGGCAGAATGTAGGTTATACTAAAACATGTGTCTCGCCATCCCCTCAAGAATAGTCCAGATCGATGACCTCAGCGCGGTCGTCGATGTATACGGCGCCCG
>PLXX01000102.1 GCA_003153275.1 Nitrospiraceae bacterium | reverse complement strand
CAATGACCCCTGGCTACCAGACCACCTCTGACGAAATGTCCGCGGTGAGGGGTATCAGGTGATTAATCGCAAACCGACTTCTCATAATTGTAGGGGATACTCTTCCTTGCCCTAAAATAGATAATTTTAGGCCAAGGCGACAGTTACTTTTTGCACACCCATCCGCTTGCTCTCTAGCGAGAGTTTCCACGGCAATGTGATGGACAGACAAGCCGCTAGAAGGCTTCTCTATAGGCACCTTGGAATCAAAAGTGCCTGATATATCAGGAGTCTCCTGATATATCAGAAATCGGTTCATTTCGCAGTATTATTCCAAATTGTAGTCTTCGCTGAAATTTCAATGTTTTCAATAGGATAGAAACTCCTGTCTGTCAACAATAGTCCTGGCATACATTCTGCATTTGAATATACCAGTAAACGCCGGAACATGTTCCCTTTTACTGCGATAGGTGCATCAAAAGAGTGTAAACATTTATAGAAAGGAGAGAAATGATAAGGAAGATGGGAAAATCGTCTTAGCTGGTTGATGTTTATTATGTAATTCGAAATTAAAATTCCGAGAAATATTTGCAGATGAGACAACGCATTTTGTAGTCGTAAGCATAAAAACAGACCCTAAAAACAGGACGGAGGATAATTATGAAAAAACTGTATCTGATCATCTTTTTGTTGGCCGTTGGCCTCGCAACATCCAGCTTTGCAGCGGAAAAGAGCTTTAAGGCAATTTTATCAGGAAGCGAAAGTGTTCCTGCGGTAGAGACAATGGCGAAGGGCGATGTCACTTTTACACTTATGAAAGACAGTAAAACACTGAGTTACTATGTAACGGTCTCAGATATTGAGAATGTGACCGCTGCCCATATCCATTTAGGAAAGAAGGGCAAGAATGGCCCGCCTGTGGCTCTTATCAGCAATGAGAAAAAAGCCGGTAAATTCAGCGGCACCCTGGCCGAAGGCACTATTACCGAAAAGGAACTGATGGGGTCATTGATGGGCAAATCCGTAAAAGATCTCGTCAAGGAAATTAAAAAGGGAAATACTTACCTTAATGTTCACACGGATAAGTATCCAAACGGAGAGATACGAGGGCAGATAAAATAAGGCCAATTCCTGGTCATCAACAAAATAGACAGGCTTCATACAAGCGCTAAAAATTAAACTTATAAGGAGACAGGTCATGAAACGAAAAGAATATAAAGTTGCTTTTCCAGTTGCACTCGTTGCCGTGATGGTGGCATTTCTGGCTACTATCTTTTTCGTCAATACAAATCTATCTTTTGCAGATTCAGTCAAAAAGAAATCGTCGGCAGTTACTAGAACCTCTGCTGTCGAGCATACTGAGGCCCATATTAAACAGCTTCAGAGCGCGCTAAAGATCACCGAGCCCCAACAAGAATTGTGGAATAACCTTACTCAGGTTATGCGAGAAAATGCGAAGGACATGGACGCCCTTACCAAGGACAGGGCTGAAAACACCACGATGAACGCTGTCGAGCATATGAAACTCCACAGTCAAATTACCGAAACCCATTTAGGTCAACTGAAGAAGTTGATTCCGCCTTTTGAGGCGTTCTATGCGAGTATGTCGGATGAACAGAAGAAGATTACCGATACAGTATTCCGGACAGGGAGCTATGGAAAAAGCAAGAGGAAATAATCGGTAATGTTAACAACTAAAGATTGACGCCAAACCGGCGCGATTGGAATCGATCCAAGAAGGGAGTGACTTTATGAAAACACCAAGTACGTGGAATTTTAGATCCATAGTGGGCAAGATTATGGTGGGGCTTGTTTTAGCCGCAATGATCGGCAGTATAGACGTGGTGCCGGCCCTCGGCGAAGATAACCATAACCGTGTAGAAAAGAAAGACAATCGCCGTACCGAGCATAGCGGACGTGGGAATGACCGCGACCGACATGTGCGTGACAGGCGTGATTATCAGCCTTATGGCTATACCCCGCCGCCGGTCATCTATGTACCGGATCCACAGCCGGGCATCAGTATCTTTCTCCCAATTAATCGCTAAGAGGATTGCATCGCGTCGGCTGCCCAACGTTCAAGCTGAGTTGATCTGGGCCGCTGTCGCAAGTAATGCCATTTGTTATGCGTGAACGGATAGCGAGAGAACCGTGTTCTATGACTTTTACTGGCCGTTAGGCACCTAAAAAAAGGAGGAAGAAATGAAAAAGATAATTTTTATAGCAATATTAATGGTTTTTGGATTAGCCCTGTTTTCGGGCTGCGCCACAATGAAAGGCGAAACAACGGGTGAATATATCGACGACTCGACGATCACTACAAAAGTTAATGCCGATATAGTCAAAGACCCGGATGCTCATTATTTCAAGATCGATGTGACGACAACACAGGGACATGTTGTTCTGCAGGGTTTTGTGAATAACAGAGATACCGAGGCACGGCTTGTTGCAAAGATCAGAGAAATCAGGGGCGTTAAGTCCGTGAAGAGCCTCTTGAAGATTGAAGAGAGAAAGTAATTCGTCTCAGGCAGCACTTTAAGTGCTGAATTAGCTGCGGCTAACATGTCGGCAAGTAAATAAAAATCCTAAAGGAGGAATACTATGAAATCCAGTACGAAGGACGAAGTAAAGGGCACGTTTCACGAAGCAAAGGGGAAGGTCAAGGAAATGGCCGGGAAGATCACCGATAATCGCAAGTTGGAGGCCAAAGGCAAAGCCGAAAATGTAGCCGGTAAGGTTCAGGCAAAGGTCGGACAAGTCAAGAAGGTTCTGGGGGGTTAGGAAAACGATTTCTAACGCGCTCGTATGTCCTTATGGAAAAGGCCGGGCTTCAACCCAAAGCTTATCGACCTTACCCCCTGCTTTTAGAAGCACACAGTGGCTTTCATAAAATACAAGCTTGATAGGAGGAAACAATGGAAAGATTCACGGAGGTGTTAAAGTCCACTGATATCAACTATATTTACGCCATTGTGGGCATCGTCGTTGTTCTCGTGATTCTCAACCTCATCTGGGTAATGTTCCTAAGGAAGAAAGGTCCGTCCGCCGAGGAAATAAAAAATGCTGAAATGGCATTGGCTGAGGCGAAAAAGAACGAGGCCGATCTTTATGCGCAGTATGAATACCAAAAAGCTGAAGATTCCCTTGCCGAGGTGAAACGCCTCCTGGCTGCCAAGGAATATAAAAAAGCAAAGATGGCGATAGAGGAAGCTACTGGGCAGGCCCGCAAAGCCAGTAAGGCGGTAGAGGAGAACAAGGCAAAGATGAAAGCTGAGGACGAAAGGATGCTCAGCGACTTCAATCGGCAGGTAGATGAATTGAAGATCAGGGCTGCGAAACCGGGGACGGATATACCCACCAAGGTACCTCGCGAGGTTCAGGAGTTGGTCGGCAAATGGGAGATCATGAAAATGAGGATCCCGGAGCTGATACAACGCGGGAGGATAAGGGAGGCTCACGACGAGTTGAAGACGATTGAAGGCGTGCTCAACAACTCACAACGGCAGGATTTTATCGCCGAGCCAGTCGTTGATAAGTAACCTATGGTGACAGAAACCGTGGTGAGCACGGAGAGCAGCATTAAATTGATCGAGATCCGATGTCTCAGGTGATGTCACATAACAAAAGGAGGCTGCTATGATTTGGACGATCTTTGTGATACTCGTAGTACTCTGGGCGCTGGGACTGGTGAGCGGCTTCGTGATTGGCGGATTCATACATATTTTGCTCGTCATAGCAGTCGTTGTGCTGGTACTGGGCCTCTTTCAGAGGCGATGACCGCAGCAGCTGAGATGAAGAGATGAACAACAAAAAATTGTCATCTAAACTTTATCGTTGTGGTTGACAGATCGCGAGTACATGGTGCGCTTAAGTTTAGAGAAAGGCTTCATAATTGAATATTCTGGAGAACGTACAAATTCATTAAAAAAAGGAGAGCTCACATCATGAGAAAATTATTGCTTTTGGTTCTTTTCGTTACATTAGGTCTTTCCCTGGCCTTGACCATAGGATGCCAGAAGAAACCAGGGGAAGAGCAGAATAAGGCTGACGAGAAGGCGGCTGAAGTCAAGGACAAGGCTAACGAAAAGGCGGCTGAAGTCAAGGACAAGGCTGATGAGAAGGCGACTGAAGTCAAGGATAGGGCTGTTGAGAAGGCAGCTGAAGTCAATGCTAAGGCTGACGAGAAGGCGTCTGAAGTTAAGACGCAAGCTGCAGGATGGGACAAGTGTAAGGGTTGTCACACTGATGCAGGCAAGCCTGCTCCTTCGAAGGCCGATCTCTTAAAGAAGTTCAAAACGGAGAAGGAATTAATAGCGGCCGCGAAAGCATCAAAAAACCCCATGATGAGCAATTTCAAAAAAGACGATTTGCTCAAACCAGCAGCAAAGGACCTCGATCTCAAGTAAAGAATTGAAAAAGGGAGGGACATTTTTTGATATCCCTCCCTTTTTGTTTTGGACAGATAAGTTGTATTAGGCAGTATTTGTGTTGACGGTCATTGAAACCGCTATTGGCAAACAGGCATCCGCAGTTCATGGACTCACGATTACTATTATTTATCTATACTTGAAAGAGACAGATTCAAGATTGAAATTCACAAAGCCGTTATTCCAGGGGATTAATGTGCATGAGTTGGGTCGGTGATTTCTATACCATTTTCGGCTAATATCTTATTCTTGCAGTCACCACAGATATCCAGATACTGACTATCTGTAGCTGCGATATATTCAATGAGTTTTTCTTCTTTACAATTGTAACAAACAAAATGATATTGCCATTTTGCTTTCTGTAGTAATTTTATATTTCCCATAACGAAGTATAATCTTTTATGCCTCTTTGGAACAAGAAATAGGTAGTATTCGTCGCTCTCATCGCCGTTGCACAAGCGATCAACACTATCAATAAAATAATGCTCTTCATTCCATTTGTTCATTTCCGAAAAACAGCATTCGGAGTGCCCCCGTGTCATTCCTATTTCTCCGTCTTTTCCTTTATCTTATCTCCAGCTTTTTCTACCTTATCTCCGGCCTTCTCGACCGCTTTATCGATCTTTTCTCCCGCCTTTTCCGCCGGACCTTTCTTTTCGCAAGATGCTAGAGAGAACACCAGTAGGAGACCGCAAACCAGCAAAAGCGCTTTCCTGATCAATGTCATTGTAACACCTCCTTTATATTATTTTTCTTCTCTGTCATGGTCTCTTTACCAAGGGCGTCATATAACTCCCGTAATCAGCGATACAATGAAAAACGATTTATTTACCTTTTACCCTGTATAGACGCAATTGTCTAATTATAACATTAGTCAGTTTAGTTCCTGTGAACTACCCCCGACTGAGGTGAGACTTCAGTCGGGGCTTCCTTGCTTCAACGACAGGGCTTACCGCTAAGGCTGGTGAAGGCCCTAGTTACCGAAGCGTTCATGAACAGGCCAAGTAGCATCACCGTCAGAACCAACCAGCGTGTCCGGGATTGATCGGCTCGGATAATGGTGGCCGACCAGCTTGTAGTAAACCATACCGCGAAGAGGGCCAGAAGCATTACCAGCGTCTCGGCCGCGCCGTGCCACGAGAGGTGAGTCAACAGATGCTGGAAGAGCTGCGACAGCGCGAACGCGAATACGAGGTCGAAGGACAGCTCCAGTGGAGTGACCTCATATTTTCATTCAGGGTTGTCGTGAATCGGGTGTTGGGCCGTCATGTGTCCTCACTTCTTCTGCCGCCACCAGACGATCGTCGCCGCATATATTATTCCTATTGCAGATTCAGGAAATACTCAATCTGTCAACCCAACTCGATACGTCTGATTCCGCTGATGTTGCACTGGTTCCATGGATGGCGATTCCCTCCAATACGGTAGCCTTGGGACATGCTTTGGCAATGTCCTTTTCGCTATGGCCCATGCCGCTGCCTTCATGGGTGCAAAATGGAACGATCTTCTTTCCGGAAAAATCATAACTCTCCAGGAACGTATACACCGGCATGGGCATCGTTCCCCACCAATTCGGATATCCCAGGAAGATAACATCATATCCCTTCATGTTCTCAACCTGTCCTATCAGCTTCGGTCTGGCTTTGGCACGCAGTTCATTCTTGGCAACTTCCGTAGTTTCCGTATAGTCTTTGGGATAGGCTGTGACAGATTCAATATGAAACATATCGCCCCCCGTTATTTTCTGAATCATCTTTCCGACAACTTCGGTATTGCCGACTTTTAAATCGACGATCCTGCCGCTGGCATAATTTTGTCCCTTCCGGGAAAATTAGGCAATCAGGCACTTTTTATCAGTTACTTTCATAATGAATACTCCTCAAGCTGGAGGGAAGTTCCCATTTATTCGGCCCTCAATTCAGCCCGGTATTGATCGTCGCTCACCTTTTCCATCCAGTCCGCGCTCTTGCCCTCGATCTGTTCTACAATAGCGATGTGCGACATGGCCGTGGTCGGTGCCGCGCCGTGCCAATGCTTTTCACCCGGTGCGATCCAGACCACGTCGCCCGGCCGGATCTCCTCGATCGGGCCGCCCCAGCGCTGGACGAGACCGCTGCCTGCTGTCACGATCAGAGTCTGGCCCAGCGGGTGGGTGTGCCACGCCGTACGGCTTCCGGGCTCGAAGGTGACGAGTGCGCCAAAAATGCGTGCGGGATCAGGAGCGTTGATCAAAGGATCAACACGCACCGTTCCGGTGAAATATTCTGCCGGTCCCTTGCCGGATGGTTGTGAACCGCTTCGTTTTATTTCCATTTTATTATCTCCTTCTCTATCAACTTTATCATGCATTCAGCTATGCCTGCTGCAGAAATCGAGTCACATCACTTCCGCTCTTGCTATCTTTCGATTTTATATTCATATTTTTCTCAGTTCTAGCTGCTCCTCATGGAGCAAGCTTACCAAAGAAATACGAAGACGTAACTCCGCCATCCATCAGAAAATCGCTTCCTGTGATAAACGCACCTTCTGGACCCATGAGAAGCGCTGCGACATTGGCAACCTCGTCAGGCGTGCCCGCTCTCCCCACGGGGCAAAGCTCAATCATGCGACGGTAACCTTCTCCGCGGGGACCGGTCAGCTCATCTTTCGCGAGTGGTGTGATAATAATCCCCGGACTAATCGTATTGATTCGCGCGCCGCGCTTAACCCATCTGACAGCTTCCGCCATCACCCGCAAAGCGTTCCCGCGTTTTGAAAGTTGATAAGCATGCAGGGAATCCTTCACTTGATCAAGCTGAAGCATCGGAAGCGATAAAAGCTGATCGGCTGGGGTGGTGGCGAGAAGTTTATTTTGTTCATTCGTAAGAGCGCCTAGACGATGACCAGATTGCGAGGCGATGACTACACGGGTACCTCCGCGCGCTATGATATTTCCAAATTCCTCAAGCGCGAGCGCAGTGCCATACAGATCAACCGACAAAATAGCCTTCGGCGAAGCTTGCGAGGGTGAAACTCCGGCAGCGTGGATGACTCCCGTCACATCTCCGAGTGTTGCAGCTTTCTGAGCAATGCCCTTAACTGCTTCGCGCGAGGTTACATCGACGGTCGCAGTGCTGACTTCAAATCCTGCGTTACTTAAAACTGCGGCTGCGGCGTCAGCATTCTCTTTTCTTAAATCTGCAAGCAAAATGTGTTTTCCAGCGCTCACTCTGCGTGCGATTGCGACACCTATCGACCCAGATCCTATTAAAACCGTGACACTCTTCATAACAACCTCCTCGGCATTAAGCTTTCAGCGATGCCATATCGATCACAAAACGGTACTTCACGTCGCTTTTGAGCATGCGTTCATACGCTTTATTGATATCCTGGATCTTGATCACTTCAATATCGGACGTGATGCCATGCTTGCCACAGAAATCGAGCATCTCCTGGGTCTCGGCAATGCCTCCGATGACGGACCCTGCGACCGATCTCCGCCCCATCACCAAGGGAACAGTGCTCAGCATCGACTCCAGATCTCCCACGTACCCGAGAAGCACCAACGTACCGTTGATCGTCAGCGTTGGCAGATAGTGGTTGAGGTCATGGACATAGGGCACGGTATCGATGATCAGATCGAAACGTCCCTGCACGGATGCCATCTGGCCTTTGTCGGTAGAGAGCAAGACCTTGTGGGCGCCCAGACGGCGCGCGTCCCTCTCTTTGCCCGCTGAACGGGTAAACAGCGTGACGTCGGCGCCCAGCGCATTCGCGAGCTTCAGCGCCATATGACCCAGTCCGCCGAGGCCGACAACAGCCACCCTGCTGCCCTTTTCCACCTTCCAGTGGCGAAGCGGCGACCAAGTGGTAATGCCGGCGCAGAGGAGAGGCGCTGCCCCTTTCAGGTCCAGCCCATCGGGTATTCTCAATACAAATTTATCCGACACGACGATCTTCTCTGAATAGCCGCCATAGGTAGGCATCTTGTCGCGGCGGTCAACATGGTTATAGGTGAATGTCGCAATCTCCGCACAATACTGTTCCAGTCCTTGTTCGCATGACGCACAATGCTGGCAGGAATCGACCATACAACCGACACCGACATGATCGTCTGGTTTGAAGCGTATGACATCCGGCCCGACGCTTACCACGCGGCCGATAATTTCATGACCAGGCACGACCGGGTACGTAGTGGGAAACCAACTACTCCAGTCATTGCGGACGGTATGTAAGTCGGAGTGGCATACGCCGCAATAGAGAATCTCGATAACCACATCGTCAGGCCTCGGATCGCGTCGCTCAAAGTGATATAGGGCCAGGGCGTCCTTAGCGGACTGTGCTGCGTAACCTCGTACATTCATTGTCATTGCTTTTTCCTCCATGTTATCAAATTTGTTCTTATTATTTTGTTCTCACTCAGGGGCGTCCTCTCCTTAGGCACCCCGCTGTTCCTGCTGCTTAGAGACCGGTCCTTTTTTCCAGGGCCTCGGGGTAGCGATCACCCTGGATCGTGATCTTTGAGGCAGCGCTATCGATTTCATGCAGATCCTGAAACGTAAGTTCGACTGCATCCGCTCCGATGTTCTCTCCCAGGCGCTCCAGTTTCTTGGTGCCCGGGATGGGAACAATCCACGGCTTCTGGGCAAGCAGCCAGGCAAGTGCTATCTGAGCAGGCGTCGCTTTCTTCCGTTCTGCGATGGTGCGAAGCAGATCTACCAGGGCCAGATTCGTTTTCCTGGCCTCTGGCGTAAAGCGAGGTACTATGTTGCGAAAGTCGGACTTATCGAACGTCGTCTTCTCATCGATCTTTCCCGTGAGGAAGCCTTTACCAAGAGGGCTGAAAGGAACGAGCCCGATTCCCAATTCCTCAAGCGTCGGCAACAATTCCTCTTCAGGCCGTCTCCACCAGAGCGAGTATTCACTCTGGATCGCGGTCACTGGCTGGACCGCGTGTGCGCGGCGGATCGTTTTCACTCCTGGTTCAGAAAGGCCGAAGTACTTTATCTTCCCTTCCCCGATCAGATCCTTCACCGTTCCTGCCACTTCTTCGATCGGCACGTTTGTGTCAACACGATGTTGATAGTACAGGTCAATGGCATCGACCTTGAGCCTCTTGAGCGAGCCTTCGAGACTCTGCCTGATGCCCTCGGGCCGACTGTCCTGGAACTGCTGCCCGCTTGCATCATGCTTGATCCCGAACTTGGTAGCTATCGCTACTCTGCCACGGAAAGGAGCGAGTGCTTCTCCCACAAGCTCTTCGTTCGCAGCACCATATGCCTCGGCAGTATCGAATAACGTGACGCCCAATTCCACGGCTTTCCGTATAAGAGCAATCATCTCCTGCTTGTCTCCCCCTGGACCATAACCGTAGGTCATGCCCATGCAGCCGAGCCCGAGAGCCGAAACTTCCAGGCCGCTATTTCCTAATTTACGTTTTTGCATTGTTTATCCTCCTTGGTTATCAAACGCATTGTTTCCTTATCAAATCTTATCATATTGCCTTCCACATGGCTAACGAGGCGTCAGCCGCCCTGCTCATGATTTTATTGTAATTCTGAAAAACCAAAGGCAGATAGACCAATTCTGTTAATTTCTTGCCTAATCGTCCGAGGAAACGATAAATTTGTTGTTACGATAAAGTAAAGCTTGGTATCATTAAGAAAAGGAGGCATTAATGCATAAGCTGGCCAAGAATCAGACAATTGAGAATAACAGCCTGAATGTTGTGATTGAGGCTTTGGCAAAGAGCATTGCCCGATGGACTGATAAACCAGACCGGATCATGACCGCGATTCCGGGCTTGTCACTTTTTCGGCAGGATGAACCGACTCAGGCGGGGAGCGCCATGTACGAGCCGAGTATTTGCTTGACCACACAAGGTGCAAAACGCGTGCTGCTCGGAGACGACACGTATATTTATGACCCACACAACTTTTTAATCACGTCCGTGGATCTGCCCACAGTTGTGCAGATCATCAAAGCAAGCCGAGAGAAGCCCTTCCTGGGGCTCATATTGAAACTTGATCCGCGCGAGATTTCACAACTAATGGTGGACAGCAATCTTCCCCCACCGCATCCGCAGCAATCAAGCCGTGGAATGGCGATCGGCGAGGTCACGTTGCCGCTGCTGACCGCCTTTCAGCGGTTGATCGGCTTGCTTGACGAGCCGAAGGATATTCCGATCCTTGCGCCTGTCATCAAGCGGGAAATATTTTATCGTTTACTTGTGGGCGATCAAGGTATGCGTCTGCGCCAGATGGCGTCGGCTGGAAGTCAGAGTCAACAGATTGCGCGTGCAGTCGATTGGTTGAAGGATAACTTCACACAGCCGTTGCGTATCGATCATCTCGCAACGCAAGTCAATATGAGTACGTCGACCCTCCACCATCATTTCCGAGTGGTGACGGCCATGAGCCCGCTGCAATACCAGAAATGGTTGCGTTTGAGCGAAGCGCGGCGGTTGATGCTCACCGAAAATCAGGATGCGGCAACAGCGGCGTTTCAGGTCGGCTATGAAAGTCCCTCACAATTCAGCAGAGAGTACAGCCGCTTGTTTGGTGACTCACCGTTACGCGACATCACGGGCTTGCGTCAAATAACTAAGAGAGAGACGGGATAGTCCCAAGCAGTGTGTTTCCTGCGGGTAGAAACTTTATCCATACCCCACCACTGACAATGTCAGTAGTTTAGACCGATTAATTAATAATTGTGAACATGCATCTGATTCAGTCAATGTGTTAAAATTTTTTATGCAGGCATGGCGGAATTGGCATACGCGCCAGACTTAGGATCTGGTGGGGTAACCCGTCCGAGTTCAAGTCTCGGTGCCTGCACCATAATCTGCAACTGGATGCATATTCTAGAATTAATTCGATCAAAAGGGATAAATGGCGATAATACGGCTTTCCTGTCATATCAAATAAATACAGTCAGTGACGTGCTCGATAAATTTTTATACCCTATAACAAAACAAATCCCCTCTCTCGCACCACTTTTAAAAATCAGACAATAGAGATGCCATAGCCCTTCATTGCTTCGAGAGACAGTATTTTGATCTTCAGGTCCCTTGAATCAAATCTTCCATAAGCCTTCGAACTACTCCCCAGTTCTAGGGTTTTTTCCCCGGAGTCAATAGCCCATCTGCCACCACCTGTCACGCTCCACAAATCATCTGCAATGGTGTAAGATGTTCTTCCTGAATTCCAAAAACCGTCCAACTCATTCAACTCGCAAAATCTCTCCACAATATTAGCGTGATACAGTGAGAATTTGGCGGGAGACAACACCAGATACTCCCTGTCGTTGCATTCATCCCTTATCTGGACAAATTTCCCCGCTCGATTTGCAGGGACAGGCTCTTCTGCACACCTTATAAAATAGTGTTCGGAATAATCTATTAAATCAAAACTCATTGCAACCTCACCCGTATAGTATATCAGCATGAATTTCAGGAGTTAGTATAAGGCGGAGCATCTCATATATTTATTTTTTTCTTTCCTTCCCGTTCCTTCGGCTCAATCCCGATCCTCTGGTCACCCATCCTAATCCTCTCCACCATATCCATGGCCTCTGACTCGAATCCCTCTGAAGCTTCTGCCAGATAAAGCCATTTCTTCAAAACAGGATGCTGAACAACATATCTGAAGTCTTTCATAATAATGGCATGGAACTGATAATCGGTCGGGATCAGCAACCCGTTCCAGGGCTCCTCCCCCGAACACAACACCAATACCATAAGTCCGCGGAGATAAACAGCCCGGCATCCAAACCAGGCACGATCAACATAGCTGGGTTCATCCTGAAGGGATTCCACTGTCCACAGGAGGGGATTGGGTTTTGATTTCTTTTTTGACGATGCCACAGGATAATTTTACTCTATTTTCACCCCGATCCGCCTGCAGTAAACACCTTCAGGCAGGTTTGCACAAGTTATTCGTCGAGTTATTATTGTTTTCAAATTCATCATCGCTATACAATAGGTGGAAAGGACAAGGTATGAAAAAAATCTTGCTTATAGTAATGGGTCTGCTCTTCTGTCTTATCTGGAACATCAGCTATGCTGAATCATGGGAAAGAAGTTTTCAGTGGGACGGTGGGCCATTGCAGTTCTGCGGCGGTATCTGTTTGTTGATTCCCCTGATCCTGATGATCGCCTTTACAAGTGCTGTAATTATCGGGATCGTCTATTTTGTCAAATGGGTCGTTTCAGCAGGGAAGAAGCGTGAGATGCAAACCGAGGAAAAGGCACTTGATATCTTAAAAAAACGGTATGCCAGGGGAGAGATTTCGAAGGAGGACTTTGAGAGGATGAAGCAGGATATTATGTGAAGAGGCTTTGGGTCAGGGCTACCTTGATACCTGCAACAAATCCGGCAATGCCTTAAAAGGAAATTCATGAAAATAATCCGCGAAATAAGAATCAACCCGATAGTGCCGAGTGAATCAGTGCTGGTTGCAACAGCCAGGAGCTATCTCTAAGTTGATATTTAGTGGATAATAATATATAATAGTGCATATTTAAGACACACTAACAGTAACAGCAGCGGCGAAGCGATTAGGCGTGACCGTCAAGTGCATGCAGAGGTGGGAACGGGAAGGCCGGCTGATACCGGCAGGCCGCACCGCA
>PLXX01000107.1 GCA_003153275.1 Nitrospiraceae bacterium | reverse complement strand
CGTGGAACCCTGCGGCCGATTGGAAGTACCCATTAATCTTTACGAAATCTTTAGACTTTCAGGCCCCTTATTGAGACCTATTTTATACATTCGCGTGATAAGCTGAAATCAGGAACAGACGGAAATGAATAAAATGATGCACTCACAATCTTTGCAGTCTTCTTTCAGTGCAGATGGCGCGTCGCAAGTAGCCGTGTTGGAACACCCGTTACTTGATGATGTGGTTATTGATGTGAAAGGTGCACAGCATTTTGTCGTAATCCCCATTGCAGATGTAGATAAGCTGTCGATGAACGCCGTCCGCTATGCAAAAGTTCTGGACGGTAAAATTGTCGCGGTCCACATACTTCTTAATCCTTCTGACAGGGACACGATGGAATACCGGTGGGAAATGCAGCATATAGATATTCCTCTTATTATCCTTCAATCTCCGGATGGCTCTTTCATCGGGCCGCTTACTACCTTTGTCGAAGGCTTACGCAGTAGTCATAAGGAAAGTATCGTTACTATCGTATTGCCGGTCCTTATCGGCCTGAAATGGTGGCAACGCATCCTGCATAACCAAACTGCAGGCTTGATAGAAAAGGCTTTTCAGTCTAAGGAAGGAGTGGTGACTATACGTGTTCCGTTTTCTTTAACAAATGGTATGTGAAAACCGCGGTTGTATGCGCGGATGAAACGAACTATGGTTTGCCTTAGGAGGGTTTTGAAAATGAACAATTTGTTGTTGTCTGATCCGATCTTTAAAAAGGAGGACGCGCAATGAACCTGATTATCTGGGGTCAGGCGATATTTTTTCTGGGCATTGGTGTAATCAACGTTTGCTTGCTGTTAATAAAAGCTATGGAGGTGAAACCATGGATGGAGTATATCTTGTTATAGCCATCGTCTTTTTTGCTCTCACCGGTTTGCTGGTGAAACTTTTCGAGAAAGTGTAGGAGGTCTATTATGGAAATCTTTTATTGGATAGGCGGCATTGTGGCCTTCGGGCTTCTTGTTTACCTGACTATAGCACTTATGAAACCGGAGATATTCTCATAACAACAAATGGAGTAATACAGATCGGATTATACTTTATAGTTCTTCTTGCCCTTGTGAAACCGTTCGGCAGTTATATGGCCAAGGTTTATCAGGGCGAGACCTTCTGGGCCAATCGCATCCTCGGCCCTGTCGAGCGGCTGCTCTATCGCATGTTCGGCATAAGGCCTGAGGACGAGATGTCCTGGAAGACCTATGCAGGGGCAGCCATTGTCTTTAAGATCGCCTGTTTCTTCCTGCTGTATCTTATACTACGCACACAGGGGATACTGCCGCTGAACCCCCAGGGCTTTGCAGGGGTCTCACCGGACCTGGCCTTCAATACTGCGGTCAGTTTCATTACAAATACGAACTGGCAGGCCTATGGCGGAGAATCGACCATGAGCTATCTGACGCAGATGACAGGCTTGACCGTACAGAATTTCGTCTCGGCTGCCCAGGGAATGGCGATACTCATTGCCCTTATCCGTGGCTTTACGAGGCGTACCACCAAAACTATAGGCAATTATTGGGTCGACATGACGCGCTCCATTCTTTACATCCTACTGCCGCTCAGTCTTATCATAGCCGTGCTGCTTGTGTCGCAGGGAGTGGTGCAGAACTTCAGCGCCTATAAGAATGTGCCGCTTCTTCAGACCATTACCTATGACAATCCCAAACTCGATGCCAAAGGCAATCCAGTCACAGGCGCAGACGGGAAGCCGGTCACGGAACCGGCAAAGGCTTCAGAGTATGCGCTGCCTCTCGGTCCTGCAGCATCTCAGATAGCCATCAAACAGCTCGGCACCAACGGCGGCGGCTTCTTCAATGTCAACTCCGCCCATCCATTCGAGAACCCGACCCCGTTTTCCAATTTTCTCGAAATGCTGGCGCTGCTCCTGATCTCGACATCTCTCTGTTACACCTTCGGCAAGATGGTCGGCGATAGGCGACAGGGCTGGGCCTTGCTTGTGGCCATGCTGATAATATTAGTCCCGCTTCTGCTGTTTTGTTACTCCCGTGAACAGGTGGGGAATCCCCTGCTTACGACCATCGGAGTGAATCAGACTGCAACCGATCTCCAGCCGGGAGGTAACATGGAAGGCAAGGAGATGCGCTTCGGCGTCGCCAATTCTGCCCTCTTTGCTTCAATAACTACGACTACATCGTGCGGCGCGGTCAATTCCATGCATGATTCGTTCAGCCCTCTGGGTGGTCTGGTACCTATGGTACTGATGCAGCTTGGAGAGGTCGTTTTCGGAGGTGTCGGTTCAGGTCTTTACGGTATGCTCGCCTTTGCCATGGTGGCGGTCTTTGTTTCAGGACTAATGGTAGGACGAACTCCGGAATACCTCGGCAAGAAGATCGAGGCCTTTGAAATGAAGATGGTTGCGTTGGTGATATTGGTTCCGGCTTCATGCGTGCTGCTTGGGTCCGCAATCTCATCCGTAACAGCTGCAGGTGTGGCAGGCATTTCGAACCCGGGGCCGCATGGTTTTTCCCAGATTCTCTATGCCTTTTCCTCCGCTTCGAACAACAACGGCAGCGCCTTCGCCGGACTCAACGCAAACACGCCGTTTTATAACACGCTGCTCGGCCTGGCCATGCTTTTCGGGAGATTCTGGACGATGGTACCGATAATCGCGGTTGCCGGATCGCTGGCCTCAAAGAAATATGTGACCCCAAGCGCAGGAACGCTGCCCACGCATACGCCCCTTTTTGTCGTGTTCCTGGCAAGCATAATCATTATCGTCGGCGCTCTGACGTTTCTTCCCGGCTTGGCGCTGGGACCGATCGCCGAGCACATGACGCTATTTAAGTAACAAGGAGGATTAGAATAATGACACATAAAAAGAAACAGCACGCCCTTTTTGAATCAAAGATCATACGGCGTGCCTTGATCGATTCGATTGTAAAACTCAATCCGAAAAATCAGTTCCGCAACCCGGTCATGTTTGTGGTCGAGGTGGGCAGCATCCTGACGACTCTTCTCTTTGTTCACGCACTTTTTGTGCCGGGACCGGAGTCCCCTGGGTTTATTCTCGGTATCTCGGTCTGGCTCTGGGCCACAGTGCTATTTGCCAATTTTGCCGAATCCGTGGCCGAAGGCCGGGGCAAGGCCCAGGCCGACGCGTTAAGGAGTTCCCGAAAGGATATCAGTGCAAAGAAACTGGCTAAGCCTGACCCGAAGGCAGCCCAGACCGTTGTCCCTTCTCCTATGCTGAAAAAAGGCGATATAGTTCTGGCAGAGGCCGGCGATATCATTCCCGGCGATGGCG
>PLXX01000038.1 GCA_003153275.1 Nitrospiraceae bacterium | reverse complement strand
TGAGGGCGGCGATCAAGTATCCGGTACTCAAGGAGATCCTAAATACCCGGATTACGGAGGTCGCGACCGATGAGGGCAGGACGATGTTCATTAAGAACACCAACAAGCTCCTCTGGTCCGACGATGAGCTTCTCGGGGGGAAGACCGGATATACGCGGCAGGCCCGCCACTGCTTTGTCTGCGCTGGTGAACGTGCGAACGATACGATTATTGTTGCGTTGCTCGGTGCTCCAGTCAGAGATCTGCTCTGGAAAGAGTCTGAGGAACTGCTGACGTTTGGAGCGCGGGTGATGAGCAATACCGAGGAACCGGTTGTGTATCTTGCCAAAGCGGATGTCGGGCCTATGAAAGTCTCCCGCGCGGTATACACCAGAAGCGACGACAGCGGAACTGAGAAAATAAAAGTGAGTAAGAGGAAAAGAGCAAGAGGAATGAAACTTGCAGCCGCGGGGAAAAAAGCAGGGAAATCAGGCGGCCGCCATGCGAAGCCTAAGTATGCGAAGAGGACTAAAAACTCCCAGATGGCGCAAAAAGGAGTCGATGAACGTAAAGGATAAAAAAGTGACTGTCGTCGGGCTTGCACGGAGCGGAGCGGGAGCGGCAAACCTTCTTGCGGCAATGGGCGCCCAGGTGACGGTTACTGATATGAAAACGGAAGCGGCACTCCAGGAAATTGTGAATAAACTTGCGCCTGCAGTCAGCCGTTCGCTCGGCGGACATCCTGATGATCTGTTCTTTGCAGCTAATATGCTGATCGTCAGCCCCGGGGTCCCGGAGATCAGGCAGCTCACCGCTGCCCGCGCAAAAGGCATTCCGGTTATCGGCGAACTCGAACTTGCCTGGCAGGTGATGCAGAGCTTCCCGGGAGGGAGCGCGGTCCCATTCCTGGCTATTACCGGCAGTAACGGGAAATCAACGACCACGACGCTGGTTGATCTCATGATGCGCAGGCAAGGGTACACGACGGTGCTTGGCGGCAATATCGGCAATGCACTCTCCGAAGAGTTCATGAAGATCATGCACGATAAGGCCGCGCTGCCGGGTGCTGTTGTGGCCGAAGTTTCGAGTTTTCAGCTGGAGTCGACCGCTACCTTCAGGCCGCATATAGCAGCCATCCTGAATATTACGCCTGACCATATGGACCGCTACGGATCACGAGAGGAATACAGCCGGGCAAAGGCGCGGATATATATGAATCAGCGACATGGGGATTATCTGGTGCTGAATGCCGACGATCCTGAGACCATGAGGCTATATGCGGCGGGACCTGGCTGCAGAAAGGATGAGGGACCCGAGGTCTTTTACTTCAGTAGACGACACGAGGTCCGCGGTGTCTACGCAAAGGGCGGCACGGTGTATAGGGCGCTGGAAACAGGCACTGCTGTCCCGTTGCTTTCGGCGGATGCTATAGCCATACACGGAGTCCATAACCTGGAGAATGCCATGGCCGCTTCGGCCATGGCTCTCCTTGCAGGATGCGCCCCCGATGCTGTGCTCTCAGTGCTCAAGGAGTTTGCCGGGCTTGAACACCGGCTCGAATTTGTACGAGAGCTCGGCGGGGTCCGTTATATCAACGACTCGAAAGGCACCAATGCAGATGCGGTCCTGAAATCACTTGAAGGCTTTGAGCAGCCGGTCGTCCTGATAGCGGGAGGACGTGACAAGTCAGGCGACTTCACGGTGTTGCGCGAGGTCGTTAGCCGGAAGGGGAAGGCGGTCATTCTGATCGGGGAGGCCGCTGAAAAGATCGGCAATGCGCTGCACGACACCGTAAAGATTCTGCCGGCTGACAGCCTTGCAGACGCAGTGCTGAAGGCACGAGAGATTGCAGAGCCAGGAGAAGTTGTTCTTCTTTCCCCGGCCTGCGCAAGTTTTGATATGTTCAGGGATTTTGAGGACAGGGGCAGACAGTTCAAACAACGTGTGATGGAACTGAAGCCCTGATGCAGATGCGCGAGCATGCCATAAAGGCACCGGTCGTCAGGACCTATGACAGGGGGCTCCTTGCTGTCATGCTGCTGCTTATTGCATTCGGCTCGCTGATGATTTACAGCTCGACCTCCGTCATCACCCCGGTCCTGGCCCGCCGGAATATCAGTGAGTTCTATTATTTTAAGCGGCATATATTTACGATGGCCATCGGGTTCCTGGTGCTCTTTTTCTCCTATCGGATCAATCCGGCGATGCTTAAGAAGGCCGCTGTCCCTCTGCTGATCTTCTCCTTTGTCCTTCTGCTCATGGTTTTCCTTCCGTATATCGGGGTCACGGCCGGGGGGGCCCGGCGCTGGATCAGACTCTGGCCGACGACGTTTCAGCCATCCGAGCTGGTGAAGCTCTCGATGGTGATATTCCTTGCACGGTACCTTTCGATGCCTGATTACAATCCGGAGAGTTTTACCTCTTTTGTCAGGCCGCTTCTTGTCATGGCCGCCTTCCAGGTGGTGTTTCTGAAGCAGCCCGACTTTGGTTCAACGATGAGCCTTGCCTTTCTGACCTTTGCGATGCTCTTTATCTCAGGGATGCGGATGAGGTATATAGCCTCTGTGCTTGTGCTCTTAATACCGGTCGTCTATAAGCTCGTGATGGAGCCATACCGCCTCAGGAGGATAACGTCCTTCCTGGATCCCTGGAAAGATTCGCTCGGGAGCGGCTTTCAACTGGTCCAGTCCTTTATCTCCCTTGGGAGCGGCGGGATTACCGGCCTTGGGCTCGGGGAGTCGAAACAGAAACTGGCTTTTCTTCCTGCATCGCATACTGACTTCATCTTCTGCCTGGTTGGGGAAGAACTTGGTCTTGTCGGGGCCACGGTCCTGATCGCGCTCTTTGTCTTTCTCTTTATCCGCGGCATCTCGATCTCGAACCGGTCTCGGGATAAATTTGTCTGCTATCTTTCCTATGGTCTCACGCTGATGGTATCGCTGCAGGCCCTGATCAACTTCGCGGTGGTGACCGGCCTTGTTCCGACAAAGGGGCTGCCGCTTCCATTTCTGAGCTATGGCGGTTCAGCGCTCTTGGCGAATATGGCAGCAATCGGACTGCTCCTCAGGATCTCTCGGGGCGACGAAGAACTGCCGGAGCACGAGAACAGGGCCGCGAACGTGAGACGTGTCGCCCGCAGAAATATCTACGGCGGAAAAGGGGTACAGGCGTGAAGGTGATCATTGCAGGCGGCGGTACCGGAGGTCATCTCTTCCCGGGGCTTGCGATTGCCGAGGAGTTTAAAAAAAGAGACAGCACGACCGAGATTGTTTTTGTGGGCACTGAGCACGGTATCGAGGCGAAGATCATTCCCCGTGAAGGGTACCCGATCCGGTATCTGAGATCAGAGGGTATTGTCGGCAAATCGTTCGGCGGGAAAGTGAAGGGGATTGCTGCTTTGTTCCTCTCGTTTCTTGATGCAACGCAGATACTGAAGACGGTCATGCCCGACATCGTGATCGGCGTGGGGGGCTATGCCTCGGGCGCTATTGTCATGATGGCCGATCTGAAATCAATTCCGACGATGATCCACGAACAGAACTCTGTGCCGGGTCTGACAAACAGGGTCCTTGGCAGAATCGCGAAACGGATCTGTGTGACGTATCACGAGAGTCTGATGTCGTTTCCGATGAACAAGACATTTCTGACCGGCAATCCCGTCCGGCTGAAAATTCTCAAGGGCGACCGTGAGGCTGCATGCAGGCTCTTCTCGCTCAACAAGGATCTTTTCACGGTGTTGATCTTCGGTGGCAGTTCAGGCGCCCAGGCGATCAACAGGACTATGGTCGATGCCTTGAACCATCTGAGCAATCTCAGGGATTCCATACAGTTTCTTCATCAGACCGGAGACAGAGACTTTGAGAACATCCGCGATGCTTATAGAAAAACCGGTGTCAGGGGGACGGTGGCTCCCTTCATCTACCAGATGGCAGAGGCCTATGCAGCTGCGGACGTCGTTGTTTCAAGGGCCGGTGCTACGACGCTTGCAGAGCTGACAGCGATAGGGAAGCCGGCGATCCTTATTCCGTATCCCTATGCAGCAGGCCGGCACCAGGAGTTCAATGCACTGAAGCTGCGGGAGATGGGCGCAGCGGTGGTAATATCCGAAAATGATCTTCAGGGTGAGAAGCTGGCCGGGGCGATCCGCAATATTTATCAGAGCGGCGCGCTCCAGGCAGAAATGAAGAGCGCGAGCAAGGGGCTCGGAAGGCCGGACGCCTGTTCAAAGATCGTTGACATAGCAATGAGTCTGGTGAGAAACGTATGAATGCACATGACGGAGCAGGGCATGTTTGAGAAATACCGGATAATACATTTTGTCGGTATCGGGGGCATAGGCATGTCAGGCATAGCCGAGGTGCTGGTCAATCTCGGGTATGAGGTGACGGGATCTGACTTAAAGGAATCCGATACAACGAGACGGCTGAGCAACATGGGCGTGAAGGTGAGCATAGGCCATCGAGAAGAACATGTCGACAGCGCACATGTTGTGGTCATTTCGTCAGCGGTCAGCGCCGAAAATCCCGAGGTGGTCACGGCAAAGAGGCGTTTGATTCCGGTGATCCCGCGGGCCGAGATGCTGGCCGAACTGGCGCGGCTGAAGTACAGCATCCTGGTTGCGGGGGCCCACGGCAAGACGACGACCACCTCCCTGATCTCGACAGTCCTTGGGTATGGTGGACTTGATCCGACGATTATCATTGGCGGCAAGCTGAAGGGTATCGGCAGCAACGCCCGTCTGGGCGGCGGCGACTTTCTTGTTGCTGAAGCAGATGAGAGCGACGGTTCCTTCCTGAAGCTTTCTCCGACGATCGCCGTCGTGACGAACATCGACCGCGAGCACATGGAATTTTTCAAAGATATGGAGAGACTGAAGGACGCCTTCCGTTCTTTCATCAATAAAGTGCCGTTTTATGGAACGGCCTTTGTCTGCATCGAAAACAGTTATATCAGGGAGCTGATCCCCGACATACACCGCAGCTATATCACCTACGGTTTCTCGCCGGAGGCGGACATCCATGCAGCGAATATTGAAAAAGCCTTCATGTCTGTCAGTTTTGATCTGATCTACCACGGAAAGAGCGAGGGGAAGTTCACCCTCCCTGCACCGGGCATGCATAACGTGCTGAATGCCCTGGCCTGCATCGGTGTTGCGCTGGAGCTCCAGATGGATGTCCGGCAGATCAGGGAGGCGCTTGCAGGGTTCAGCGGCATACACCGCCGGTTCGAGTTCAAGGGCGAGGGCAGGTCCATCAAGGTCTATGACGATTACGGGCATCATCCGACAGAAGTGCGCGCGACGATCATGGCGGCGCGAGAGAATCTGCAGTATCTCGGGATCCGGTCACGGCTTTTCGTGGTCTTTCAACCACACCGGTATACCCGGACCTCAGACCTGATGGATGAGTTCGCGTCATCATTCGATGCGGCTGATTTTACCGTGCTGTTGGATATCTATGCGGCCGGCGAGACAGCTATCGAGGGGGTGACATCAAAGGTCCTGTATCAAAATATCAGGGACAAGGGGAACAGCAATGTCCTTTATTACAGCGACAGGGAAGAAGCTATGCTCTACCTGCTTTCCGGGATGAGAGACGGAGACATACTCCTGACTCTCGGAGCAGGTGACGTATGGAAAATGGGTGAAACGTTTGTGGAGATGCTGCATGCAGATCGATGAGCAGGAATGGAAAGAGATGCTGAAGAACAGATACCAGGGGTATATTGGTTTTGGCATTTCGATGAAAGAGCATACCAGTCTCGGCATCGGTGGAAGGACGGATGTGTTTATAACACCTGAGGATCCACTTTCGGTGAGAAATGTCCTGTCCCTGCTCCAAAAGAAAAACATACCATTTATGGCGCTCGGCAGGGGGAGCAATATTCTGGTCAGGGACAACGGGATTGACGGGGTGGTGATATCGTTGAGCACGTTCAACCGCATCGAGGTCCTGAAGGAAGGCAACAGTGCGGTGGAGCTTTTTGTTGAGGCCGGCGTGCCGCTCCAGAAACTCGTAAATTTCTGCAAAGAGCAAGGCTATTCAGGAATCGAGGGCCTGACCGGCATACCGGGCTCGGTCGGCGGCGCCATTTGCGGCAATGCCGGTTCCTTCGGCTGTGAGATGAAGGATGTGATTGTGTCGGTAGCGATTATGGACAGGGACGGCAGGCTCGACCGCTACAAGGGTGAGGGCCTGGGATTCAGCTACCGGTATTCAGACATACTGAAAACAGATATTGTCCTGAGCGCAAACCTGAAGCTCAAGCGCGACGAAAAAGAACAGGTCACCGGACGGACTGACCAGTTCTTCATCGAGAAGAAGATGACCCAGCCGATCAGTAACCGTTCGGCCGGTTGTGTTTTTAAGAATCCCGATGGAAATTCCGCGGGCAGGCTTATTGAGGAGGCAGGATGCAAGGGAATGAGGATGGGTGACATTGAGGTCAGTACGGTGCATGCCAATTATTTTGTGAATAAGGGAGAAGGCACGGCGACAGATTACCGGGCACTGATGGAGCAGGTTGCCTCCGCGGTCCAGACCCGGTTCAATGTTATGCTTGAACCTGAAATACAACTGGTGGGAAGGTCCTGAGGGAGGAGCGTTTCATGGACAAAAAAAAGATGAAGAAGATGAAGACCGCGGTGCTGATGGGCGGACAGTCCGCAGAGCGTGAGGTCTCCCTCCGAAGCGGCAATGCGGTGTTGAAGGCGCTCAGATCACGCGGATATACAGTCAAAGCCATTGACGCAGGCCCGGACCTTTGTGCGGTGTTGAAAAAAGAAAAAATAGAACTGGCTTTTATTGCCCTGCACGGTGGCCACGGTGAGAATGGTGCGGTTCAGGGAATGCTTGAGATCATGGCGGTGCCGTATACCGGTTCAGGAATTCTCGCTTCTGCCCTGGCGATGGACAAAGAAGCTTCGAAAAAGATATTTCTTTATCAGGGCATCCCGGTACCGGCATGCCGCATCGTCAGGCAGCAGGAGTTCAGGACAAAGAGCTTTACGCTCAAAACAGGTTTCAAACTTCCCTGGGTGGTTAAGCCTGCAACCGAGGGGTCAAGCGTGGGCGTTGAGATCGTCAGGAGTTATGATGCTGCGGGCAAGGCGGTGAAAAAAGCCTTTGCATATGGCAGGGCGGTTGTCATTGAGCAATATATCAAGGGCAGGGAAGTCCAGATTGCCATACTGAATGATCGGCCGATTGGCGGAGTGGAGGTGAGGTCGTCCCTCGAATTCTACAGCTTTGAGGCGAAATACACGCCGGGACTGACCGAATATATTATCCCCCCGGCGTTGGACAGTAGGACCCTTAAAAAGGCCGAGGCAGCGGCATTGGCAGCCCACCGGGCGCTTGGCTGCAGCGGCGCAACAAGGGTCGACCTCATTATCGATGACCAAAAGAATATCTTTACCCTGGAGGTCAATACGATTCCCGGCATGACCGAGACGAGCCTTTTGCCGAAGATTGCGGCAGCTGCCGGCATTGACTTTCCCGCCCTCGTGGAGAAGATCCTGGAGGAAAGCGTCGTTTGAAAAGCGTGAAGAGAGTCAGGAAGAATACGATTGTCAACGAAGACCATTTGACAAAGCCGGCATTATTGCGTCTTAAGCAGACGGCGGCGGTCGTCGTGCCCCTGCTGGCGCTCCTGATAGTGTCATATGCAGTATATGCAGTTTTCAGGACGGCGTTTCCGCTTCAACAGATAACCTTTACAGGGAATCAACATTTGAACGATGAGGACCTTCGTGCGCTGACCGGGCTCGGAGTGAAGGAGAGCCTGGCAACCCTCTCTTCCGGTTCAGTTTTTCGAAACATAAGCGCCTCTCCCTGGATCCGGTCGGTTTCTGTGAGAAAAGAATTTCCCGGCACCCTCCAGGTATTGATTAAAGAGGCAGAACCGTTCGCACTGCTTGATATGGGAGGCAGACATTTTATCGTCGATAACAAGGGAAAGCTGCTCGAAGAACTGAAAGACAGTTCAGTCCCCTTCCTCCCCATCATCGTCGGCAACCCCTTTGAGAAGAAGGAGGCGTTCGGCGAGGCGATAAATCTGGTGAAGGCTATCAAAGAGGCCGGACTGCTCTCCCTCAAGGACCGGATTGAGGTTATAGCAAACAAACAGCAGGAGATGACTGCAAACTTTGACGGCGTTGTGGTGAAGGTCGGGACCGGCGACTATCATGAAAAACTGGTAAGACTACTGGAGCTCGAGCAGGAGATCAAGAGCAGGCGCATCCCTGTCGATTATATCGATCTCCGCTTTGCCAACAGGGTAGTGGTAAAGCCGGTGAATGCGGTGGTCCGCAGATGATGCAGCGTATCGTTGTCGGGCTCGATGTCGGGACAACCAAAATATGTGCGATTGCTGCTCAGGTTCGGGGCGATGATATCAATCTGCTTGGCATGGGAGTCTTCCCTTCGATAGGGCTCAGAAAAGGCGTGGTGATCAATATCGACGATGCTGTTGATTCGATAAAGAAGGCCATGGCGGAGACTGAAGCGTGTGCTGGCGTCCGGGTCAGATCAGTTTCTGTCGGGATATCAGGCAGCCATATCAGGGGTTTCGAGAGCTATGGTGCTGTCGGTATCAGAGGCAGGGAAGTGACCCCTGCAGATGTCGAACGGGCGATTGAATCTGCCAGGGAGGTGTATGTACCACTTGACCGCGAGGTGCTCCACGTTATCCCGACGGAATTTATTCTGGACGGGCAGAGAGGGATTGCTGACCCGGTAGGTATGTCAGGTGTCAGACTTGAAGCCAAGGTGCATATCATCACCGGTGCTGTTTCGTCGATACAGAATCTCCTGAAATGCTGTGAGAAGGCCGGCCTCGACGTTGTTGATCTCATCTTTGAACCGCTCGCTTCGGCGCATGCGTCTCTCACGGAAGAAGAGAAGGAAGCGGGTGTGGTGCTTGTTGACGTCGGTGGCGGGACAACGGATATCGCACTCTTCAAAGAGGGCAGCCTGTGGCATGCGTCGGTGCTTGGTGTCGGCGGCAACCACATAACGAACGATATTGCGGTCGGTCTCAGGATCCAGATGTCCGAGGCTGAGCGCCTGAAGAAAACTTATGGGACAACAGACATCGCTGCTGACGACGCAGAGATGGAGATCCAGATGATGCAGGCGGGCGGGCAGGTAAGGACGCTTTCCCGTGCCAGCCTGGTCGGCATTATCCAGCCGCGGTGCAATGAAATGCTCGAACTTGTCCGCGAAGAGCTTAAACGCTGCTTTGGCTATGAGCATGCAGTCTATGGCGTGGTACTCACCGGGGGGGCCTCGCTGTTACGGGGATTCGACCGGATGGCAGAGTCGGTTCTTGCATTGCCGGTCAGGATCGGCACGCCGGACCTCATCAGTGACCCTACCCGCATTATGGGACCGGTCAGCATCAACCCGCAGTATGCCACCGGTGTCGGACTGGTTGCGTATTCGTCAGTTTCTGACCATGTCAGGGCAGTCCACTCGGTCAGTGCCAACAGTCTTCTCGGCAGGGTGCGGCATTGGGCACGAGATCTTTTCAGGAATGCAGAAATCATAAATTCAGACTACAAGAAAGAAGGGGGTATGGCATGTTCGAGATCGAAGAAATAAGAGGACAGAAGGCAAAGATCAAAGTGATCGGGGTAGGAGGCGCAGGAGGCAATGCCGTCAATAACATGATAGCGTCAACGCTCCAGGGGGTTGAGTTCATAGCGGCGAATACCGATCTGCAGGTGCTCGAAACGTCGTTAGCCCCGATCAGGATCCAACTCGGCACTGAACTGACCCGAGGGCTTGGAGCAGGCTCAAACCCTGAAATCGGCCGGCAGGCGGCGCTTGAAAACCGCGAGGCGCTGATGGACGTGATGGACGGCTGTGACATGGTCTTCATCACCGCAGGCATGGGAGGAGGCACCGGCACTGGTGCGGCCCCGGTTGTTGCGAGCATAGCCAGAGAGCTTGGTATTCTCACGGTTGCTGTAGTGACAAAGCCGTTTTTTTATGAAGGCAAGAGGAGGTTGATCAATGCAGAAGAAGGCATGAAAGAGCTTTCGATGCATGTCGATACGATTATCGTTATTCCGAATGACAAGATCAGCATGGTCGTTGAAAAAGGCACACCGCTACTCAAGTCTTTTTCGATTGCCAATGACGTCCTGAGGCAGGCGATACAGGGTATCTCTGATATCATCCTCGTGCCCGGCCTTATCAACGTTGACTTTGCGGATGTCAAGACTATCATGGAAAATATGGGACGCGCGGTCATGGGCTCCGGGGTCGGAAAAGGAGAGAAAGCTGCTTTCGAGGCGGCGAAACAGGCGATATCGAACCCGCTGCTCGAAGATTCTTCAATTGAGGGCGCAAAGGGCATCTTGATGAATATTACCGGAGGCATTGAGATGTCCCTGAACGAGATCAACGAGGCTACAGCCTTGATCTACGACCTAGCCCATGAAGAAGTCAATGTGATTTTCGGTGCGGTTGTTGACCCTGACATCAAGGATGAGATCCGGGTGACGGTCATAGCGACCGGGTTTGATGAGAAGAAGGAAAAAGTCCAGCTGCCCGAGATCCAGAAATGGAGGCCGGTCAAGGAGCCGGTGAGCTTTAAAGGTTCGGAGCGAGTCCTTGCCAAGAGCATGAATCTTGATCTGGAGACCGTGCCGAAGGACGGAGACGGGTTCAAGTATGAGGAAGCGCTTGACCTTCCGACATTCCTGAGAAGATCAGTTTAAGGACTATTTTAGTTTCCCCCCCCGAGTGGCTTCCCGATTCCCCCCGATTGGGAAGCCACTCACCCCCACCTGCTACAATCCACATAACTTTATTGTGAACGGCGTGACAACCTCAGCTGTGCTCATTGTCGGCCCGATGCCCCCTCGACCTCTGAGATACCGGCGCAACATGCTGCTGAATCCACTTGAATGTTATTTTCACGCCATTCTTTCGATTTGATGCTGGATTAGTGGAGTTCTCTACAAGTGGAGTTTCCACCTCTTGGCATTTTTCCTCCGGTATGATAGAATCCGTTAATGAAAAAAATATTGTATGCAGCAGTTATGATGACTTTCGTTGTTGCCTGTCAGGACAAACCGAAAAACCCGGTGGCAGTGTATGGGGATACCATGATTAATTCTTACGAAAAAGGGAAGAAGGCTGGGGAAACCGGAAATCTGGATGCCCTCAGAAAAGCCATTGCCACCTATCATGCGTTACATGATGCCTATCCCCAGACACTCGATGATGTCAAGCCGCTTGTCGGCAGTGAAATGGATCTGACACTGTATGACTATGACCCGCAAAGGGGGACCATAGGCCTCAAAGCCAGGTAGCCTTTGTTGACAGAATATCCACGATGGTCATGTTTCCGGTCTGCATAAGAACTTTTCTTTCGATGGCGCTGACCTCTGCAGTCATCGTACTCGCGGGATGTGCATCATCTTCCGTAATACAGAAGAAGACCGATATACGGGCCCGCCCTTCAATCGACTCACTGCTTGCCGAGAAGATATCTGGGCTTGACGATCGGCAGATTACCGAATCTGATATAAGGGATATTCTCTCCAGGGCCCCTGCTCCAAGGATCATAAACCTTAACGGAAGTATCCCTTTGGTGACTATGGATTCTTTCTCGAAGTTTCTGATCGGCATGGGGTACCCGGAGGAACAGGTCTGCAATCCGCTTAACGGTGACTTTTCTTACAGCAGTTTTATGAGCAGCGAGAAACTGGCAGGATATATAGCATGGTATTATGAAAAAGACGGTATGATGCCTCTTTTGATAGGACACAGCCAGGGGGGGATGCTGGTTATAAGGACTCTTCATGAATTGAGTGGTGCATTTCATGAACGGTTGAGGGTATGGAATCCACTGACCGGGGAACCCGAAGACAGGTATTCAATTATTGACCCCCTCACCGGCAGGGAACGTGAGGTCCGGGACCTGAAAGTCGGATATGCCTCGGCTGTAGCCACCGGGAAAACTATGCGGCTTATCCTCGGACAGTGGGACATGCTTAGAAGACTAAGGGAAATTCCTGATTCAGTTGAGGAATTTGTCGGTTTTCGTTTGACGGCAGACCTGATTGGCGGTGACATGTTAAGTCCTGACAAGGCTGGAAGATACCATCCACTCGGTTCTGCCATTGTCCGCAATGTCAAACTTCCGGCCAGGTACGGTCATTTAACAGTGCCGCTGGTCCAGGACTTTGCTGCAGACAACGCCGCAAGAGAATGGCTCAACAGGTATCTTCCGGGTACAGAAGAACTATTGTCGCAGGACGAACCGTTTGAAGACGGTAGAAATATGCTGTTTGCTGCCGAACAATGGTTTTATATCAAGAAATACTGGAGTAAGGAGTTGCAAAGACTTGTTCGCAGCAGTGGAGGAAAGAATTAGCACCTGTCATTTCGCAGGAATTTTATGATGAGGGCAAAACTGAATACCTTTCAGAGGACCGTGCTGATGTGGAACGATATGCATCCATATAATGCCGTGCATGTTGTGAAAATATCATGTCGCCTCGATCCCGCACGACTGAAAAATGTTATTGACAGCTGTCTTGAGGCCTGTGGGCTTACCAATCTTATGATAGACCGTAACAGGAAAGAGTACCAGTATAATGGCGGAAAGTCAGACGTTACTATAGAAATTATCCGGGGTGAAGAAGGGGGGGACACACTCGTCAGCGAAATCCGCAGGCAGTTGGATGTCCCTTTTGACCTGAATGGAGAAATTAAACCCTTCAGGTTCTTTGCCATGGAGGAGGGCGGTGCTTTTCATCTTGGGCTGATATATTTCCACCTTATTGCCGGTGCGGATTCCATAATAGTCCTGATAAAAAGTTTGATAGAGAAATATATGGAAGGAGAGCGGTCAGGGCCGTATCCTGTTTTTGACCTGTATCCGAATAACCGCTGCCGAGTTCAGGGATGGTCAAGATACCTTGTTAAGTGGCTCGTGAGTCTCCCCCGGCATGTAGCTCTTCTGCGCAGGTCCTGCAGGCCTGATTTTGATGATCTCGTTTGTTATGATACTGGCTTCGAACTGCACTCTTTCGGACCTGATGACTATGCTGTCCTTGTTTCTGCAGCCAGAAAATGGGGTGTTACCCTGAATGATCTATTCCTGGCAATGCTGCTGAAGGCATTGTCTCCATTGGCCTTCAGACGTCTGGAGGCAACGCGGCGAAAAGACATTTCAGTAGCATCCATTGTCAATATAAGAAAAGACCTTGCCTTTGATAACCCTCGTATCTTCGGCCTTTTTCTGGGCTATTTTAATGTATCTCACATGGTGCCTGGTGGTGTGGACTTGAAGACGGTCAGTGAGGCGGTGCACGCAGAGACTGAAAAGATCAAAAAAAATAGACTATATCTGTGGGCGCTTGCGGAGATGAGGGTGGCGCTTCTTTTGTTCCCCTATTTTTTCAGTAAAAGAAAAAATAAGTTTTATTCCAAATACCATCCTGTTTGGGGTGGTATAACCAACATTAACCTCAACACATTCTGGCAGCAGGCTGATGAAAAGCCCCCTGAAGTCTATCTGCGCGCCGTGTCTACAGGCAGCGCAACTCCTCTTGTTTTATCATTTACAACAGTGCATGATAAAATATCTGTCGGTATAAGTTATAAAGAGACTGTTTTCAGCAAAGAAGACATCCGCACGATACTATCAGGTTTTTCTATGGATATTTTGCAGCTTAAAGGAGATAGGCAATGAGGAGATTATTATTGATATGTACGTTGGTCTTTGTCCTGGCTGCAACAGGCTGCTCAGCCAAGTATACCTACAGGGAGCCATTATATGAAAAGAGTGTTGAGGGCATGGAGGTTGCCCAAAGCCTTGCACTTTCTCCCGACCTTGAGGAGAAAATACTTGCCCTCAATCCGGATAAAATAAGCGAAAAAGACATAAAAGAGGTCCTCTCCCATGCCCCTGCGCCAAGGATTATGAATATACACGGCGGGATTTTTCCAGTCTACCTTGCCATGGAATCTTTCTCGAATTTCCTTGTGAATATGGGATACCCTGAAGGCAGAATCAGAAATCCGGCTGACGGGTCCTATTCATACAGCTGTTATGATAGAAGTAACAGGCTGGCCGGGCAGCTTGCGTGGTTCTATGAAAGGGAAGGGATGAGACCCATGATCGTGGGACACAGTCAGGGTGGGATTCAGGCATTAAAGGTCCTGCATCAGCTGCAGGGGACCTTCTCTGATGAAATTCAGGTCTGGAACCCTGTGGAGGACAGAGCGGAAGAAAGATCATTCATAATCGATCCCCTCTCCGGAAGGCAGCGGCCGGTTGTCGGGTTGAAGATCTCATATGCAACGGCTGTAGGCGCCGGCGGTTTTACCAGGTTTCTTCCCAACCAGTGGGAAATGCTGAACAAGCTCAGATCAGTGCCTGATTCAGTTGATGAGTTTACAGGCTTTTATATCGGGTTGGATATTCTCGGCGGCGATCTTCTTGGCTTCGGCTCCGCCAATAAATACAAGGCAAACGGGACTGCCAAGGTTCGCAATGTCAAACTGCCTTCAAGCTACAGCCATTATAGTGTGCCTGTTACAAAACACCTTGCAGACAACCAAGAGATAAAAGACTGGATCAACAGTTACGTGCCTTCCGAGGAACCTGAGATCGATGTGGAGTTCAAATCTTCGAGCAGGAATATACTCTGGGGTGCTGATGTATGGTTCAGCATTAAGAAGCACTGGGTGCTTGAGCTCCAGAACCTGATACGTGCAAAGAGAACACTTGAACGTGACTGATGCCCAGATGTTTCTCAGGCAGTCTGCAGTAGTCGCCTCAGTAATAATTTACTGGGGTGGAGTCATGCTTAATGCCAGGCGTATCCGGAACCGCATTGGAAAGTCCCCAAATCTGACCCCTCATAATGTGAAAGAGCGTATGCTTTGGCTGTCGTGGTTCATCGTTATATCAGGTTGGGCAGGCCAGCCCTTCATAATGTATTTTGGTGTGAAGTCAGGACTTTTGTCTTTTATCGGGCTGTTTAAATATTCTGCGAGTGCATATGTCGGGATAGCGCTGGCAGTCTGCGGGTATGCAGGTACCTTATGGTGCTATCAGGCCATGGGAACAGCCTGGCGGATAGGGGTGGATAAGAATGAAAGGACTAACCTGATACAGAACGGGCCTTACCGTCTTATAAGACATCCCATCTATCTTTTCCAGTCAATTATTCTTCTTGGTATAATTTGCCTTCTACCCACTCTTTTTTCCATTTTCATATTTTGTATTCATTTTGCAGCTGTCCTGTTTAAGGCCAACGATGAAGAGATATATCTTGCTGATGTTTACGGGGCTGACTTTCATGCCTATTGCCTGAAGACCGGTCGTTTTCTGCCAAGATTGAGCAGTTTGGCGCACAGTATTCATACTTAATCCGCGATTCAAAGGCACGACAGGGAATTGCAGCTTATTGTTTTTTCAGTATAGGAGAAATAGGATGACCGCGACGTACAAACTTTTCGCTGTTGCAACGGCTGCAATATTCTGTCTGGGGTTGATAGTAATGTTTGCAGACCAGCCGGACGGTGCAGAGATTTTTAAGCGTGAGGGATGCATCAACTGCCACAGTTTCAAAGGGGTGGGCGGCTCTGCCGGGCCCGAACTGACAGCGGTTAAAGAACGGCGGACTGATGCTTGGATCCGCCAGCAGATCAGGGATTCCCGAAGCCATAATCCTGCAACGATAATGCCGTCGTTTAGCCATCTTTCGCATAGAGATATATCGGCCCTGATCGCCTATCTGAAATCATAAGAGGGGAGTCCTAACGCTAACACCTTCAATGAGAAGATCTCGTTATGGACTGTCGCTGTCGTGTTTCTATTCTGAACCTGTTGCTCCTGCTCCAGATATCCAGATCTCTTTAGTCTGCCAGAGCTTCCCGGGTCATGCGCTCTGCAGTGTCGAATACAGCCTTCTTGCCTTCCTCTGTCCGAGCCTCAATATAGAACCTGACCTTTGGTTCTGTCCCTGACGGCCGTATCATCAGCCATGAGCCGTCATCAAAAACGAGCTTTGTCCCGTCGACCGTGATCATATCACTTACCGTCCTCCTGATGCTGCCGACCGTAACTTCAGTCCCGATTGCATACCTTTCCCGCAGAATGGAGAGTTTTTTGAGAAGTGGCTCCCCGACCAGGGACTTGTCGACCGATATGCCGGAACGGTCAGGATAGTAGTATCCGAATTCATCCATGATGTCGATAAGATAATCACCGAGATTTTTGCCGGTTACCGCCATCATTTCGAGCGCAAGCAGAGCCCCGAAGATGGCATCCTTCTCAAGGGTGTGGTGATAACCGGAGATACCGTCGGATTCCTCGAAGACGACGATTGCCCGTTCAGGGGCTGAGGGGAGCATGTAGGGCCTGAAATTTTTGAAGCCGACCTTTGTCTCCCGCACGGCGATGCCGAGTTTCTTTGCAATGGCATTAACGAGGTTGCTCGTGCCGACTGATTTTGCAACAATGCCCTGGAACCCTTTTTGTATATGGAGAAAATGCAGTGCCATCGCCCCGAAATAGTTCATTGGTATCTGCACCTTTCCGTCGCTGAACCGTATGCGGTCACCATCAGGGTCCATGATCACACCCAGTTTCAACAAGGCACTGTTCCATTTGAGGACCTGCTCCACCCCTTCCATGTTCTTTTCAGAAGGCTCAGGAGCGATGCCGCCGAAGAGTTGATCGTCTGAGGTCCTGAGATAACTTGCTTTTGGATTTTCCCCGATGATCTTCTGTATCCTCCCGCGGGTTGAGCCATGGACGTTGTCGATACAGATAAAGCAATTGCTGCTGCCGATAAAGTCGAGAATCCCGTTGAGATCAATAGTCTGCTTCTCCCGGAGGTACTGAAGGTATAACGCTGGCAGGTCCACTGTTTCAATAGCCTCGGGTTTGATTTCGTGAAGGATTGCCCTGTCCTTCATCATCCGGTTGGCGATCTCCTCGATTTTTGTAGTTATCTCGGAACCGGCAGGACCTCCGTCAGCAGGATTGACCTTGAAACCCGCATAATTAGCAGGGTTGTGCGATGGGGTCAGGTTGATCGAGCAGGCGGCCTTGAGCATCTCGATACCAGTTGAGAATTCAGGGGTCGGGGCTTCTCCTGCGTACCAGGTCCTGATCCCTGCCTGCTGTAGCAGTCCGATCACCTCCATGGCAAAGTCATGTCCGAGGAAACGGTTGTCATGACCGACGATGATGCCGCGTTTTTTTATCTCATCAAAATCCGCCACTCCCAATGCCGTGACCACAACAGGATCAGTGGACCTGAGCGTTTCAATGATTGCCGAGGTGACGATCCTGACATTGTTGAACGTATAGTCAGTACCTATTTCCCCGCGCCACCCCGACGTGCCGAATACTATTTCCGCCGGCTTTGTATTCTCACGCGCAAACCTCTCTATTTCAGCAAGCAGTCCGCTGTTTGTTTTGACATCTGAAAGAATCGCCTTCCAGCAGGAGGCGGCATCATTAAAGTTGCTGGTCATTGTCCCTCCGGAATATTGTTTATCTATTGTATCATGAATTATGACGATCAGAATAAAGCCGGGAGGCGCAAAATGTGATAGTATTCACGTATCGGGACGTGCTGATACTTTTATTCTAGATTACATAACTGAGGAGAAACCATGAAACTCATTGTGCGCATTCATCTTTTGTCTCTGCTCTTCTTTGTCATTTCCACGTTTCCGGTCGGGCCCTCATGGGCCAGCGCCGACGATCCCGGTGCGAAGATTCTTAAGTCCGGGATTACTGCGGTCACGGTATATTCAGACCGGGCGCTATTGACTCGCACGGCGTCCGAGAAACTTCCGGCCGGAGAACATCGTCTTATGTTTGATAACCTTCCCATGGGGTTGGACTCTGGCAGCATCCAGGTGAATGGCACGGGCAACGCCGTACTGAACGACGTAAAAACGAATACCGAGCGGTATGCCGAGACCCCGGACAGGGACCGAAAGGCACTTGTTGAAGAAAAGTCAATGCTTGAAGACCAGATAGCCGGACTCGATATAAAAGTCAAAGTACCGCAGCAGGAACATAAGCTTGGATAAGGAGATCCGCGACACCGAAATAGTGCGGCGCGGCGTTAAGGCCACGCTGGATAAAGTCATTCGCCAGATTGCGGATATGGGCAGCAGTGAGCAGAAGACCAAATACCAGGTGGAGGTGATTGTACGGCTGAAAGAGGCAGGGAACTTTCGCTCAGCCTCTCGTATGTTGTGCACGGCCCGAACTGGTGGCCGCTCTACGACCTGAGGGTCTCTACGCAGGAAAAGAAAATGAACCTCACCTATAACGCGGTCATCCGGCAGAACACGTCCGAATCATGGGACAATGTGGCGGTTGCACTTTCAACGGCACAACCCGGGATCGGCGGCAAACAGCCCGAGTTGTCCCCTTGGTACGTCAATTTCTATGAACCACGCATCATTGCCGCGAAAAAAAACGTTGGCCGTGTTGCTCCTGTGCCTGCACCACAGATGATGTCCACTGCGCATTACAGTGCACAGTTACAGCCCGAAGAGCCCGTGGCGGGCCCAATAATGGAAAAACCGATTGCCGGAGTTAAGGCAAATGCCACTTCCGTTATATTTGAAATATCCGGCAGAAACACTATTGTCAGTGACAACCTTCCACATAAGGTCACGGTGCTTATTCAGAATTTTCCTGCCGAGTTCCGGTATTCAACGGTGCCAAAACTTTCTTCGCACGCATACCTTAAAACCAAAGTGACGAATGCCAGCAATTTCCCATTGCTGCCGGGAGATACGAACATCTTCCTCGACAACAATTTTGTGGCCAACGCCTCTCTGAATCAGGTCGCTCTAGGAGAGGAGTTCTGGACCTATCTCGGAGCAGACAGCGCCATCAAGGTGGAGAGGAAGTTCCTCCGGAAGCATAAAGAGCAGGGAGACGTCTTTTCGAAAAAGACGAAGATGGTATATGAGTATGTCACGGAGATAACCAACAACAAGAAGACAGAGGAAGAGCTTGTCATGTGGGACCAGTTGCCGATAACTTCTCACCAGGACATAGTGGTCAGCCTTATAGAACCACAATTCGACAAGGACACCCCAGTGCTGAAAAAGAACGAGTTGAATTACTTCGAATGGTTATTCAAGATGAAGCCTGGGGAAAAGATCAAGATCCCCTTTGTGTTCACCGTGGAATATCCCCAGGACAAACAGGTGACCGGGCTTGAATAAATCAACTGAATAATCAACAGAGTAGATCAACAGAGTAGATCAACAGAGTAAGTCGTTATTCGAAGCGCGATTACTCTGACGGAAACAAAAAAAGATTATGACACTGAGGCCGGGGAGTTTTACCGGAGGTGCCTGCTTCATGTGCTTCCTTTGTGATATTATAGACGACTTATTTTTGAATACAGGAGGAATCAATGTCAAAGACATACAATATAGCGGTTATCCCCGGTGACGGGACCGGGCCAGAGGTAGTTGCCGAAGGGATTAAGGTAATAAATGCGGCGGCGACGAAGTACGGGTTCAAGCTTGCATATACCGAATTTGATTTCGGTGCTGCACGGTACCTGAAGACCGGTGAGACGCTCCCCGACAGTGCGATTGACGAGTTCAGGAAGTTCGATTCGATGTTCCTTGGCGCCATCGGACATCCTGACGTCAAGCCCGGCATCCTCGAAATGGGCATTCTTCTCAAGATCCGTTTTGCCCTGGACCAGTATATCAATCTCCGCCCGGTGAGGCTGTACCCCAACGTGGAAACCCCGCTCAGGGACAAGGGCCCCGAGGATATCGATTTTGTCGTGATTCGCGAGAACACCGGCGGCATATATACCGGGCACGGCGGCGCGACGCGTGTGGGCACTGCGGATGAGATCGCTACCCAGCTTATGGTGTATGATCGCCGCACGGTGGACCGCTGCCTCAAGTATGCCTTTGAACTGAAGAGAAAGCGCAATGCCCTGAATCGCAAATACGCAGCCAAGCCGATCACCCTGATCCACAAGCGGAATGTGCTGACCCATTGCGGCGATCTCTGGTACCGCGCCTTTGAGGAGATGGGTGCTCAGCAATACCCGGAACTCAAGCGCGATTACAACCATATCGATGCTGCAAATATGTGGTTCGTGAAGAACCCTGAATGGTTTGATGTCGCGGTTACCGAAAATCTGTTCGGTGATATTATTACCGACCTTGGGGCGATGATCCAGGGTGGGCTCGGTGTTGCCTCCGGAGGGAATATCAACCCGGAAGGTGTGTCAATGTTCGAGCCGATGGGGGGCAGCGCCCCGAAATATGCCGGAAAGAACGTGATCAATCCGATGGCGGCGATTGGCGCGGCGATGATGATGCTCGACACGCTCGGTGAACCCAAGGCTTCACAGACGGTCGAGGCCGCGATGATCGAGGTCATGAAGCAGATGAAGAGCCAGGCCGCAGGTCATATGGGTATGAGCACGACCGATGTCGGAGATCGTATCGCAGACCAGGTGTCGAAGCGGTAACGCCTGCATACCTTGCGGCGTGTCTTCCACTATTGCCATGCCCGATCAGATATTGATTGGATGAATTATTTTCGGAACTGCTGGGGACAACTCACCATGACCATGATCCTCACGACCGGCGTGGCTGTGACGCGTGAGCGTGAGAGTGGTACGTTCGAGAACCTTCTATCAACCCCTGCGCTGCCTCTTGAGGTCATGACCGGCAAAATCATTCCCTATATCCTGATCAGACTGATTCAGGTCACCTTTCTCCCTGCCGCTGCGCTTCTTATTTTTAAGGTGCCGATGCAGAGGAGCATTATTCTTCTTTATGCGTCGGTCTCTATCTTCATTGCATCGAACCTGACGCTCGGGATAACCTTTTCCTCGATTGCACGCAACCAGCTTCAGGCTATGCAGATGACGTTCTTCTTTTTTCTGCCTTCAATCCTTCTTTTCGGGTTTCATGTTCCCTTTTCGAGGCATGCCCGAGTGGGCACAGTGGGTGGGTTCGGTCCTGTCACTAACCCGTTTTCTAAGGATCGTGCGAGGGATCATGCTCAAGGGAAAAACTTTTACCGAGATCTGGCCGAGTATCTGGCCGGTCCTGACATTCACGGTGGTCGCTATAGGTCTCGGGTTGGGTGTCTATCGCAAAACGCTGGACTGAAATATGACTAATGTAACGAAACCTCATATCATTCTTTTTTTGCTGATGCTGCTCTATCCCGCAGAGGGGTTCGGCACTCCGGAGTTCGCCCATCAGGCAGTCAAAAGCTGTGACTATTGCCATGTTGATCCCGCTGGAGGTGGTCAACTCACCAGTGAAGGTGAGTCATTTAAGGACGACCTGAGAATAAAGGGCCAGTACAGGGTGTTATCTCCTTTTCAGCATGTTCTCAGGTTTATCATTGGTTATCTTCATACCCTGACCGCCATCATGTGGTTCGGGACTATTCTTTATGTGCATATTGTCCTGAAGCCTGCCTACGCTGCGCGGGGACTCCCCAAAAGCGAATTGCGGCTGGGATGGGCATCGATCATCATTATGGCTGTTACGGGTACGTTTCTTTCTGTTTCACGGGTGCCGAACTGGAATATGTTGATTCATACAAGGTTCGGAATACTTCTCATCATAAAGATCGGGTTCTTCCTTGTGATGGTTTCAACTGCAGTGTTTGTGACGTTTGTCATAGGCCCAATGGTGCGCAGGAAAAAACAATACGATATTCCACTTCCTGTGCAGGACTTTACTGCTGAACAACTATCCCAGTGTGACGGCTATGAGGGACGCCCTGCCTATGTGGCATACCAAGGAACAATTTATGATGTGTCGGGTAGCAGACTTTGGAAGGGTGGCAGTCACTTCAAGAAACATGGAGCAGGGTTTGATATGACGGATGTCCTTAAAACAGCTCCGCACAAAGAAGACAAGATCCTCGGCATGCCCGTGGTCGGTGAACTCTTGGAGGAGGTGCGGCAGAAAAAGCCGCCGCAGATGAGGCTCTTCTATTTTTTTGCCTATATGAATCTGTTCCTGATCTTTTCGATCGTTTTTATCATCTCTCTCTGGCGCTGGTGGTAAGTCCGGGATAAAGAAGGGTTCCTTGGTGCTTCAAAGGTGGCCATCCTAGATTTGGATGGTTCAAGCAGGGGAATATCCGGGAGAAATAACTCAGTGGCAAGTTCAGATCTTCTGAACACCCTGAACGAAGGGTAAAACCCGAATGAATATATCAGGAATAGTAGTAAAGGCAGTCCCTGACCAAGCAGAAGAGGTAATGGGAACACTCAGGGCATCTGGCCTCTGCGAACTCCATTTTCACGACAAGGCTGGGAAGATAATAGTTACCGTGAAAGGCAAGGACACAAATGAAGAGATTAGGAAGATGAAGGAGATCATGGGTCTCTCTGGAGTGATCTGTGCAAGCCTTGCCTGATACCTACAACGAAGAGGAGACACAGGCGGCCTTGGAACAGATGGAGGGTTCAAGGCAGCCTGTGCCCGAGGCTCTCAGAGGCTAATAAAGGTACGCCAGACAGATTGGCAAAATGGAGATCAGAGAAAAGCTTATGTTATGCCATCTGCAGCTGTCACACGCTAGTGCCTTGATTCCTCCACTATCTTCTTCCGGTTCTGGACAAAGGCATCGCGCATGGCAATGTAGGGATCAATAGCCGACTCCTTGAAAGACTCATAATCTCCAATCCTGAACGAGGCATCGTTAACGTACTCGTGTGCGAGAATCCCCAGGGATGCTTGCCATGAAAGGTCTTCATGAGGCACATAGGTAAGCGGATGCATGAAGTAATCTCCGACGCGGCCAATGCCGTCGCGGAGCGAAGAGGGTCCGAGAAGGGGCAGTACGATATAGAACCCGTGGTCAATACCATAATGGCCGAGTGTCTGGCCGAAATCAGCATCCTGTTTCTTTATGCCGAAGGAGTCTCTGGCAATATCTCCGATGCCGCCTATGCCAACAACTGAATTGATGAGAAAACGTACGAGCTCGTTCCCTGCGCGCTCCATCCTCAGTTGCATCAGATTGTTCAGCATCCTTGCCGGGGCTTTGAGGTTGTCATAAACACTGCTGAAAATAATCCTGAAATCTTCAGGGATGTGGACATATGCCTTGGTGACTGGCTTGAGTACCCAGAAATATAAGCGGTCGTTGATCTCGAACATCAGCTTGTTGGTTGGGGCAAAGGGATCGGCAATGCTGGACCCCTCGTCCACGGCGACATCACTGTTTTCAACAACCTCCTGAGCTGCCGGTGTGAGTGTTTCACCAGTGGCAGCCTCCCCGGAAGCCTTTGGCTCTTGCTCCTGGACTGGTTTCTGATGATCGACGGATGTGGTAACAGATGTATCGACTGATGTGGGGGGTGATGATTTTTCGGATAATGACCCCGGGGTTGCGGGAGCATCGTTTGCGGGTTGCATTTGGGCCTGCGCCGAAGCATTTGGTATTGGAACGGTCTCCTCTGCCCGGAGAGCGACCGGCTGGAGAAACGTGAGCCCGATCAGGAACAACAAGGCGACTGTCTGAGTTTTTACAGTTTTCATGGCATCAATTCCATTATGGTTTCTTTTGGCTCGGCTCAGATGCCGGCCCGGATGAATGTCCGGCCCCGCCGACCTTTTTCCTGAGGGTCTCGAGTAATGATTCAGGCTGCTTGTTCGCGAGTATCTCTCTGAACTGGGAGCGGTAGTTATTAGTCAGACTCACCCCTTCGACGACAACATCGTACACCCTCCATGCGCCGTCCTTCAGTATCACTCTGTAGTAGATAGGGATTTCAGTTGTCTTTCTCACAACCGTACTCTGGACCTCGACGGTTTTTTCTGTCAGCGCAACTTCTTTGCTAAAGACGATCTTTTCATTGGTATAGGAAAGAATCTTGTCGGAATAGGCATCTTCGAGCAGGGAGGTGTACAGAGTTACGAATTCCTGCTGTTGTCCCGGGTTGAACTTGCTCCAGTTCTGGGCCAGAGTCCTTTTTGAGAGTTCCGTGAAGTCGAACATCTTTTCTGAGATGGTCCTGAGCCTTTCCTTCCGGACTTTTTTTGTTGATTCTCCTTTGAGGGACGGATCACGAAGTACCTCCAGCACCTTGTCCGAATAGGCCTTCACAGTATCAAGCGGCAGCCCCGCATGGGCAGGGACTGACACGACAAGGCAGATTATTATCGACAGCACTATGGCAAAACCTTTGCGAATCATTAGCTTCTGAATGCTCATTTGTCCTCCTGTTTGCTGGTTTTTCCGGAAGCATCGCCGAAGACATATTTGCTGATCATATCCTCGATGTCTACAGGGGACGAGGTCTCAGTGATGTTTGCCCCCGGCTTCAATACTTCGCCGGCACCTCCGGGTTCGATCTTGATATACTTGTCGCCGATGAGCCCGGCTGTCTTGATTGAAACATTGGAGTCGTCGTATACCTTGATGCCTTTTTTGATCTTTAACTGGACTATCGCCACCTGTTTTTCCTGGTCAATACTGAGATTTTCTACCCGGCCGACTTCAATACCACCGATCTCGACCGGATTTCCGACCCGCAGGCCTGAGACGGAGCCGAATCGTGCATATACAGAGTAGTAATCATCTCCAAAGAGGGAGACCTTTCCGAGTTTCACGGTCATATATGCCACACAGAGGAGACCGATAACCACAAAAATGCCGACAGCTGTCTCGAGTGAGTATTTTTTCATTTGGAAGCACCTTCCTTGCCGCATTTATATGTCGCGACTGCGACTATTTTTTGATTTTTATCAGCCTTGTCTATAATCTGTTCGATATCTTCAGATGAACTGGCTCCGGTTATACCTGCGGCTATTGATAATTCGAAGCATTCGTTGACCCCAATTTTGTTCCGCGCATTGGACTGAAGTTCGGGAAGGGCCTTTTGAAGATCCTGCGTAATCTCATGCACCAACTGGCCGGCTTCTTCAATGCTCATGTGCGGCAGGATGGTGAGGATCTTGTCTCTGCTGTGACGTGCAGAGAAGCCCCCAAGGGGACTGAAATAGTTGTGTACATGCGCCCCGAGGAGTTTGAGAACCTCTAAATGAGCCTGTGGCCAGCGCCGCTCGGCAAGGTGGTCGAACTGGACGCTGAAAAGAACAGCTGTGATCGTCGTGTCGGCCTTTTGTCCTCCCAGAGAGAGGGCATACCGGGACCTGAACATTTCTTTTGAGAGCAGCCCGGTGAGCTCGTCCCTGAGGCCCTCAATGCTTTTGAGAAACTCATCCATCATCGGATGTCTCATCCTTGTCAGTTCCTCATAGGTCCCGTGAAAGCCGATCTTTCCTTCCCAGAGGAGGAGTATCATGTCGGAGATGAAGAATACATCGGGGATGTCGTGACTGATGAGAACGGCAGTAAATCCGAACTGTTTCCGGTAATGAGCAATCATGCTCAGGATTATGTTTTTCCTGATAGGGTCCTGGCCGGTCGTCGGTTCGTCAAAGAGGACGATGGCCGGGTCTGTCACCAGCGCCCTGGCCAGCGCCACCCGCTTCTGCATTCCGCCGGAAAGCTCTGAGGGGTATTGATGAGCAACGTCGTTGAGTTCCATTTGCTCGAGCCGTGACATCACCTTCTGTTCGATCTCCTTTTTTTTGAGCCTCGTCGTCTGCCTGAGCGGAAGGGCGATGTTATCGAAGATGGACATGGAATCGAAGAGGGCGTTGTTCTGGAACATGTAGCTGATCTTGCTCCGGTACTCTTCCCACTCGCGCTTTTTCATCTGGAGGACAGACTTCCCTCTGAAAAGTATAGTGCCCTCATCAGGGGAAAGAAGGCCGATGATATGTTTAAGTAGAACGCTCTTGCCGCTGCCGCTCTTCCCTATAATCGTTGTTATCTGATTTTCGTAGATCGAGAGGTTCGCCTTGTCGAGAATCGTCTTATCATCAAAGCGCTTGGTCACATCCCTGAATTCTATCAATGGTGTTTCCATAACCCTCTACATCAGGAATGAGGTCACGACGTAGTCTGAGACCAGGATCGTGACGCAGGAATATACCACGGCCGAGGTGGTTGAGAGACTGACGCTTTTTGATCCGTAACTGTCGGTGCGAAGGTGCGTAAAATATCCCTGGTAGCAGCAGATGGTTGCGACAAGCACCGCAAATACAAAGGACTTGATGAATCCGCCCCTGATGTCGATAAAGGCCACATACTCACGGATGCGGTAAAAGTAGGCGCCCTTGTCAACTCCAAGGAGGACAACGCCGGTGAGATAGCCGCCAAGGATTCCTATCAGATCAAAGAAGGCCGTCAGCAGGGGGAAACTGATGATTGCAGCAGCGATCCGGGGGCTGATGAGATAGCGCAGGGGGTCGATGCGCATGGTATAGAGTGCATCGATCTGTTCAGAGATACGGAGGATGCCGATTTCGGCTGTCATGGCAGAGCCTGCCCTGGCGGTTATCATGATCGCCGTCAGGACCGGTCCCAGCTCCCGAATGAGCGTGAGGGCGACGACAGAGCCGAGGACCCCCTGAGACCCGAATTTTACCAGGGTATAGTAGAGCTGCAGGCCGAGCACCATGCCGGTGAAGAGGCCGACAAGCAGGACGATCGTCGATGATTTGGCCCCGATATAAAAGACCTGCTGGATGATCTCGCGCGCCTGCCTGGAACGAAATATATTCACAAAGGCAAGCCAAAAGAAGATGGCCGCAGCGCCTAGACTGTTTGTGATGTTCATTACCTTTTTCCCTATGCAATGGAAAAAAGGCAGGTCAGAACTGTTTATTATTGTTGTGTCCATATTTATACAGTACCTATTGTACCTTTTTTTTGCTTCTACAACAATGACTGCAGGTCAATAAGATCAAACTGTCGGAATATTCTTACCCTGTATCTCTATAAAAAACTGTTATAATACAAAATAGTGCGAGATTCAGTGCCCCCTATAGTGAGATTTAGTGACAGATTTCAGAGTCGCTGAAACGCCCGCAGCGCCGGGCCCGCAACCCAGAGGAAAGTAATAAAAAGAATGTATTCCGGAATTTTGTGAAAATAAAGGAAGTAATAAGCGACCTCCAGAGTTATTATCTTCTGTCCCTGAACGGACTATTAGGTGTTGTCAGAAGACCCTTCTATTTCAGGGATGCGGTCTTGCAGATGGAATATGCGGGTGCAGGATCTCTGGTGGTCATTTTTATTGTCGACCTTTTTGTCGGCATGGCCCTTTCCCTCCAGCTCTCTGCTGAACTGTCGAGCCTGGGTATGAAGATGTACATCGGCATGATCGTCGGCATTTCTGTGGTGAGGGAGCTCGGGCCGGTGGTGACCGCCCTAGTTTTTGCCGGCCGCGTTGGTGCCGGTATGGCCTCGGAGCTGGGATCGATGGTCCTGGGGCACCAAGTCGATATGATCCGTGTCTTCGGGCTTGATCCAATAAAGAAACTGGTTACCCCCAGAATTATCGGGTCCCTGATTATGCTGCCGGCGCTGACGGTCATCGGAGTGGCAGTCTCCCTGCTTGGTGGTTTCTATATTGCGGTCTTTGTCAGTCATCAGAGCGCTACCGTATACTGGACCTCAATACGTGCCATACTGACTATTGAAAATGTCCTGGCAGGGGCGATCAAGCCCTTTGTCTTCGGCATACTCATCTCCTCGATCTGCTGCTATATGGGGCTTTCTACCCGGGGAGGGTCTGTCGGCCTGAGGCGATCGACTACAACGGCGGTTGTCCTGTCGATTGTCATGATCATCGTCTCTGATTTTCTTCTCACGCGAGTTTTGCTTTATCTTCTGGGATTTTCAGTATGATCGTCTTTGACAACGTTACGTTTTCCTATGGTGCGCGGAATATCCTCAGCGGTGCGAGTTTTTCGATCAGGTTTGAGGAACGCGTGGCTGTCCTCGGAGGCAGCGGAGAAGGGAAGACAACCATACTGAGGCTGGTCCTGGGGCTGATAAAACCTGACAGCGGAAAGATATTTGTCGATGGCGAGGACATTACCGAAAAAAGCGAAAGTGAACTGAGAGAAATCCGGATGAAGTTTAATATCGTTTTCCAGGAAGGCGCACTTTTCGACTCGCTGAATGTCAGGGAGAATGTAGCATTCTGCCTAAGAGAATACACAAAAATGTCAGAGGAAGAGATTAATGCTCGGGTGGAGGAGATCCTCGGCATCGTTGGGGTGGATCAGGCGCTTGAACTCATGCCTGAAGAACTGAGCGGGGGCATGCACCGGAGGGTTTCCCTCGCGCGGTCGCTTGCCCTGAGCACTCCAAGGATGTTTCTATACGACGAACCGACAACCGGGCTGGACCCGATAAACGCGAATAACATCTGCAAGTTGATTGCGGACCTGTCGAAAGACGGTAAAGGGCTGATTATGGTTACGCATAAGGTGAGCGATGCCATGAAGGTTGCCGACAGGTTCATGTTTTTAAAGGATGGCAGGGCGATCTTTGACGGCAACAGAAAGGAACTGCTTCACGCGGACCATGCCGAGATACAGGCATTTGTCAGCGAAGTAGGTTTCTATAACACAGCCGCAACTTCATGAAACAGCTATGAGGAGGAATAAATATGTTTGATCTGAAAAAACAGCTCCGGTGGGCAGAGATGAAGGTCGGTGTCATCATATCGCTCGCACTGGTTATTCTTTTTTTGAGCGTCTTTTTTGCCGGAACCATTGAGAGAATGGTCCACCCCAAGGTCCACATAAAGGCAGCGATAACCGACGTCAAGGGATTGAAAAACGGCGCACCGGTCTGGGTATACGGGATTGAGGAAGGCACCGTGGCAGACATCAGTCTTGATCCGACATATGGAACGGTTGTCACCATCGCAATCTACAAAAACGTGCTCGACTACCTTAAAAAGGATTCGACGGCAAGTGTTATAACAATGGGACTTTTGGGCGACAAGTATATCGAGCTTACGCCGGGCGCATCGAAGAATCAGCCTTTGATGGCAGGAGACATGATTCGGGGGACGACACAGCTCGACATGAAAGATGTCATGGAAACCGGGGCAACTTCGATCAAGAAGATCAATGACTTCATAGAAAAATTGGGTAATCTTGTCCAGAAAATAGAAACCAGCAAGGGGACCCTTGCCGGTTTTATCGAGGATCCTTCCATGTATGAGCACCTCAAAGAGTCGGCGAAAAACCTTGCCCGTATAACAAAGGAGATTGAAAACGGGAAGGGGACCGTCGGGATGCTTCTAAAGGACCCGTCACTCTATCAGAGGCTGGATGTCTTCAGCAGAAAGCTTGAAAACGGATCAGGGACGCTGAACAAACTGATCGAGGATGATCGTCTCTATGAACGCCTCTCCGGGGCTGCAGCATCGATGGATGATTTCGGCAAGAAACTGAATTCCTCATCGGGGACGGTCAGCAGGCTCATTGAAGACCCGGAATTGTATGAAAATCTCAACAAGGCCTCAGGACGGATCGCATCGATTCTTGACAGGATTGACAAAGGAGAGGGCACTGCCGGCCGTCTGATCAGGAATGACGAACTGGCAAACGAGGTGAGAGAGGCGATCAAAGAGGTAAAAAAGCTGATGGAGGACATCAGGGAGCAGCCCAAAAAATATTTCAAGTTCAGTGTGTTTTAGCTGGAGTGCCGATAAGACAACATAATCATTTCGGACGTTGCGAGGCAGACAGTTGACATTCTTTGCGCAACAAATCAGAAGTGTTTCCGTATTTCTTGCCATCGCCATAATCGTGATCTTTACCTGTATCCCTCCGTCATGGGCCGAGTTCTCAAACGGACAAAATAAACCGATCGTTGCGGTCATCCATTGCGATTACTCCCCCGGCTCTTTTTTGGATAAGAATGTTGATATGCCTTCCGGTTTTTTTGTAGAAATCATGGACGGTGTTGCTACGCGCGCAGGGCTGCAGATAACCTACATCTGTAAAAACGGGTGGTCTGCGATAATACAGGCGATAGAGAACTTATCCGGCGTGTGTTAAAGACATGAGCACAGACCAAACAGCAGCGCTCTATGGGGGTATCTGTAAAACGATTATCGCCAGATGTGTGGCCAAGGGCAAGCCGCTGGCGCATGAGGTTTTAGATTTTCAGAAGAAAAAGTCTGTTTTAAGAGAGAGCGGCTTTAGATATTCACGGATGCTCAGCCAGTTCGCATACGCAACATTCTTAAATACGCTGGACCGGCGGATCTTCAAGGCTGGTGTGATCGTCTATACTGACAATCCGGCCTACACCTCTGTAATCGGCAAGGTCAACTTCATGGGCCGCTACGGTATTACACCCCATGAGGCCGCTGCCATTGTTATAGTCAGGCGTATACAGAGATATTCTGAAACACCTATCAAGGAAGCATGGAATCTGCCCATGCGGGNNTACCTGTAAGGAAACGCGGGGAGCATGTATGGAGTTTCTGGAGACGGTTAAAGGTCGGCGGGGCCTGCGATAACCTCAATACGCTCTACCGTGTCAGGCGGCCCTCACAGGGCTCCATAAGTTGCGCCACATCCTCTATCCCTATAATCAACAGTCNNGACACCGGCTGTCCTTTTGACAGTATGGCTTTGAGTGTGACCTCATATATTCCAAATCACGGGGCTTATATTGAATCGGGGCGAGCATCCCCGAGGTCAGCCGGCGATAATACTGTTCGATCGCCGCATTTGTAACTATGGGATATTTGTCCATAGTTTAAGGAACGGTTACCAGCCCAAACCAGCGCTGTATCTATAGAATCCGGTCAGCAAAGAGCAGTGCCAAGATGATGAACATAAAGCCGTTGATGCCGGACAGTATTCGCCTGTATATGGCGAAGTCTGCTTTTTTTCTCAGAATGCCAAGCCCCTGCAGAACGAGACAGAGGGATGCTGCAGCAAGGAAATATTTCACCGGGATATGGAGTATCAGGCCGAACGGGACAAAAAACAGCGCACAGACTGCTGTTGAGGCAATCCAGATGAAGAGTATTCTCGACAGCTGTTGTTCAGAAAAGACCGTGGTTACTGCCGGAAGGCCTGCACTGCGATATTGCGCTGAAAGGGTTGCGGCAATGAGCCAGAAATGGGGGACCTGCCAGAGGAAGAAGAAGAGGCACAGAATAATCAATGCAGGGTCTGAGAAGCCTCCGCCTGCTGCATGCCACCCTATTGCCGGAGGGACCGCCCCGACCAGTGCGCCGGGGACCGCTGCAAAGGCAGTTTTTGTTTTCAGATAGGTATACATAGCATTGTACCAGAAGAGGGCAAAGAGGCCAAGGAGCAGCGCAGCAACACTTCCGGCGATGAAAACCAGAAACAGACCTGCCACTCCGGATCCAACTGAAAAGAGCAGCGCCTCGCCGACAGTTATCATGCCCGCTGGAAGCGGCCGTCCCTTTGTCCGGTCCATCAGTTTGTCGGTAGAACGCTCCTGATACTGATTGAGGGCCGATGCACCGCAGGAAAGAAGAAAGACTCCGCTGCCGGTGATGATGATTTCGGGCCGGAGGGAATATGCCGCGAGAATGTAGCCGGTCATTGCCGAGAATCCTGCTACAAGGGAAATGAGTACCCTTCCCAGACGGGCATAAATCCTGAGGCGTCCCATCTTTATTTCAACCCTTTGATATATTCCAGTATCTCCGAAAGTTCGTCCGGACTTATGGCGTCCTTCTGGGGTGGCATAACCGGTGGATAACCCTTTACGATATCGGCCTGGGGATCCATGACGGACCGCCGCAGGTATTCATCATCGGCAATGATCTCGTGTTCCTTGCCCGCGGTGACGACCGTTACCCGGCTTCCGGCGAGTCCTTTGAAGGTGGGTCCGATCTTTTTGGTCCCGTCGGTGCTATGGCAGGCGAGGCATCCTTTTTTCTGAAGCAGCGCAGCACCCCCTTTCTCAGCCTCTCCGTCATGTTTCGCCGGCTCGGTTACATACCACCTGCTGAAGTCCTCCGCAGACACGACCTGCACCTTTGTTATCATGGAGGAATGCCTCTCTCCGCAATATTCTGAACAGAAGAGGTCGTAATATCCTGTCTTATCCGGCAGAAACCAGAGGTAGGTCTGCATCCCGGGTACAGCATCTTCCTTGATTCTGAAAGCAGGGATAAAAAGGCTGTGCACGACATCCCGTGAGGTGATGACCAGCCTTACAGGTCTTCCTTTCGGGACGAGGAGTTGATCGGTCGTCCTGCCGTTTTCGTATTCGAAGGTCCAGTGCCACATCTGGGCGAATACCTTTACCGGCATGGCGTTCGGCGGGACTGTCCTAATAAACCTGAAGCCCTGCAGACCATAGAAGAACATAGCCATGACGATTATCAGGGGGATGATAACCCATACGATCTCCAGCAGGAGATTCCCCTCGATATTCTCAGGCTCAAGGTTTCTGCTCCGTCTGTAACGAACTACGAAATAGAGCATGGTTATCACAATCCCGGCGAGCAGGGCAACAGATATCGCTAAAATAAAGAGAAAGACATTGTCTACGGCCTGAGTCGAGTTCCGGAGCAGAGGCATCAGCGATACCACACATCGAGGAATGTAAACCCGATGATGACTCCGATCAGAACGATGGGCAGCAGAAAGACCCCCTGAAGAAACTTGCTTTCCTGACGGAGATGCATGAAGAAAACCAGGATGAGAGCGGCCTTGAGCGATGCAATAGACAGGGCGATCGTAACCCCTGCGGTACCCATGTGGAGCAGGTATACGCCGACGGTTAGTCCGGTCAACGCAAGCAGTATCAGCCAGGTCACTATATAGATCCTGTAGTTGCTTTCTGTCGATGTCTTCATCCCTTCAGTTTCCAACGTATTGTCCCTCTATGTCACCAGGTAAAACAGCGGAAACAGGTATACCCATATTATGTCCACAAGGTGCCAGTAGAGTCCGCTGTTTTCGAGCCGGACAAAATCGTCCTGGTTGATCTTTCCCTTTATTGTTGATGCAAGCATAAATCCGAGAAGGCCAAGTCCCAATACAACGTGCAGTCCGTGAAGGCCGGTCATGACGAAATAAAGGCCGTAGAATAGGATCTCTCCACGTGCAAGGTCCAGCAGGACCGGGGAGTTTGGGTATATGCCGTGGCTGATCTTTGTGCTCCATTCAAAATACTTCACAACAAGAAAGACGCAGCCGAGAAGGACCGTTGTTCCCTGGAAAAAGACGGAGAGGTCCTTCTGTCCCCTTCTGACCGCTGCGATCGAAAGGGCCATGGCCAGGCTGCTTGTAAGAAGGACAGCAGTGTTGGCCGCGCCGGCGATCCTGTTCAGGTCTTCTGCAGCCTTGTGAAATTCTACTGCATACTTTATCCGAAAGACGGAATAAAGCATGAACAGACCGCCGAAGAGGAGGATCTCGGTAAAGAGAAAAAGCCACATGCCGGTCCTTGCACCTACGTCGTCCCTATGCCTGCCCATCGCTTTTACCTTTAACCGTGCCGTACGAATAAGGTCCCTGTGAAATAACGGGTATCTCTTCAAAATTCTCCAGCGGCGGAGGAGAAGGTATCTGCCACTCAAGTGTTGTACCTCCCCACGGATTGGGGCCTGAAACCGCACCCTTTCGTGCCGATCTCAAAAGGTTTGTGAAGAGTATGATCAGCCCTATAACCAGGATCCACGATCCGACGGTGGAGACAATATTCAGTCCCTGAAATTTTGGGAGGTAGTCGTAGTATCTGCGAGGCATCCCCTGCCATCCTAGGATGAACATTGGGAAATAGAGGGTGTTGAAGCCGGTGAAGAGAAATATCCACGCCAGCCGGGCCAGCTTCTCATTGTACATCCTTCCGGTGATCTTCGGGAACCAGTAGTGCAGGCCACCGAAAAAAGCGAAGACAGCCCCACCGAAAATAACATAATGGAAGTGGGCAACTACGAAATATGTCCCGTGGACCTGTATGTTTGTTGCAAGTGCGCCGAGGATCAGGCCGGACAGTCCGCCTATCGAAAAAAGGAAT
>PLXX01000080.1 GCA_003153275.1 Nitrospiraceae bacterium | reverse complement strand
CCCGACCAGTTCTTTCAGCATATGGAAAACCATGCCTGACTTGCTGTACCCGATTGCAGCGGACGACCTGTTGGTCCGGCTTGAAAAAGATGCGAGAGGAAAATCATTTTCAGGGGTCACCGCGCTCTGGAATGCAGTAATCATCTGCTTCCGGTATGCACTCCCCAATCCCTTCCGGTCCTCGTACTGATGGTCAGCCAGATAGGTAACCAGACCTTCGGCCCAATTACCCTTGCTGTCATCAACAGAAACGCCGTTGCCAAACCACTGATGGAGAATTTCGTGTCCAAGAGAGGTCTCGACAATAAAAGGCAGTCTGACAATCTCCTGTCCTAAGAGTGTGAACGTCGGCAGGGCATACCCGGTCGGCAGGATATTTTCGACCACTGAAAAACGCCGGTACGGATATTTGATCACCTGTTTCTCATAGAGGTCGAGATATTTTTTTGTATATTCAATATAGGTATTCGCAAGGCCTGAATCATCTGGAAGGAAATAGCAATAAACATCAATGCCATTGTGCGTTTCTCTGGATATGACATACCTGCCGGCTACAAAATGTATCCCCATGAGGGGATGCTGGAAATGAAACGCGAACTCCCGGAGGCCGCCAGGAGCGTCCGAAGAGACAATCTCTTCAGCCTCGGAGATACTTTCAAAGGTTGCAGGGACCGTTGCCGTGAGTGCGAAGGCTGTCGGACCATTGACAGCAGGATACCAGTTGCCGGTCAGGACAATGCCTTCCTGGCCGATCATGTTACCGGCGACCACTCCTGCATTCTCTGTTGTATCGGTCTCCGGACGCTGGACAGCTGCAACAGTATATTCGATTCGGACGACGTTACCGACGTGAGATGATTGTACCGTGATCTCGTGCTTTGCGGGGTTCAACACAAGCGGAAGACCGTTCTGCGTTGCCGAAGTGACCGCAAGGCCGGAAAGGCTTATGACATCTTCCTTCCCCGAAACCGTTGCCGGGACCGTTATTATCGACGTCCCGATAAGCATGTGCTGCTCAAGGTCAAAATGGATCCTGAGCTCGTTCTTAGATATGTTCATCTGAGCAGATGAAACTGCTGGCAGTAAAAAAAGAATACAGAGGAGCGACCCGATAAGTGTATACATAACATACTTTCTCCAGTCCATAGGATATATCTTTCATTGTACTCCAAAAGGGGGAGCATCTGTGTGCAGCTGTCGTTTTTTCGTTGACATCCCCGGTTGTCCGGCATGAAAAAAGAGGTATTTTCCTGTGCCCTGCTCGATGTAAAAAACAGGCTGATACAAGAGGCAACGGTTTCTGACGGCACGCCGACTTCGTCGCTTATACACTCGAGACGTCCCTGCAGGTTGTCCGTGAGTCTGCCGCCTCGGTCATTTTTGTCCATAACCATCCGAGTGGTGACCCGACGCCGAGCCGCGATGATCTCCTGATAACCGAGCGGCTTGAAAACGCCGATGAGATGATCGGGATAAAGACCCTCGACCATATTATCATCGGAGACGGGCAGTATGCGAGCATGCTTGAAAAAGGCTATTTAAAGGGCAGATGAAGTATAATAATCCCAAAAAACATCATGAGGTGAACATGCTATGAAGGTACTGGTCGTTGGCAGTGGGGGCAGAGAGCATGCAATCGTATGGAAACTCTCCCAGAGCCGGCATGTCGATAAGATATACTGCTGTCCAGGCAATGCAGGGATCGCGGAAATAGCCGAATGTATTGATGTCAGGCAGGACGATTTCGATGCTCTGCTCGATTTTGTAAAATATGAATGGATCGACATGACGATCGTCGGGCCTGAAGATCCTTTATCAAAAGGCATTGTCGACCTTTTCGAAAAAGAGGGGCGGAGAATTCTCGGCCCAACCAAGGCGGCAGTTCAGCTTGAATCAAGCAAAGTTTTCTCAAAAGATCTGATGCGTTCTCATGGGATACAGACTGCAGACTACAAGGTCTTCACGTCATACCTCCATGCTGAAGAACATGTAAAGATGAAAGGGACTCCGATCGTCATCAAGGCAGACGGACTTGCCGCAGGCAAGGGTGTTTTTGTCGCCACGACCATGACCGAAGCCATGGATGCGCTCAAAGTGATTATGAAAGACAAGGCATTCGGAGATGCTGGCAACAGGGTCCTGATCGAGGACTGCCTGCAGGGGGAGGAGGCCTCCTTCATGGTCTTTACCGACGGAAAATCGATTATACCGATGGTCAGTTCCCAAGACCATAAACGCATAGGCGATGGGGACAAAGGGCTAAATACAGGAGGGATGGGGGCTTACAGTCCTGCCCCGGTCGTCACACCTGAGCTTGAGAAGCTGGTGATCGAGAAAGTGATGAAGCCGACGATCCGTGCGCTGAGTTCACAAGGCATAACCTATAAAGGAGTTCTCTATGCAGGTCTCATGATCGACGGCAATGGGACGCCGAACGTTCTCGAGTTCAACTGCCGTTTGGGCGATCCGGAGACGCAGCCGATCCTGGCCAGGCTTGATACCGACTTTATGGAGATTGCGATGGCTATCGCGGACGAGCGACTTGCCGAAATCGAAGTCGTATGGAAAGATGACCCCGCAGTTTGCATCGTTGTCTCTTCCGAAGGATATCCGGGGACATACCGGAAAGGGGATGTCATAACCGGCATCAGCGCCGCCAACCAAATTGAAGGGGTCCATGTCTTTCATGCGGGGACCGCCTTCCGGGAAAACCAGATTGTAACTTCCGGTGGGCGCGTCCTCGGTATCACGGCAACCGGCAGCACCATCGCCGCTGCTCGGGATAAGGCATATGAAGCCGTCGGGAAGATCCATTTTGACGGTATGCATTACCGGAAAGACATCGCCAGCAGGGCACTCAACCGGCGCACAGATTGAGCGGTTTTTTACCACGATGTTGAACGAATACAGCAAGGAGAAAATATCGTATGAAACCTAAGGTGTTTATTCTTATGGGCAGTGATTCAGATCTTCCGATCATGGAGGAAGCGTGCAAAGTCCTTGAGGAATTTGGCATTCCGTACGTCATGACCATAGCATCTGCGCACCGGGCGCCTGAACGAACCCGAAAGCTGGTGAAAGATGCAGAGAAATCCGGAGTCGATGTTATCATCGCCGGGGCAGGAATGGCGGCCCATCTTCCAGGCGTCATTGCGTCCTTTACCACGCTGCCGGTGATCGGGGTCCCGCTTGATGCCTCTCCCTTAAACGGGATGGATGCATTGCTGAGCATTGTGCAGATGCCTCCTGGTATCCCAGTGGCGACCGTCTCAATCGGGAAGTCTGGTGCCAAGAATGCGGGCATACTGGCGACCCAGATCATTGCCAGGAAAGATAAGGCAATAGCAAAAAAACTTGTTGAACACAAGGCCAGGATGTGCGAAGAGGTCGAAGAAAGGGCGCGGAAACTTAAGAGAATAGGCTGATGCGCACAGAAGTTGAATGTTTCCCCTGCTTTCTCAGGCAGACCGTCATTGCCCTGAAGCAGCAGACTGACGATCGCGGGACCCAGGAGGATATTATCAGGGCTGTCGCTCCCCTGATTCAGCATGCCGATACCAGCAGGCCGCCGGCATATACCACTACCTTCATCCACCGTCTGATCAGGGAAAAGTTGCAGCAGGATCCGTTCAGCAGGATCAAGCAGCAGTACAATGATATCGCACTCGGCCTCTATCCCTCCCTCAAGGCCACGGTCAGGGAGAGTGCCGATCCGCTGAAAACCGCTTCGCGTCTTGCGATCGCAGGCAATGTGATCGACTTCGGAATCTTCACCTCCGTTGATATCGGGGGATCGGTCAGTCGGGCACTTGAACCATCAATAGCGGTTGACGATTACCTGTCCTTCGCCGAAGCTATCGCCGAAACTTCCGAAATACTGTACCTTCTCGACAACGCAGGTGAAATCGTCTTCGACCGAATCCTGATCGAGGAGCTCATCGACAGGGGGAAAAAAGTGACAGCAGTCGTAAAAGGCTCTCCGGTAATAAACGATGTGACTATAGATGATGCAGTCCAGACCGGGCTGACCCAAATCTGCGATGTTCTTGACAATGGCAGTGACGGAATCGGAACGATCCTGGAGTGGACATCCCAGCATTTCCGCGAGAGATATGAGCAGGCGGAGTTCATCATCAGCAAGGGTCAGGGGAATTTTGAAACCCTCTTTGGCGACTGCAGGAAGGCGCATTTCCTCTTTCAGGCTAAATGCGACGTGGTTGCGCGGGAGTTGGGATTACCGTTCGGCTCTATGATCCTCAAACGGGGATCCTGAAACGTGAGTCCTGAAAAATGGGCTACGAAACGTGGGATCCTGAAAAGTTCCTGAAGATGTGCCGGGATCAGTCATAAATCAATCAGTCCACGGGAAGCCCTGAGATCACACTATAATCAGACCAACGGATGCAGTTAGCGGTATCCACCTCGTTGTTCTCTTTTCTCTTGGGGTTTTGCCTCGTTTACAACAATCGCCCTTTCCATGAATTGTTTTCCGTTGAAAAGCGTAACCGCCTTCTGCGCCTCTTCTGCTGATGACATCTCGACAAAACCAAACCCTCTCAGCCTGCCGGTGGACGGATCCTTGATAAGTTTCGCAGAAACCACCTGTCCTGCCTGTGAAAAGAGTGTAGACAAATCTTCTTCAGTCGCCTTGAACGAAATATTCCCCACATAAAGCCTGGTACTCATCATGCCTCCTGGTGAATTAAGATTTCTGCAAGCTGATGAGCTTTACAGAATAGCCTAAATATACTAATATCTTGTTACTCTGTCAAGGGAATAAATCGCAATTCCATAAGGTTTACGAACAGACTCAAAAAAACATGCATGGCATGAAGATAATCAAGATCGACAATTCAGATATTCGGGAAGCTCTCCGGGAGGCATCACTGGTCCTTGACGCAGGGGGAATTGTCTGTTTTCCGACCGAGACCTTCTATGGCCTTGGGGTCAAATATAATGATCGCAGTGCCCATGAAAGGCTCTTTGCGCTCAAGCGGCGGGCACGTGACAAGGCGCTTCCGCTGATCGCAGGAGGGACGGATGCTCTGAAGTGCATCGTTGGCCATATAAGCGATATCGAGGCGCTGCTCATCCGGCGCTTCTGGCCCGGTCCTCTGACGCTCCTCATGCCTGCTCATCCGGACCTTCCGTACTTCATCACTGCAGGCCGGCCCGGGAGGATAGCGGTGCGAATTCCCGGAACGTCATTTGGTCTCGAACTTGCAAAATCGCTCAGCTTCCCCATCACCGCAACGAGCGCCAACAGGTCAGGAATGCCAGCAGCAGACAACCCGGATGATGTCATGAGATATTTTGACCATACGTTAGACCTGATGATTGACGGAGGAAAAACACCAGGTGGACTCTCCTCAACCATCGTTGAGGTACGGGACGGCAAGGTTGTTATCGTCAGGCCGGGGGCGATCAGCCGCGAGGAGATTAAAGGCGTCGCCGGCCTGTCAGGCTAAGACCTGCACCAGTTGTCGGCTCGGGCAGTAACCGCTCTGACAGCTGTTTCTATCCTTTTTCTGAATGCCTCCAGGTCTTCTCCTTCCTGATAGTACAAAGGGTCGTCAATGACATAGACGATCTTTGAAAAAGGGTAGGGGATCCTGAACCGGTCCCACGTAGCGAGTATCTTCATACGTGACCCTGAAAATGCCGCGGGAATGACGGGGGCTCCGGTGAGCCGCGCTAGCTGGGCTATCCCGGGTTTAACCTCCTCAGCAGGTCCACGGGGGCCATCCGGGGTGATGGCCACATCGCGGTTCTGCCGCATGAGCGTGATCATCTCCTGAAGCGCTTCTTTCCCTCCCCGCGATGACGAACCCCGCACCAGGAAAAATCCGAACCTCTGTACCACCCTGCCGATCAGTTCCCCGTCACCATGACGACTGACAAGGACATGGATTCCGCTGCCGCGGTAGGGAAAACTGGACATCAGGATCATGCTATGCCAAAAGGTCAGGATAACCCCCTTTTTTTTCTGATGAAATGCCAGCGGTATTTCGCCTCCGTGGACTTCCACCCGCAGCGATGCATAAAGAACTCTCATGCCGACGTAAATGAGATTAGGCAGAAGAGAATTCGGCAGTCCTTTCTTAAGCTTCTTGAAAAGTTTTTTTAGGGTCTTTTTCATCCCGGAGCGGCAATCCTACAGCCGCCCTGTTTTTTCATAGCCCTCGACATAGAGCTTCAATGCCCTTGTGATGACCCAATCCGGCGTGAGATCATTTCCTGCGGCAATGGCCATGACACGATCGAGAAGCAACTTCTCGATCGACGTCGGGGAGCCCTGCAACGGAAGATTTTGCAGATGTTGTGTATGTTCCGAAACTCGGGATTCTTCAGCACTGCCTGAGCGTTTGCAATGTTCCTCCTTGAGAAGAGCCATCAGGCTCGCCACATCTGCATCCTGCACCGCCTTGCGGATGTCTTCGATAGGAAGCTCTGGGGTCGCAGGGACTGATTCGGTAACCGATTCGGGGCCAGAGGCCTCGGCCTGCTCCTTTTTCTCGGAGGCATCAACAGAAGCAGCGGCAGGATGCCCCGAAGGCATCATCCCGCTCATCCCCATCATCATAGCTGCCAGCTTTCTGGCGTGGTCATTGTCTGGCAGCGCCTCATCCATAAACTGCTCTATTTTTCCCTGTGCAGCTGCCATCGCCATCTGGTCAGCCATAAGTGGGGCCTGTCCGCCATCTCCTTCGCCGAATCTGTTTCCCGGCGAAGGGGGCCTGGGAAGTGCTCTTTCTCTCTTATCCATATGGTAAACCTCCGATGATTTATATCATAATAGCATATAACATGCTGAATTATTGACACGTTATATCTTATGAGCTAGAATCTAGGGTGCTACAATGACTGACAGAACAGCAATAGTAAAAGAGGTTCAGAAGTACGTTCTTAAGGGCCAGATCGATAAGGCAATAGCTGAATGGGATAAGCTTATCCGCGAGGCCCCGGACGGAAACGCCTATAATAACGTCGCCGACCTCTACCTAAAAAAAGGCGACAAAAAGACCGCAGCAGAGTACCTTCACAAGTCGGCTAATTTCTTCAGGCAGGAGGGCTTCTCGCTCAAAGCCCTTGCGCTGTACAGGAAAGTCCTAAACAACAACCCAACGGATGTCGATGCCCTGTATGCCCTCGGACAATTGAGTGAGGAAAAAGGGCTCACCACCGACTCTATAAAATATTATCTCGCAACTGCCGATTGTCTGTCGAAAGAAGGGGAAAAGGACAAACTGCTCGAGATCTACATGAAGATCCTTGGGCTCTCACCTTCAAATACTCCCCTCAGGATAAAAGTGGCTGAGATATTCCTGAAGGAGGGACTTACGTCCGATGCCTTGAAGGAATACATTACTGTTGCGCAGCTGTATGAAGAAAAGGAAGATTTCCAGAAGGCCGAGGAGTTCTACCAGAAGGCCCTCGGCGTACAACCGTCGAATAAGGCCGCGGTTATGGGCATCTGTGGTCTTTTTGAGAAGTCCGCAGACCCGGCAGGAGCCGTCGCACATTTGAAAAATGCCGTTACCCTCTTCCCCGGAGACACGGATGTCCTCCTGAAATACGCAGAGCTTGCTTTTGCAGCGGGACAGGAATCCGCCGCCGAGGAAAGCCTGCTCACCCTTCGAAATTCTGATCCCTGCAATATCACCGTCAGGAGATATCTTGGCGACATATACCTGAAGACCGGGCTAGAAGAGAAGGCATGGGAGGAATACATCCCGGTTATTGATGAGGCTATCGCCGGGGAAAAATATGATAATGCCATACGTCTTCTTGAACTCTTCAGAACTGTAGACCCCATCCAGATCAGCCGAAGACTTATAAACATTTTCACCCATATACATGACGACGACCGTCTGGCCGCCGAGCTCATGGCTCTCGGAGAGCTGCATGAGGAGAAGGGACTTGAGGAAGAGGCAATAACCTGTTTCAAAGATGCGGCGGAAATAAAGCCGTATGACGAGGATATACAACAGCGGCTCCGTACCGCTTCTCCGGTAGCCGAACCAGTGCCTGCAGCACAAGAGGAAAAAGACGTCATTAACATCGTATCAGGATCTAACAAGTCAGCGGATGAGATATTTGTAGAGACTGATATATTCTCCCGCTATGGTCTGTTGCATGAGGCAGTCAAGCTTCTTGAAAACCTTAAACTGCGGGAGCCGCAGAATATTGAAGTCCATCTGCGGCTGAAAGTCCTGTATGCAGAAACCGCTGACAAGGAAATGGTCGTAATCGAATGTCTTATCCTTCATGAATTATATACGAGAAAAGGCGACACTGAGAGCGCAGACAAGATGCTCAGGGATGCGGTTGACATTGCACCGGATGACGCCAGACTGGCTGGCAGGCTTGAACGTCCTCCTGCCTATGAGCCGACGGCATTCAGCGCAGCTGCGCCGGAGACATCGATCGTGGAGGAAGGGGAGGTAATCGAGGACTATGACGATGCCCTCGCCGAAGCGGATTTTTATATCCGGCAGGGACTTCTGCAGGAGGCATCAAAAATTCTCCAGCATATGCATATCCTTTTCCCGGGGAACACAGATATCATCGAACGCATGGAGAGTCTCGGCCAGCTTGTCGAGCCGGTTGAATCCCGCACTGAAACCGGGTTCACTGCATGGCAGCCTTTTGAATCTGAGTCAGGGCCTGCTACCGGAGAGATGCGCATACAACCTGGGCCCGAAGAAGCCAGACCCGAAGCAGAATGGACCGAAGAGCAGCCGGAGGTTGGGAAGCCGGAGACTGAATCACCGGTGCCGGTTGAGGCCGTGCCCCCCTCTGCTCCGTCCGTGTCTGAAGTCTCAGAGGAGGAGCCGCCTGTCCCCGTTGGAGACGATCTCAGCAAAGAGTATGAAGAACTTTTGCTGACCGAGCAGGACCTCGAAGAGGCACAGGAGATGCCGGAAATTGCGCTTGATAACGACGTTCTTGATATCTTTCAGGAGTTCAAGAGGGGACTCGAGAAGGAGCTGGGAGATGAGGATTCTGAAACGCATTATAACCTGGGCATTGCCTACAAGGAGATGGGGCTGATTGATGATGCGATCAAGGAATTCCAGTCTTCAAGAAATGATCCGAAGCGGTATATCCAGTCATCAACAATGCTCGGGTACTGCTATATGGAGAAGAAGCTTTATTCGTTGGCAATTGATGTACTGAAAAAAATCAGTGAGGAGGGAACGGAAAAAGACGACTCTTACTGGCCGGTGCGGTATGAACTCGCCGAGGCCTATGAGAAGAACAACAACCTCAAGGAAGCCCTTGACCTCTATACGTCGGTATACGGATGGAATGCGAACTTTCGAGGTGTTTCTGAAAGAATAACGCACATCAGGGAGCAGATCGGTACGGCAGCACATCAGCCCTCACGGGGGACAGCAGCAACAGACAGCAGCGGAAAAAGCAGCAGCCCTGATAAGACCACTGAGAAGCCGACCGAGAAGTCAAAGGAGAAAAGGGACCGGGTCTCCTATCTTTGAACCGTCGCTAATAATATTTATTTTCTGGTATGATACGAGAGGTGGATAGTTTTTGAGTTTACAAAGCGGAGCTGACCATGGATTATCTGGAATACTACAAACTGAGCGAGCATCCTTTTTCAAACGTGGTGGACAGCAGGTTCTACTACAATAGCCCCGAGCAATCTGAAGCTATCATAAAACTGAAGTACGCCGTCGATACCATGAAGGGACTGGCCGTCGTCATCGGCAATATCGGGGCCGGCAAAACAACGCTTGCGCGGCGGCTGCTTGAAGAGCTGGATGAAGAGCATTATGAGGCTGCACTTCTGGTAATCATACATTCATCAGTCAGTTCAGACTGGCTGTTTAAGAAATTCGCCATGCAGCTTGGGGTCAGAAATCTGAGCGAGAACAAGCTCGAACTTCTGGGCGAAATATACAAGCGACTCAATGAAATCAGTGAAGAGGGCAAAAAGGCGGTTGTTCTGATGGATGAAGTGCAGATGCTGAACTCCAAGGAGATAATGGAAGAGTTCAGGGGGCTTCTTAATATGGAGAGCACCAACGGCAAGATGGTTAATTTCATCTTTTTCGGACTCCCGGACCTGGATCAGGTGCTGTCTCTCGACGAACCGCTGAAACAGAGGGTCGCAGCAAGAATCAGGCTGACTGCATATTCAGAAGAGAATACTGGTGAATACATACGTCACCGGCTGGCTATTGCCGGGGGCAACAGCAACGAAATCTTTACGGCACCAGCAATACGTATGATCTACAAACATTCAAACGGGATACCTCGCCTGATCAACACAATCTGCGATAATTCCCTGCTCGAAGGTTTTTTGAACAAGCGTCAGGCTGTTGATGAGACGGTGATAAAAACCGTGGCAGTCGACCTGGGGCTCGAGACGCACAGCACCTGATCCGCGCGGCAGTTGGAAGTTACAGCGTTTTTTCGTAGATCCGGTATTTTTTATAAAGCCTGCCGTCCATTGTCTCAATTGTCCTCTGGACAGGCAGATTGTCTTCGAGTATCCAAGAGAACTCCACTCGCTGATAATTCCCCTTCTTGATCGGCTTGAACCCCTCCCTGAAGAGCAGGGCCTCAACCCCCTTGTTTCTGAACTCCTTTTTTACGCCAAGCAGCATTACCCTTAGGTCCCTGATCTTCCGTGAGTAATAGACCGCCTTTGCCAGGCTCAGAGGGTTCATGCTTCCGCCCATATGCTTCAAGATAAAATTAACGTCAGGGACCATGCCCATAAAGCCAATAGGTTTTCCATCTTCCTCTGCAATCAGGGTCATCTCGGGGATGATGACCTGCTTCAGCCTGCCTGCTGCATAGATCAGTTCATTTTCCGTCATCGGGACAAAACCCCAGTTCTTTTCCCACGCAGAATGATAGACATCCATGAAAATCATCATATCGGAGATGAACTGCTTCATGTTGAGCGGACGGACAGTGATCCCGCGCTTCTCGACAATTGCCGCAACCCTCAGCACCTTCTCCGGAAGTTTGTCGCGAACTTCGTAAATATAGGCATACAGGTCCTTCACTTTCGACAGGCCTGCATTCTCGGTAAGTTCGTTGTAATATGGCGGGTTGTAAGGCATCATGAGCATCGGCCGCTCATGAAACCCTTCGATGAGCATCCCGCATTCGTCGTTGATCGAAAAACTCATCGGGCCTCGCATCGAAGTCATACCGGCGGCCTTCAAATGCACTGCGGCTTTCTCAAACAGGACTTCTGACACAGCCCGATCATGTATACAGTCGAAAAATCCGAAAAAACCGGTCTTTTCACGGTGCAGAATATTATGCGTCCTGTCGATTATTGAAGCGATTCTCCCCGCGGGTCTTCCATCCTTCAGTGCGATAAAAAATTTTGCCTCTGCATGTTCAAAAAAAGGATTCTTCGAAGAGAAATGGAGCTTCATCTCCCGATTCAATTGCGGAACAAAATACGGAACTGCTCTATGGAGGATGAGCGGAAGTTTAATAAAATCATTGAGGCGCCCGACTGCCTCAATGACCGTAATCATCAGATAATGCCAAGGGCCTTTCCAACCTTGTCAAACGCAGCAAGTACCCTGTCGAGCTGCTCGTCTGTATGTGTCGCCATGTAGCTCGTCCTGATCAGTGCCTTGCCGGTCGCCACAGCCGGGCTGACGGCAACATTGGCGAAGACGCCTTCCTGCTGCAGCATCATCGCCATGGTAAAGGCCTTAAGATCATCCCCGACAAGGATCGGGATTATCGGAGTTTCGGAAGGCCCGGTCTCAAAGCCTATCGCCCTGAAGCCGTCCTGCATCTTTTGGGTGATAGCCCACAGTCTCGTGAGACGTTCAGGTTCGTTGTCAATAATATCCAGAGCGGCATCCACTGCTGCAACCGAGGCCGGGGGAGGACTTGCGCTGAATATGAGCGCGCGGGCGAAGTGCTTGATGAAATGAACAATGGGCTCGTCTCCGGCAATGAAGCCCCCGATAGAGGCCAGTGACTTGCTGTAGGTCCCCATGATAAGATCGACCTCCTTTTCGAGTCCGAAATGTTCAGCGGTCCCCCTGCCCGTCTTGCCGAGCACGCCGATGCCGTGAGCGTCATCTACCATGATCCGCGCCTGGTATTTCTGAGCAAGCGCGACGACCTCAGGGAGATTGACAATATCACCTTCCATACTGAAAACACCATCGACCACGATCAGCTTCTTGCGGGACTTATTCTCCTTGAGAATCCGTTCGAGATCGGCCATGTCGTTATGCCTGAACTTGACTACATCGGCATAGGAAAGCCGGCAGCCGTCAATGATGCTGGCGTGGTCCATCTTATCAATGATCAGGATATCGTCTTTTCCGGCAAGCGCTGAGATGACCCCAAGGTTGACCTGAAACCCGGTGGAGAAGACCAGCGCCGCCTCCTTCCGAATGAAGCGTGCGAGTTTCTCCTCAAGCTGGACATGGCTGTCGAGCGTTCCGTTCAAAAAGCGCGACCCGGCACATCCCGTGCCATATTTCTTTATCGCTGCAATCGCAGCCTCCTTGACCTGAGGGTGGTTGGTGAGGCCAAGGTAGTTATTCGACCCTACCATGATCATTTTCTTGCCGTCGATAATAACCTCGGGATCCTGGGCGCTTTCTATCACCCGGAAATAAGGGTACATATTGGCTTGTATCAGCTCTTTTGCCTTTGTAAAACGGTGACACTTATCAAAAAGATCTACCGTTTTATCTAGAGCCATTGATGAGTCCTGTACCAGTCTGCCGTCCATTGTATTCCTTCCCTCAGCATTGTTTTAGATCGAAACCCGAATTCACGTTCAGCCCTGTCTGGATCGCATGTCCAATTGGTATAACTGAAATCAATAATTCTGTCACGGTTAATTATACCTTTTTTGTCGATTTTTTGACCTATAAATCCGATGACCGGGAGCAGTAGACGCGGAATCCTGATTTTGAGGACGCGTTTACCGAGCGAGGCTCCGATCTCATTCGCTATGCCGTCGTTAGTATAAACGATATGGTCTGATAAAAAATACGTCTTGCCAGCTGCTGCTTCATACTCGGCAGCCGCTATGATGCCCTGAACCAGATCAGCGACATACAGAAGCGAATAAAAACTCTTTCCCCATGAAGGGAAGATACCCCTATGTATCATCCTGAACATCATAAGGAAATCAGTATCCCTCGGTCCATAGACAGCGGGAGGCCTGATGATCGTATAAGGAATGCTGCTGCCATATGCATGAATAGTCGCCTCAGCCTTTAGTTTGCTCCTCCCATAGGCAGAAACCGGACGAGGCAGCGTTGACTCATCCACCGGCCGACCGGCCGTGCTCGGTCCGGTTGCTGCAAGGCTGCTGACATGGACAAAGCGCTTCAGGCCAGGGTTCTCTGCCGCGATAACCTGCAACAAGGAACGTGTGCAGCCGTCATTAACCAAAAAAAAGTCTTCTTCACGGGAAGCCTTTGTTATTCCGGCAAGATGGAAAACATAATCAAAGCCGCGAAACTGTTCTGCCGCAGTTCCAATAGTCCCTAGGTCGGCATATAGATAGTCCAGGTCCAGATGCTTAAGCCAACGGAGGCTGGAGGAGTTCCGGACAACACACGTCACCTGATGTCCCCTTTGCAGAAGCGCCTCGACGAGATGGCTTCCGATAAAGCCGGACGCGCCGGTAACAAGCGCCTTCATGCGATCCCATGTCCGATCATGTTCCGGTCATTTGGAGACTAAACAGCTTTCGAGTGTCTGAGTGAGTTCATCCAACTTAAAGGGTTTCTTGAGAATAAAGATGCCGCTTCGCCTGAACTCTGCCTCAAGCTCAACAGTAATATAGGCGGAGCAGACAACGACCAGCAGCTTATAAGGAAGGCTGCCAAGCTGACTGATCAGATCTGTCCCGCTCCCTTCAGGCATCCTCAGATCAATAAAAATCAGTTCGAACCGGTCGGCGCGCAGCTTCTCAATCACCTCGCCAATATTTGATGCCATGTCGACCTCATGACCACCCTTTTTCAGCGCTCTGCCCAGAAACGACCGGACCAGCTGCTCGTCATCACCAACAAGTATTTTCATTCTGATATCCCGATAGACCCTTTCAGCTCATTATAAAAAAATAGCTGACAAAGCTCAAGGCTTTTCAAGAAGTCCGAATTTCTGCATCCGGTATCTCAGTGCATCCCGGGTAAGCGTCAGGAGCTTCGCCGCCCGTGTCTGGTTCCATTTCGCCTGTTCGAGGGCCTGCCTGATCAGGTCTTTTTCGAACACCTCGATATCGATACCTCCCGGGGGGATGCCGACCGACGACCCAACAAGACTCAATGCTTTTTTGTCAAATGAAAGCAGCTCCAACGGGAGATGTTCCGGGAGTATGACCTCTTCGTTTTCCAGGATCATCGCCCTCTCGATGACGTTCTTGAGCTCACGGATATTACCGGGCCACGGATACTCAAGAAATGCCTTCTCGGTCTCCTTCGAGAGCCCCATCACATGCTTCTTGAACTCCCGGTTAAATTCACCTATAAAATGGGTCGCCAGCGGCATTATGTCGTCTTGCCGCTCTCTGAGAGGCGGCAAAAGCACAGGAATGACCTTCAGACGGTAGTAAAGGTCCTCTCTGAAATTGCCTTTTTTCACCTCTTCGCTCAAAACCTTGTTTGTGGCAGCGATAATCCTGAGATCAACGCTGATATCCTTGTTGCCGCCTATCCGCTTGAACGTCTTGTTCTCGATAACCTTCAGCAGTTTTGCCTGGGTACTCAGCTTTATATCTGCTATTTCATCAAGGAAGACCGTGCCGCCCTCAGAGAGTTCAAACAGTCCTTTTTTCAACTGTTTTGCATCGGTAAAAGCACCCTTCTCATAACCAAAGAGCTCGCTCTCGATCAGGCTATCGGGCAGCGCGGTGCAGTTAATATCCATAAACGGCTTTTCAGCCCTACTGCTTTCATAGTGCACAACCTTGGCGACCAGGTCCTTGCCGGTCCCGCTTTCGCCCTGAAGCAGAATAGTCGTAGCATCGCTTCTCGCAACCTTCCGGGTGATGTCATATATCTTGATCATCTCTGCAGATCTGCCAACGATGTTGACGAATCCGTATTTTTTTGAGAGCTGAGATCTGAACTGGGAGACCTCTTTCCTGAGTGACACCGTCTCCAGTGCCTTGGTGATAAGAATTTTGAGTTTATCCATGCTAAATGGCTTCTCGACAAAGTCGTAGGCCCCCATCTTGATCGTTTTGACCGCTGTCTGCACATCCCCGAACGCGGTCACCATGATAACAATGGCATCCTTGTTTTCCTTCCTGATATTCTCAAGAATCGTGATCCCTGAAATATCAGGCAGGTGAACATCCAGAAGGGTTATGTCAGGCTGTTCTTCAATATAATGATCAAGACCTTCCTCCCCTCTTTCGGCAGTGACAACAGTGAATCCCTCTTTCTCAAAGTTCTGTTGGAGAGACCAGCGAAGCAGTTTCTCGTCGTCTATGACCAGTATCTTGCCTTGTTTCATGCCTTATCCGTGTTTGGAAGAATAATGCGGTACAGCGTTCCCTCGCCCGGCGAACTTTCGACCACAATGCTGCCCTGGTGCCCTTCAATAATATTCCTGGTGATGGCAAGTCCGAGACCGCTGCCTGAGTGCTTTGACGAAAAGAACGGTTTAAATATATCCTTCAGGTTGTCCTCCGGGATACCGGGCCCGGTATCCGACACGGTTATTTCGATCTCTCCCCGGTCCCGCCTGTCGAGCACGGCAAAGGTTAAAATCCCTCCATCGGGCATTGACTCGAGACTATGCATCGCGATATTGACCAGTGCCCTTTCCAGTTGCTCGGGGTCCACCATGGATGTAGACACCTCATCAGAATGCAAGTCAACTCTGACCTTCAACATATCCGCTCTGGGGGCCACCCGACCCATCACTTTTTCGATAATAGCATTTATGTCGACAAGAATCAAACACATATCAGGCGGTCTTGCAAAAAGCAGCAGGTCCTTAACCGCACCATCAAGGCGGCCGATTTCCTCAAGGATCTCACGCGATATCTCCTTGCGGGGGCTGTCATCAGAATAGTCTTCTGCCAGGACCTGCAACGCACCACTGATGCCGGCCAGGGGATTTTTTATATCATGGGCAACCGTTGCTGCCAGTTCACCAAGCGACGCCATTTTATCGATATGGAGATACCGGTCTGCCCGGCATTTATCGATTTCCTCGCGTTTCCGATTAATATCCGACATGATCGCGTTCAGGCTTGAGACGATCCGGCCAATCTCATCTTTCCTGCCAGTGGAGATCTGCTCTCCCCTGTCCCCGTCTGCAACCTTTTCTATCGACGCAATGATATCATCAAGCGGCCTCTTTACGAGATACAGACTGAGGAGCCAGATCGAGCCGATAAGGAGAGTGAGCGTGATCAGGGCCGTTCCGGTCACCGTTCTTGCGGTAGCGGTAAGATCCTGATCGGTTCTCCTGTTCGTAAGTTCGACATCGAGTATCCCTCGGATATGCGCAATCCCACTGTGGCACCTCTGGCAGAGCCAATCATTTCGTATCAGGACGACCTTCGTGAAGATCTTCTTCCCCTCAGCCCCGTCAGAGGAAAATATCGACTGGTCCGTACGGGAACGATATACTGACATGTCCTTGTGCTGGAATCTCCGGCCTATCTCACCGGGGACCGTTGAATGCAGGATCATGCCATCCTCCGTGAATATTCTTATAGCGGCAATGTCTTCGGCAATCAGGTTGTCGAGAAACTTCTGGAATTCGCCTGCCCGCCCTTCGAGTATCAATGATTTCAATCCGTTATTGATGATTTCGCTCAGAAGTTCTATCTTCCCGCGACGGTTGTCCCTGATATGTTCCCTGTTAAGTCTGAAGCTTTCCCAAGAGAAGAACCCAACAGAGAAAAGTGCTGTGACAGCAAAGAAATATATGAATTTTTTATGCAGTCCCATAGCCCAATAGGATACAGCCACGTTGATATTCTCCCCGTCCTGAAGGGTGAGGATTCACCGGGAAGTAGCTCACGCCGCGTCCTTACGGATTCCTGCTTCATCGAGGGGGTTTACTGCACCCACCTCTGCACATGCTAACACGGCATATCCTGCCGCTAAGATATTCCGTGCCCCTACATGATCAGCATTGGCCATATAGTGGCATCTGATACATTTGAAACCCGATTGTGTTTTTCGATTGTCTTTGTGGACATGCCCACACTGCGGACATGTCTGAGACGTATATTGCGGAGGGACAACTACGACTAGACCCTCTCGCCACAGCTGCTTATACTCGAGCATCCTCCGAAACTCACCCCAGCCCTGCTCCAGTATCGCCTTGTTAAGTCCAGACTTCTGCGTCATCTGCCGGCCAGGTTGTTCTTTTGTTCCCCTAACCAACCCCGACATATTGGCTACCTTCAGGTCCTCAAACACGATCAAAACGTGGTTTTTGTTTATGGTCGTGCTGATCTTATGAAGATAGTCGTTCCGGGCTGCGGCAATACAGGTATGGAGCTTATTAACCTTACTCTTCTGCTGATGCCAGTTTTTTGAAAACTTAACCTTACAAGACAGATCCCTCTGAGACCGTGCCAGGGCCGACTCAAGGGTCTTAAAGCTGTTGAGCGGTTTGTAGAACGTACCGTCTGACAGTGTGGCTAACTGGGTAATCCCCAGGTCGATGGCCGTCTCTTCCTTTGATGGGTGTACAGGGTCCTCACACTCGATCTCGACTTGAATCGCAATATCCCAGTGCGCCTCTTGCCTTGAAACTGTCACGTTCTTTGGGATCCCCTCTATCTCCCTGCTTTTATGAAACGGTACCCATCCGATCTTTGGCAGGTAGATAACATCGTCGTTAATCAGAAACCCCTGCGGATATCGGAACGAGTCGTGGACGCCTTTCCTTTTGAACCCGGGAAATCTCACGGGGGAGATTTCATCAAAAGCGTCGTGTATAGCTCTGTGGAGTGCCTTCAGGGTCTGCGGCAGGGGCTGGGAATGGACCTCGCCAAGAAAAAAAGTGTCTTCATCTTCCTTCCATTGCACAAGTAAACCAGCCAGCTCATTATAGGACAGACAGGGCTGGTTGTTATCGAGTCGGTCTTTCTGCCGGGCAAGGGCTTTATTCCAGACATACCGGCTGCAGCCTACTGCCTGCCGCAGTTTTACTTCGTGGAGCGGCTTGGTCTTTAGGCGATATTTGTATGCCTTGCGTATCAGCATGGTTTTTATCTTATCCCCAAAGTAAAGGTAAATCAATAGCAGCAAAACCTGAGGGCAGGCCTGATATCCCCGGCCTGAAGAGATGGGGTTTTACGGCACTTTCCCGATAAACCAAAAGGTCTCCGCGCAAGCAGGGGAAGACCCTGTATCTATGGCTTCTATTCAGACCCGTAGCTATGTAATCCCGACAACAGCAGGTTGACGCCGAGATATGTAAAGATAACCGCGATAAATCCGAGAACAGCAACAATCGCCACCTTTTTCCCCTTCCATCCCCTCATAAGGCGGCTGTGCAGATAGAATGCATAGAAGAACCAGGTAATCAGGGACCAGGTCTCCTTCGGGTCCCACGTCCAGTACTTGCCCCATGCCTGGTCTGCCCAGATGGCACCGAAGATAAGTCCACCAAGCGTAAAGATCGGAAACCCCATGGCAATACTTTTATAGGTAATCTCGTCCAGCACTTCACTGGAAATCTCGAAGCTCCTGATGATCTTCTTCATAATTCCGCCGAACCTCCAGACAACAAACGTAAAGGCAGCAGCAACGGCCACGCTCCCGGCGGAGACTGCGGACGAACTGCTCCTGAACGAGGCTTTGAAGAGATAGCTTCTGATCAGGTCTTCCTGGCTCTTTACCGAAAGCTTAAAGGTAAGGTAATCGAGTCCCATCGCCGCCAGGACAATTACAAAAATGCTCAGCATGACGGTCCAGAATATATACGCCGGATCTTTCCGATCATCGGTTGAGCTTATGAGGTACATCAGCCCGGTGCTGAACGATACGGCAAACATAGCGTAGGAAATAAAGCTCATCATGACATGTACCAGCAGCCAGTTGCTCTGAAGCGCCGGCACAAGCGGCTGAATATTTTTTGACATGCCCGATATGTCGATGAAGGCAAGGACCAGTCCCGCAACAGGTGTAATAAAGGCACCGAATGACTTTGTCTTATATTTATACTCTATGACGAGATAGGCAAGGATCAGACACCAGACAAAGAATATCAGCGACTCATAGAGGTTGGTCAGCGGAATTGCGCGGAGGATTCCCATATTGCCGATCTCGGCAAATTCCTTCCACCGCAGCAGAATCGCCAGAGTCTGTGACGCAAAACCACCTACCGTGACTGCCGTGGCCGCAACTCCGACCGCATTATTCTTGAATGCAATATACCCGATATAAAGAATCATCGCAAAAATATATGCGACCGTTGACCATCCGAAAAAAACTGAACTGTCCATTTATTTATTACCCCCTTTTGGTCCGCCGGAAAGTATGCTGACGAGCTTGTCGACCTTGTTTTCGAAGGTGGCCCGGTTTCTGTGTGCAGAGGCGCCGACGGTTATCTTCGATCCGCTCTTATCTTCAGAAACAGCAACCCATATTCTTCGGTGGCTCATAAAAAATGACATAAAGAGGCCAACAGCCATGATTATGCAACCAAGGTAGACAATACCGACTCCCGGGTCTCTTCTGACCTGCATACCAGTATATTCAACACCCCAGACATCAACGAGCTGCACCCTGTTCCCGTCCTGCAGGTTCCCTGTCTGCGGATATCTCTTCAATATCCATCCCGAGGTAGTCTGTCCAGCACCGGAAAAATCGATAAAAACTGCAGGATTCTTCAATTGTTCATCATAGGTAAAAGGTTTTCCTGATGGGTCGATAGAAAGTGCCGGGCTGAAGTCGGATATGCGGCCGTGGACAGTCGTGCCGGGTATGAGAAACGTATCACCGACCTTGGCCTGAATATCCTGTGACTGACCCCCAGCGGATGTAACTTTCAGGATAATGATCCCCTTGCCCTGACTATTTGGAACAAGTCCGAAGCTCGACTGGTAAAAAGTTATCCCATCATAGGTAAGCGGATCATTGACCACGATCTGCTTCTCTTTCACCTTCTTCCCGTTCTTGTAGACCGAAAGCCAGCTTTTGTAGGACTTCGGCATATCGCTTTGACCATAATACTCCACCTCAAAGTTATCGCAGCGTATCTCGAACCCGAGCGGAATCTCTTTACCGCGGTCTTTATAGGCCACCGAACTCGTTTCGCCTTCAGGCAGATTGAGAAAGGCATTGAAGCCGAAGAAAAGTCCGATGATCGCTCCCGCAAGTATGATTAGGATGCTCAGGTGAGTTATGTAGACACCAAGTCGCGAGTAGTTGCCCTTTTCGGCATAAACCTGGAAAGTGTGGTCGCCAGCCGCAGCCTCTTCTGAAACAGCCGCAACAGGTTTGAACCCTATTTCCTTCAGGGCTGACTGCACGAGCTCCTTTGCCTGCAATGGCTTCCCTTTAACTGTCAGGGCACGTTTGATCGAGACCTTCTCGATCAGATCAGCAGAGAGCGGCCTGATTGGCTCCCTGGCAAGCTTCCAGACACGCGGCAGCCTGGCGATCGAACAGATAATAAGGTTCGCAGCAAAGAGAAGAAGAAAGGAGAAGAACCACCAGGAGCGGTACATATCCGTAAAGCCGATCTGATCGAGGACTCCGTAAAGACTGTGAGCAGTTTCATGGCCTATGTGAAACAGCTTTTCCAGAATCTGGATATTCTTCTCGGGCTCAGCGTTCTGCTCGAGTAGCGTCCCGACGACCGATGTCAGAGCGATGAGAGAGAAGATGACAACGGCAAGTTTGACCGAAGCAAAAAGGTCCCAAATCCTGTCGGTCAGTGACTTATTCGGAGACTCGGCCGGTATTGGTTTATTTTCATTTTCCATGCATAAAACTCCTCATTATTATAGTACGTATTATAATAGACTATCATTTTCGAACAAAACAACAGTGGATCCCGGCAGACAACCCCGTTCAGCCCTTCTGCCGGCCCACAATCCTAGGCCGGTCTCTCCGGGCATTGACAATGCACAGAAACCCAAACGGCTCCTGATAAGGATTTGAAAACCCGTGTGCGGACAAGGGCGTTCCCGGGCCCCACCTCAGGGACCGGCATCTCCTCAATCCGAATATCAGTAAAACTATAAAGACGGGCAATTTTCACCGGATTTATTTTAGCACGGGAATGACGAACAAACACTTTTGACGAGGCTCATCCTATTGACATTCGTTGTCCTTCCGTTTACCCTTACCTTAATGAAGATCCATTGCGCCAACAGCGAGGTCCTTGCAAAACTGCTGAACAGAAGCAGGAGGGACAGGAGTTCGGTCTCGGACGTTGATCTGAACATTCTGCTCGCCGAGACTTTAACCTGGGCAAACAGGCTGGTGCCGTCGGAATCCGGATCGATACTCCTGGACGACCCTGCATTGAAATGGGGCACCAGAAAAGCGGACAGACTTTATTTTGCGGCCTGCTTCGGAAAAAGTTCTTCCTCGCTCGTCAATACGTTTATTGCATCGGAATCGGGCATTGCAGGAGAGACCTACCGGAGCGGAAAGCCTTATATAAGCAGGGACGTTCTTAACGACCGAAAATTTTGCCCGGTCATCGCAGAGACGATCCGCTTCAGAACAAGGTCCATTATCTGCTCCCCGATTGTCATCGAGGGTTCGACGATAGGGGTTATAGAGCTGATTAACCGGAAAAATAGCCCGGTTTATAGTACAGACGACCTGTTTCTTCTCAGGATATTTGCAGGCTATACAGCAACACTCATACTCAACGCCGTTATTGCCCGGAAATTTGAAGAACTCTCACGGCGTGATAACCTGACCGGCTTATTTAACGACCGCCATTTCTTCTACATGCTTGAGCGTGAAATCAAAAAGGCGGTCCGCCTCGGCACCGAGGTGTCGATGATTTTTTTCGATCTTGATCATTTCAAAGAGGTGAACGATACCCATGGCCATCTCGCAGGAAGCACGGTTCTGAAAGAAGTCGGGGAAATCCTTCATGAGATATTCCACGGCACTGACGCCATCTCAGCACGCTACGGAGGCGATGAATATGCGATAATCCTGCCAGGACTGAACAGGAAAGAGGCTGCTGGATATGCAGAGCATATCAGATCCTATATTGTTAAAAACGTCTTTTTGAAGGAGAAAGTTCCCGGTATAGATGTTCCACTCAATATAAAAGGGGTTATCACCTGCAGCATTGGGATTGCAGTGTTTACTGAACATGTCAGACGTCGGAAAGGAGTGCGAGAGATGGCTGACGAACTGATCCGGGTCGCTGACGCAGCAATGTACCGGGCCAAAGAGCTTGGCAGAAACAGGATCGTCGTTGCCCGGCGGGTTGACAACTGTTGACAATTAAATAGCCTTATATATTAAAATATAGACATGAAGCTAAGTATATGGGCTGAACAACAGGGGATATCGTATAAAAGCGCATGGCGCATGTGGAAGCTTGGGCAGTTACCTATGCCGGCAGAGCAGCTGCCGACAGGTACGATTATCGTGCATCCGGCTATTGCCGTTGTTGAGGGAGGGGTAGCGTTGTACGCCAGGGTCTCAAGCGCCGACCAGAAAAGCGACCTCGACCGACAGATAGCCCGGCTTAGTGAGTTTGCAGCCTTAAAAGGTCTGAGGGTCATTGACGTAGTTAAGGAAACCGGCTCAGGTCTTAACGGTCATCGGCGGGCGATACTTAGGGTACTGAGAAATCCTGCTATCCATACAGTTGTGGTAGAACACCGGGACAGGCTGATGCGATTCGGCATTGAGTATGTGGAGGCCGCACTTGCCGCACAAGGCAGAAATCTCATGGTTATCGATCCGGAGGAAATGAAGGACGATATCGTGAGGGATTTGCATGAGGTTATCGTATCGTTATGCATACGACTCTACGGTAGGCGTTCGGCAAAGGACAGGGCTGCACGCGCCGTTGAAGCCGCTACCGGAAAAGGATATGGGGAAGCAGAAGGTACATAATAACACTGACCCAATAAGTTTTACGGCTGGCACTTTGTTGCCGGACCTGTCCTTCCTTGGCAGCCGCCGGTTTACCCTGCACGAGTTCTGTACCGACATGGGTAAGTTCTATGGCCGCATCAAGAGGACGTTGTTTGAGGAAGTACAGTCTACCGGCAGACCTGCTATATCCTTCAAAAATGAATATCTAAAGGCTTTTGGTATCACCGCGCGGCAGTTCAACGCGATAAGGATCGATCTACAGGGCAATATCGATAGTGCAATCGAAGTCCAGACCGGCAGAACAGCAGACCTCGGCAACAGTATCAAGTCTGTCATGAAATGGCTCAAGACCAAGGAAGCCAAAATCCGCAAGGTTCAGGCTGACAAAAACCTTTCCAACACTGCTAAACATGATATCCTGAAGCCTTTGCGCTTTGCCGTGCACAACAAAAAACGCAGGCTGGCTATAATGGAGGCAACGCTGGCTGCGCTTAAGCAGGATAAGGAAGAGAAGCGGGTGCATATCTGTTTTGGCTCCAAGGCCTTGTTCCATAAACAGTTCGAGCTTACCGAAAACGGCACAGAGATATTCTGAAACACCCATCAAGGCAGCATACAACCTGCCCATGCGTGCTAAGATTAAAAATAAGAAAGATCTTAAGACCGAGTCGTCGGCTCCTGCCAATAAC
>PLXX01000088.1 GCA_003153275.1 Nitrospiraceae bacterium | reverse complement strand
TTTGTCCATGTTTTTAGGAACGGTAGCAGTGGAAGAACATTCGGTCCAGTTTATGAGTAGAAACAAGCGGCTCGCTAAGGTAGTCTCTGACAGAGCTATCCACGGGCGGAAGCTGGTGCTGAAGAGCAAGTTAGGTAAACGTTACATAGGTACAGACGTAAAACGTGCCGGCATCGGCGGTAACAGCCAGACCTGTACGTGTGGAGCATCAGTTCCGAAGGAGCTGAAAGACCGGGTACATAACTGTTCCGCCTGTGGGCTCAGCGTTGGCAGGGATCATGTCACATCGAAAGATGTCAAAAGAGCGGATTCTGCTTGAGTTACTTCCGGCAGAGGATGCCTCCGACTTTCAGTCAGGGGAGGATGTTACTGTGTAGAATATCTGATCGAAGGAGTATAGGTATGTCTGACCTCAAAAAAATGTATAAAACCATCATGGACGATCACTTCCCTGATGAAATGACGATCACGTTTGGCGATCAGAAGCTGCTGTACAGGAAGCGGGCTTGGAAGATCGCTGATGAAAAGACCGGCGAACTTATAGAAAAAGGTCTCCGCTACGGAGAGAACCCTGATCAGGAGGCGGCCCTGTTCGAGCTGGTCAACGGCAACTTGGTTCTCGGCGACTGCCGCTTCATCGAATCAGGGAATGGCCTGGTGAGCAGCATATCAGAAGAAGAGATGATCCAGGCCGGAAAGCATCCAGGCAAGACGAACCTGACGGACCTGGACAATGCGCTTAATATCCTGAAATATCTTACTGACCGTCCTGCTGCGGCGATCCTGAAACACAACAATCCCTGCGGCGTTGCATATGGCACGACCGTGGCCGAGGCTTATGGCCGGGCAAATATGGCTGACAGGATAGCTGCCTTTGGCGGCTGCCTGGTTGTCAACCGGGCTTTGGACAAACTTACTGCCGAGATGGTGGCCGCAAATTACCTTGAGGTCGTCGGTGCTCCGGACTTCGAAGAGGGGGTTATCGATATCCTTGCGAAGAGGAAGAACCTGAGGATTGTCAGAATCGGCAGGATACAGAATCTTGAGGCCTACCGCTCGAGAAGGTTTATTGATTTCAAGTGTCTTATCGACGGAGGCATTATTGTCCAGCAGTCGCCGATCAACCGTATACGGTCAAAGGAGGATTTTCTGCCGGCCAAGGCTGTTTGTAAAGGTACGGAATATGCCATTGAGCGTCAGCCTGATGCTCAGGATTATGACGATATGCTTTTTGGCTGGAATGTTGAGCAGGGGATCACCTCGAATTCTGTTATCTACGTAAAAGACGGGGTTACGGTCGGCATTGGCACCGGCGAGCAGGACCGCGTCGGCGTTGCCGAGATAGCAGTCTTTAAGGCATACACCAAATATGCGGATGCGATCTGTTTCAAAACATACGGTATTCCCTATAAAACATTTGAGCTTGAGGCATCGCAGGGGAAGCGCGATCATGCTGCGCTTCATAAGATTGATGAGCAGGCACAGAAGGACAAAGGCGGACTGATCGGGTCAACAATGGTTTCCGATGCTTTTTTCCCCTTTAGGGACGGGATTGATGTCGGGATCAAGGAAGGTATCAGGGCGGTAGTGCAGCCAGGCGGCTCTGAAAGGGATTTTGAGGTTATCGAGGCCTGCAATCAGGCTACGCCGAAGATTACCATGGTCTTTACCGGTCAGAGGGCCTTTAAACACTAACAGATAAGCATATTATTTTAATAACTAGGGGAAAAGGTTGCATAATTAATTTTTTGCGTGTTATACTCATAACTTCCTTAACAGAAGACCTGTAATATGGTTTTTCGGTAGTTTTCAGAACAGATCTGCCAAAGAACTTGACAAATAGATGCTTCTCTGGTAAGATTTCTTTTCCCTAGAGCAGCATACATTAATTGATTACTTAATATTATGGAGGAAAAGTGCCCACGATAGCGCAGTTAGTGAGACATGGACGGAAAGGTCTGATAACGAAGACGAAGAGTCCTGCCCTGAAAGCCTGTCCCCAGAAACGGGGAGTTTGCGTCAGGGTTTATACGACAACACCTAAAAAACCGAACTCAGCATTGAGAAAGGTTGCGAGGGTGCGTCTGACGAACGCTATGGAAGTGACCGCATATATTCCGGGCGTAGGGCATAATCTGCAGGAGCATTCTATAGTTATGATCAGGGGCGGAAGGATAAAGGACCTTCCCGGTGTCAGGTACCATATCATCAGAGGTGCGCTTGATTCGACGGGTGTGAACGACCGCAGACGCGGACGTTCGAAATACGGAACAAAGAAGCCTAAATAAACGGAGTAGACAATGCCAAGAAGAAGAGTCGCAGAAAAAAGAGAAGTATTGCCAGATCCGAAGTATAACAGCAAGGTTGTGAGCAAGTTTATGAGCGCCATCATGCAGGACGGCAAGAAATCGACTGCCGAGGGCATTTGCTACGGCGCTTTTGAAGTTATACGGGAAAAAACAGGCAATGATCCGCTGAAGGTCTTCAAGACCGCACTTGAGAATGTGAAGCCTCTTATCGAAGTAAAGGCCAGAAGAGTTGGCGGCGCGACCTATCAGGTGCCGGTTGAGATTAGGCCCCAACGCCGGATGGCTCTTGCCTCCCGGTGGCTTATTTCCTATTCGAGGGCCCGGAATGAAAAGACCATGAGAGAGAGGCTTGCCGGTGAGCTACTTGACGCATTTAACAACACCGGTTCATCAATAAAAAAGAAGGAAGATACCCATAAAATGGCAGATGCCAACAAGGCTTTTGCGCATTATAGATGGTAGGGCGGATAGAGGAGAAATATTTTGTCAGCAATTTCATTAGAACATACACGCAATATCGGGATCATGGCCCACATCGATGCNNTCGATGCCGGAAAGACCACCACCACAGAGAGGATTCTCTATTACACGGGTGTTACCTATAAGATAGGAGAGGTCCATGAGGGGACTGCTGTCATGGACTGGATGGTCCAGGAGCAGGAGAGGGGGATCACGATCACCTCTGCCGCAACAACGTGCTCCTGGAGAGACACTCGCATAAACATCATTGACACCCCTGGCCACGTTGATTTCACTATAGAGGTTGAGCGGTCACTGAGAGTGCTTGATGGTGCGGTTGCCGCTTTTGATTCTGTTGCCGGAGTTGAGCCCCAGTCGGAAACCGTCTGGAGGCAGGCAGACAAGTATAGTGTCCCACGCATCGCCTTCATGAACAAGATGGACAGGATGGGTGCTGACTTTTTTATGGGTGTGGCCACCATGGTCGATCGGCTTGGAGCGAACCCTGTTGCTGTCCAAATTCCGATCGGTACTGAGGACAATTTTCGTGGCCCTATTGACCTTGTGACAATGAAGGCTCTGTTTTATGACGATGAAACGTTGGGCTCCAAATTTGTCGAAGGCGATATCCCTGAAGAATATGTGGCCCAGGCAAAGCAATATAGAGAAAAAATGCTTGAACAGCTTTCCGATGTCGACGAAAAAATTATGGAGAAGTTTCTCGGCGGTGAAGAAATTGCAGCTGATGAGATACGGGCTGCACTGAGAAAGGGTACGATCTCGATGAAGATTAACCCTGTGCTCTGTGGTTCGGCCTTCAAGAACAAGGGAGTTCAGCAGTTACTGGACGCCATTGTCGATTATCTGCCTTCCCCACTTGACGTTCCGCCGATTGTTGGCAAGGATCCTGACCATAAGGATGCCGAGATCACCAGGAAGCCGGATTGGAAAGAGCCTTTTTCTGCGCTGGCCTTTAAGGTCATGACTGACCCCTTCGTTGGCCAGTTGACGTTTATAAGAGTCTATTCCGGTGTCATGAGCGCCGGATCGTATATATACAATTCTACAAAGGGCACAAAAGAGCGCGTCGGCAGGCTCCTCCAGATGCACGCGAACAAGAGGGAAGACATCAAGGAGGTCACCGCAGGTGACATTGCTGCTGCTGTCGGACTGAAAAGCACGCTGACCGGCGATACCTTATGTGATGAAAAGAGTCCAATAATTCTGGAGGCCATGGAGTTCCCGGATCCCGTTATCTCAGTTGCCATAGAGCCAAAGACAAAGGTTGACCAGGAGAAGCTCGGCCAGTCACTCGGGAAGCTGATGCAGGAAGACCCTTCATTCAGGGTGACAACCAATGAAGAGACAGGTCAGACGCTGATAGCCGGCATGGGTGAACTGCATCTTGAGATTATTGTTGATCGCCTGCTCAGGGAGTTCAAGGTTGGGGCAAATGTCGGGAAACCGCAGGTTGCCTATAGGGAGACTATAAAGACGACCTCGAAGGCAGAAGGCAAGTTTGTTCGCCAGAGTGGTGGTCGCGGCCAGTACGGTCATGTCTACATTGAGCTTGGTCCATCGGAACCGGGACAGGGATATGTCTTTGAATCAAAGGTTGTCGGTGGCACTGTTCCAAGGGAATATTGGTCTGCGGTAGATAAGGGTATCAAAGAGGCGACCCAAAATGGTATACTTGCAGGCTATCCTGTTGTGGATGTCAAGGTAGTTCTGTATGATGGTTCGTATCATGAAGTTGACTCGTCAGAAATGGCGTTTAAAATAGCAGGGTCAATGGCTTTCAAGGAGGCTGCGAAAAAATCAAAGCCGGTCATTCTTGAGCCGATTATGAATGTTGAGGTCGTGACCCCCGAAGACTACATGGGGGACGTTATCGGTGATCTTAACTCACGCAGAGGGAAGATTCAGAGCATGGAGAAGCGGGGCAAGGCCCAGGTAATAAAATCTCAGGTGCCGCTTTCAGAAATGTTCGGTTATGCTACTGACCTGAGGTCAAAGACCCAGGGAAGGGCAACATATACGATGCAGTTTGCGGTTTATGAAGAGGTCCCCAAGGGGATCGCTGACGGCATTATCGCCAAAGTAAAAGGCGAATAATTGAGCGTTATTAGTTTTAGTGACATTATAAGTTAAAGCTGATAAGGAAGGTGAAAAGAGATGGCAAAGGCAAAATT
>PLXX01000092.1 GCA_003153275.1 Nitrospiraceae bacterium | reverse complement strand
AATTTGGCGGTCCCAACGGGAATCGAACCCGTGTTTTAGCCTTGAGAGGGCCACGTCCTAGACCGCTAGACGATGGGACCATTTGGCTGGGGAGAGAGGATTCGAACCCCTATAAGCAGATCCAGAATCTGCCGTCTTGCCCTTGGACGACTCCCCAATTGACCTTATTTTATAGCATATAAAAGGCGTGTTTGTAAACCGTACCGACCACTGCACGTGGGCCTCATGAGTATCGGCCGGAACTGGTGTAATAATAACGATAAAAAGGCTCCATCATGAGTAAGTTCAGATACATATGAGACTGTAATGATGTACAACAGAGGGGTAACTATTGTTGAGGAGGAACCCCTGTGACAGCGTCGGCAGGAATCTCGGGGGCCTGATCCAAATCATGGTCGCTGATGACGGCTCAGGCATACCGTCGGAGAATTTGGAAACGGATTGGCAGGTTTTATTTCCCCATGGCTGTAATGGACATCTTCTGCCTCTGCATGCTGTGCGGCACCCGGGCGTCGGTGGCAAACGACAACTCCTGCGCAGAAGATAGCGCAAGGTTCTACAAAAATGTCGAATCCGGCGCGCTCATGGATTGTCTGGAAAAGCATGAAAGCGACCATTCCGAGGCATGGAGAACCCATGAAGAGAAGATGGGCGGGAAAAGGGTCGAAATGAGGGAAGAAGTCAGGCGGATAAAGATCTTCCGGGATGCCTGTAAAGACGATGTGGCCAAATTCTGCTGGGACGTCAAACCGGAACCGGTGGGATAGAAAGATGTCTAAGTGCACGTGAAAGCGAATTGTCGACTCCTTGCAGTGAAGGGCTGAAGGCGGTAAGGGCAGAGAAACCAAAAGGGAAAACCCGATAGAATCTTTGTCGCCAATTGTCGACAGCGTTGCCGATATTTGTTACGGTGTACGGTGAGCTTCCACCCATGAATCGGCTGGATATAGGAAATCCAGAACGTACATCGCGGAAACATCTCACTTCAGCAGCAGATCAAGAATGTCTTTCAAAGCATCCACCCCAAAGGGTTTTGCAAGGCATGCGCTGAATCCATGAAACTTGTATTCGGATATCAGAGAACTGTCGCTGTAACCGCTCGACACAACCACCTTGACCTCAGGGTCCAGCGAGAGAAGTTCTCGCGTAGTTTCTTCCCCTCCCATGCCGCCACGAATCGTCAGGTCCAGGATCACTATGTCAAACCGCCTGCCTGAAGACAAAGCTTCGCGATATTTGGCTATTGCTTCTTCGCCGTTTTCAGCGAATTCCGCCTCATGACCCAGCGCCCTCAGCATGATTCCGACGATATTCCTGATCAGCTCTTCATCATCCATCAGGAGTATCCTGCCTTTTCGGACGGCATCAGAGGTTGCATATCCGCTGTCTTCGAAATAGGCCTTGAGACTCAGGGCAACGCATTCGTTATCTTCTATAACACGAGGGAGAGGCTTGGGCTTAGGCATTTTTTCTGTCTTTGTTCTCGAAGAGCGTCTTTACTTCGTCCATCAGGTCATTGATATCCTTGAACTGACGATAGACCGATGCGAATCTCACGTAGGCCACCTTATCCAGGTCCTTCAGTGCGGCCATGATCTGCTCCCCGATCCAGGGGCTTTGCACCTCTTTGACCCCCAGGCCAACAAGTTTTTTTTCAATGGCCTCAACAATGGCATCAAGCTGCTCTGTTGCGATTGGTCTCTTTTTGCACGATATCAGGAGTCCCGACTTGATCTTGGCCATGTCAAACGGTTCACGTCTGCCGTCCTTCTTGACAACCATCGGAACGACGTCTTCAACCCGCTCGTAGGAAGTGAAACGCTGGTTGCACTTAAGGCACTCCCGCCTCCGGCGAATGGAATCGCCCTCCTTGCTGGTGCGGGAATCTATAACGCGGTCTTCAAGATTTTCACAGAATGGGCATTTCACTGCTTATTTCTTTTTCATGTTCTTACCGGTAAATCGGGAACCGGTCGCAGAGGACCCTGACTTTTTCTGAGTGTGCATCAATAGCAGCCTGGTCCCGGCTGTCATTGATAACTGATGAAATAAGATCAGCGATCATTCTCATTTCGACCGGTCCCATACCGCGTGTCGTGACGCAGGGGGTCCCCAGGCGTATCCCGCTTGTCACCGCAGGCGGTCTTTCGTCATAAGGGATGGCATTCTTGTTGGCGGTAATACCCGCCTTGTCAAGTGCCTCCTCCGCTTCTTTGCCGGTTATGCCTTTCACTGTCAGATCGACGAGCATGAGGTGGTTGTCGGTCCCCCCTGATATTATCCTGAAGCCATGGGATATGAGCCCTTCCGCAAGAGTTCTGGCATTGTCTAGAATGCGCTGCTGGTACATTTTGAACTCGTCGGTCATCGCCTCTTTCAGTGCGACAGCTTTCGCCGCTATAACGTGCACCAGCGGTCCACCCTGGATTCCCGGGAAGACCAGCTTATCAACAGACTTTGCATGCTCCGCCTTGCACATGATCATGCCCCCGCGCGGACCGCGCAGCGTCTTGTGCGTTGTTGTCGTCACAAAATCAGCATAGGGGACCGGCGACGGATGCAGACCTGTGGCGATCAGCCCCGCTATATGGGCTATATCCGCCATAAGCCAAGCCCCGACCTCTTTAGCAATCTCGCCGAACTGCTTGAAATCAATAACCCGCGAATAGGCACTCGCACCGACAACGATCATCCGGGGTTGGTGTTCATGCGCCAGTCTTCTGACATCATCATAGTCTATATAGCCATCCTTGTTCACGCCATAGGGTATGTGCTTATACAGCATGCCGGAAAAATTGACCGAGGCCCCATGAGTGAGATGCCCGCCATGGCTAAGACTCATGCCCAGAATCTTGTCGCCTGGCTTCAGCATCGAAAAATAGACCGCCATATTCGCCTGCGAACCGGAGTGGGGCTGAACGTTGACGTGTTCAGCTGCAAAGATGACCTTCGCCCGCTCGATGGCAAGATTCTCTACGATATCGGCATATTCACAGCCGCCGTAATATCTCCTGCCGGGATACCCTTCAGCGTATTTATTGGTGAACACAGACCCCAGCGCCTCAAGCACAGGTCCACTGACATAATTTTCAGACGCTATGAGCAGAATTTTTTCATGCTCTCTCGCCTGTTCCTTCTTGATGGCATCAAAGACTATTGGATCAAAGACTGCAAGACTGTTATGTTCCATGAGTGTTTAAGCATTCCTCTATCTTTTTGATTTTGATGAGCCTGTTAAGATGCCGAGCCCCCTCAAACGGTGTTGCCATCCATGTCCTGACGATTTCAGCCGCCAGGTCCTTTCCTATGATCCTGCCGCCCATCACCAGGATGTTCGCATCATTATGGAGGCGGCTCATGCGAGCGCAGAAAAGGTCATTGCAAAGCGCTGCCCTAACATTCGGAAATTTGTTCGCTACCATCGACATGCCGACGCCGGTGCCGCAGATCAGAATCCCCTTCTCGATCTTGCCGGAAGATATCAGGGAAGAAACCTTTTCTCCAAAGTCAGGATAGTCAACGGATTTCGAGGTATCTGTTCCGCAATCGACCACGTCAGTACCAAGAGTCTTCAGTAGTTCAGTGACTTCTTCCTTGAGTTCAAATCCTGCGTGATCACTGCCAATGGCAACTTTCATATTCTTCCCTTTCTGCATCCCCAAGAACGCATCAGAGCACGTTCTTATGGGTTATCTTCCGATAATTAAATAGTTTATATGAGCAGATATTTTCAAGTCAAGAAAAGACCTGCACAGACGCTCTGCAGGCATGCGGATTCGCCATGCGCGGGGGGAGGTAAGATATTAAGCGCAAGAAGATTTTTTGCAGAATTACACATATTGCCCTATAATGTTACAAAGCAGGCTAATTCTATTACCGGAGGCAGACCAGATGAAGATAGAACTTGAAGGGACCCTTTTGAAAATGACACCTGAGAACGAACAGGAGAAAAAAGAACTGAACCAGCTCTGGACTATCATAATCGGATGTGTCAGCGATGGAAAGAAGCTGGTACCAGTCGGTGAATATATCCCCGGCATCAAGGAAGTAGCAGTCTTCAATATAGAATAGTCCTCCAAGAGAAGTCAGATCAGGAGATTACGATGCAGGGTGCAGTTCGGCCTGCGTCCTCTTTTTTTCTATCATCAGTCTCTCGATCATGGCCGCATCAGCGGGACTGACTTTCAGTGAGTACGTTTCTCCGGAAGCTGAAACAGAAACCGTGACGTTCTCTAATGCCCTGGCAGCAGAATATCGGGCGCAAAGTGCAGCAGCCGCAGCAATATCGACATCAGCAACCGCCTCTCCAGTAACCAGGGTAACCGGGCTTCCAACGTCAGGCACCTGCAATGAAACTCCGGCCTCCCCGCAAAGATTGATGATCATATCGTTCTCCGCCTCATCTCTCCCCACAATCGCTTTGCAGGACGGGGACAATCTGAAGTGACGGCCGAGCCTCAGCAGGTGATAATCATTTAGCGAAGGCAAAGGATTGTACTGAAAAAGCTCTCTAAGCCTGTAGGAATAATTGGGCTCTGTGAGGAGGCAGCCTCCGGCAGGGGAAGGATACTCTGTGAGGCCGAACTCACGGGCAAGGGCCATTTGCGGCTTTCTGGAGCGACCGCCGAAACCATAAAGTCGGTCCCGGTCGATAAGCCCCTGTTCCTCGGCAAAGGTTGGCTTTAATATTTTGGCGCTGAGCGGCCGCAGTACCCGGCCGCGCAGCCCGGCCTCACGGTCGATAATATCAAGGGCATCGCGTCGCTGGCTCATAGGCCGTTGCCCGAGCACTTCGCCGGTAATAATAAAGTCAGCTCCGGTCATCTGCATGAATTCTTTAGCCTCCTGCAGCATCAGTATCCGGCAGTCCATACAGGGGTTCATATTCCTGCCGTGCCCGAATTTGGGATTCCTGACTATTTCAATGAATTTTTCTGACAGGTGACAGAGTTTTACCTCGAAGCAGAACTTTACGGATGCGGCAAAAGGGTCTTTTGAGCAGGAAGATCTGTCCGAGATATCACATCCGAAGTGGTTCAGAAAGGTGATTGCCTTAACCTCAATACCCTGACGCAGCACCGTAAGAACCGCAAGAGTGCTGTCAAGTCCACCGGAATACAAGGCCACGGCCTTTATCGTGCTCACCTGAAAGATCTGGAAATCTGATCCGGCGTTGCGACTGCGGTTCCCACCTCTCCGACAACAACCCCGGCTGCGTGATTTGAGATTTCAGCTGCTTCCTCCATCGAGGCGCCAGCTGCATGCGCAAGGGTAAATGCAGCAATGACCGTATCGCCCGCACCGGTGACATCGAAGACCTTCTGCGCCACTGTCGGAATATGAACAGCCCTGTCCCGCATAAACAGGCTCATGCCGTCTTCTCCGCGGGTGACCAGAACTGCATCCAAGCGAAGATCCCTCAGCAGTTTTCTTCCGGCCTTGCGAAGCGTACTATCGTCGGTAATATCAATACCCGAACCGCGGGAGGCCTCAGTCAGGTTTGGCGTTATCAGTGAGACGCCTCTGTAGAAATCAAAGTGACCAACCTTTGGGTCAACAGCAACAAAGAGATGTCGTTTCTGGGCGTACCGCGCAATAAGTTCGACCAGTTCACCGGTTATCATCCCTTTTTTATAGTCCGAGATGACCACCGCATCAAACCCGCCGAGCACCGAGACAACATAATCTCCAATACCCTTGAAAACCTTGCCTTCGACATAGGAGCTGTCCTCCCTGTCAAACCTGACGACCTGTTGATTATGGGCTATGACACGCGTTTTAATGGTGGTTGGTCTTCCCGTTTCAAAGATCCCGCCGCAGGGTATCCCCTCTGTCTCGAGCATCGAGACCAATCTTTCACCTGCCCGGTCCAGACCAATAATACCGATAACCGAGGCCTCGCCTCCCAGAGAAACAATATTACGGGCTACATTGGCAGCGCCGCCAAGATGTGAACTCTCGCGGGAAACCTCAACAATCGGTACAGGGGCCTCTGGTGAGATCCTGTCTACTCTCCCCCATATATAGTGGTCGAGGATAAGATCTCCAATAACAAGTATTTTCTTCCCTTTAAGGCTTTTAATGATTCGTTTATAATCCATTTTGTACTATACCGTACACCTTCGGTAAAATGAAAGAAGCTGCTATGCAACCGTGTGCAGGCTCCGGACAAAAAAAAGGCGGTCCGACACGGACCGCCTTTTTTAATAAAACCTTAGGTCTTCTTAAATTAGAAGTTAAGGGTAATCATATGTCTGAGAACAGTTACAGCCTTTGCGTTTGTGTAGAAGTCACCAGCCTTGAAATAGCCAGCGTCAACCTGGTAATCAAGGTTCTTTGCTACTCTGTATACCATCTTGCCGTCAACTTCCCAGCCTGCATCCTTGGAACCGCTTGCTGAATTGGCCTTTGAAGCCCTGATGATATAACCATCAAGAGAAGCCTTGATGTCCTTTACAGGGGTTATGTCTACGCCAAGATTGTAATAAGTGGTGTTGGCAAGACCAGTAGACTTAGCGCCTGCGGTGGTATTAATATTATATTCATAAACCAGGGTGTAGTTCTGGACATCGCTGACGTACGGTATAAACATGTCAATATTGCTGCTGCCGGCCTTAGGACCGCTACCATATGCAAAGCTGCCTCTTAAGGTAGCAGGATCAATTGTGAAGTCTGCGGCAAGAAGCAAATCATAGCCCTTGAATTTAGCATCGCCAAACTTGCCGAACTGCATGTCACCTTCACCCTTCCATCCGAAGCCACCAATCTTGCCGTTGCCATGGAGTTCAAGGTTCTGCTGGGTGAACTTTGCAGCGGAAAGATTCAGGAAGGTGTAGTTGACACCAACCGTATTTTTGGGATCGAGCTTATAGACTGCAAGAGCAACATAGCCATCAAGGTCATCACTGTTGACCCACTGTGAACCCTGGAGACCGTTTGCCGGTATCCCGAGGGGATTAATTGCTCTATGTGTTGCGCCATCACCTGCAAACTTCGCGGTAAGAAGAGCGGTATGCAGTTCCTTTATCGGATCCATGAAAAATACGATAGCATCATCGCCCCATCTGGTGTGATCGAAGAACTGCTTCTCGCCAAGTGCCAGAGGCATATGACCTACCTTGAGACCTGAGCTGAAGCCAAAAAGGCCGGTGCCGTGGTAGAGAATCCATTCCTGAAGGATGTTAAAGCCAGCGAGATGCTGGTTGAAGTTGCCCCAAACTTCTGCGTCATTGGTGAGGCTGTTACCTGACTCAAGCTGAACATAGCCCTCTACGTTCGGGGAAACCTTAGCATCAACACTGAGCCTGGCCCTCTGATCATAGAATGCTGCTGACGGGGCATCCGCCGGTACGCCAGTGCCACCTACATCATTGTGGAAGTACCAACCTCTGGTTCTTATTTCACCGCCAAGGGTTATCTGGGTTTCGCCTGTTGATACCATCGCTGTTGTCTCTGCCGGGATCTCAGCATGGATAGCGAAAGCACTTGCTGCAAAGCTCATTACGAAAAGTGCGCCTAATATTATCGCTAAAAACTTTTTCAATGTACTATCCCTCCTTCTATAAAGGTAGAGTTTTGACACCACATCTCAGCCCTGCTGCTTCTATTATTAGCTGATTATATGATATCTAACTAAATATTTTGTCCGCCAAAGGCGGATTTTTTTACGATAAAACTTTTTTAATGTACCAGCGTGAAAATCGACCCTAATATCACCTCCCTGTACAAAGTTCTGTTTCCCATGGAAACAGTGGTCAACTATAATTTAGCCTTAGCCGCGAATTCCTACCCAGTTTAATAATGAAATTTATATCATTTCGACGCCCGGTTTGTCAAGATTATTAATACGTCTATAGGCACTTCCGGGCATCCAGCTTGCGCTGCCTGCTATTTTGTGACAATAGTTCTGCAAAAATAAGGCCAACTTCTGACATTCGGGTGTAAAGTGTTGTATTTGTTTTAAATTCAAAGGGTTAATGCTTGCCCCGCATGATGCTGAGTATTAAAAATATATAATAAATTGTATCTATTTTTCAACACTGCGCCGGTAAATATAGGACAATCGGTCGTAAGAACACCGGACCCCCCAGCAGGGATCTCCAGACTCTGCACCTGTCCCTCTCACTTATGCCTCGCGTTAATAAGCCCTCTCTTATGGTAAAATGTCCCGCATGGTTAAGATCATTTACCGTTCGGTTTTGAAAGAGCTGCTTATCGCATTCCTGCTGATCATCGCCTTTCTGAATTCGATCCTCATGATGGAGAAGATACTGAAGCTCTCGAGGCACCTTTCAGGACTGGGGACGTCTGCCTGCGATATGGCCCAGCTGATCCTTTACCTCCAGCCCTCGCTGCTGGCACTTACCATCCCCATGGCGCTTCTTCTGGCTCCGATCGTTGTTTACGGAAGAATGACCATGGACAACGAGATTATTATCCTCAGGGCGAGTGGCATGAGCTTCAGGCAAATCTCATATCCGGTCATGGTACTGGCCCTGCTGGGGTTCCTGTTCAGCATGGCCTTCACCTTTTATCTCGGCCCGAAGAGCAGCGTAAAACTGCGTGACGAAGTGGCGAAGATGATTGCGGTAAAGGCCGCCCTCGCTGTTGAGGCGGGAACGTTTAACACCTCACTCAGTGATCTTGCTATTCTGGTGAGGGGCAAGCATGGAGACGTACTTGAGGACATATTCATTTATGACAGCCGGAGCAAGGAGGAGCCGAAGGTCCTGATGGCCCGGGAGGGACGGTTGTCCATGCAGGATGACTTTACGCTCAGCCTCTCACTAAAAGATGGATATATCAATATTATTAAGGACCTGAACATCATTGAACTTTTTTTCGACCGGTACCAGTTCACCATGGCCCTTGCCCCGTATGCACCAACTATGAAGAAATTCGAACTCATGCCGGCCGAACTCATGAGAAATATCAGGGAAACAAAGGATGGCGGGGAGCGTGTAGCCCTCTATCTTGAGCTCCACCGCCGGCTATCTCTTCCGGCCATCTGCCTGGTGCTCACCCTACTGGCCCCCCCTCTTTCTCTTATGTCAGGGAAATCAGGGAAACTGCTGGGACTGACGATCGGGTTGGCGGTCTTTGCCGGATATTATGTCCTCCAGATCTACTGCGAGAGCCTTGCCCTGCACTCTTATATTCCCCATTACGTGGGGGCATGGGCTACAACGGTGCTGCTCGGCATTATCGGAGTCATCCTCTACCTGAGGGAGAGTGCCCGATGAAGATTGTCCGGCGGCTATACCTCAGGGAATTCTTCACACTCCTGGGCCTTCTTGTTGTCAGCCTGTCGCTTATATTCAGCCTGATCGACCTGACCGGCAAGATACAGGGCTTTCTTCCCGGCAAGCCCTCGGCCGCAAATATGACGTTGTATGCAATCTATATCATGCCCAAGTTCCTCCTGTATTTACTCCCGATGTCCGTCCTGATATCCAGCATGTTTATCTTCAGTCAGGCCTCCCGGCGGAATGAAATCATCGCGATCAAAGCAGCAGGCGGTAGACTGCGTTCGCTTTTCTATCCCTTTGTCGCTGCGGGGCTTGCACTATGCATCTTTGCCTTTCTGACGGGGGAAATTGTTGTCCCCGGATTCACCAGAAAAGCCGTGGACATGAAGAACTATCTGGAGGGCAACGCAAGAAAAGTTGCATTCGCCAGCGGCACGCTCTGGCTTCGGAGTATCGACGGCTCGCCGGTGAAAATAGATGTATTTAATGTTGAAAAGAAAGAAGCAAAAGGAATTAGCATTTTCGTCATAGGTCAAAACGTCCTGAAAGAGAGAATTGTCGCAGACAGGGCCTTCTGGAACGGAAAGACCTGGATGCTCGAGGGGGTAACGAGATACCATATGGAGTCCGGCAGCACCGAAAAATTGAAGTCTCTGGCATACGGGAATCTGGATTCACCAAATGTTTTTTCCCAGGAACTGGATACAATCGAGGAGATGGACATTACTGAACTCTACCAGTATATGCAAAGGCTGAAAAATGCAGGGTTCAGGAATATCAAGCTTGCTGTTGACATCAATTCCAAGGTGTCCTTCCCCCTGATCACGATATTCATGATGATGCTCGGCATCTCACTGTCCCTGCGGGTAGGTGGCAGCGGAGGATTTCTGAGCGCTGGGCTCGGCCTGATCATAAGCCTTATCTACGGGTTCAGCTACACCTTTTTCCTGTCAATGGGTTATGCAGGAATACTGCACCCACTTGTTGCCGCCTGGATCATGCCCGTGCTGTTCAGTGCACTCTCGCTTTATCTCTTTCTGAATATACCGGAATAATAAACACCGCCTGCTTTTCCCCAGTCAAAAGTTAAAGTACATCATTGCTCCGCTTCGCACGCACATACTTCTCAACCTCGTCCCGGTATACTGCACGCAGTCTTCCTGTAATGCTGCCGACATGATAAACCGTATCGTCAATCTGTGAGACCGGCATCACCTCGGCAGTGGTATTCGTAAAAAAAACCTCGCTTGCTCCAAAGATATCCCGGGGAGAAAACAGCCCTTCACGGACAGTCAAGCCCAACACCCCTGCCAGGTTGATAACAATGTCGCGTGTAATCCCGTCCAGAATACCAGCCCCAACAGAAGGTGTGCAGAGGATATCGTCTATGACAAAAAAGATATTACAGACCGTTCCCTCGGTGACATGGCCGTCTGCATTCAGCATGATCGCCTCATAGGCCCCACGGTCTTTTGCCTCTGCCTTTGCAAGAATATTATTAAGAAAATTCAATGACTTGATCATCGGGTTGATCGCCCTGACATGGTTTCTAATGACCGAAGAAATAACCATAAAGACCCCGTCCTCATAAAGTTTGCCGGGATACGGGTGAAACGGCTCTGCGATGACAACAAGCGTCGGCCTCCTGCAGAGAGCCGGGTCCAGGCCTATCGGTCCTTTGCCGCGCGACAGCGTCACCCTGATATAGGCGTCACGCAGGTGGTTGCACTGCAGGGTCTGGAGGACAGCTCCGGCTATGTACTTCCTGCCTGGCGTCTTCAGCCGTATCAGAGACGCCGATCGTTCAAGCCGCTCCAGATGCTCGTCTATCCTGAAGACAACCCCATCGTAGGCCCGCATCGTCTCATAAATCCCGTCACCATAAAGGAAGCCGTGATCATACACAGAAACCATTGCCTCCGACTCATCAACCATCCGGTCGTCAAGAAAGATTTGCATGCTGCTATTCTGCGGTCCGTCGGCCTATTTTTTCAATGCTCCTTGCCCCTTGCCGCTATATCCTGTATTATTTCTCATTGTGGAAAAAATCAAACCAGAGGGACCGTCCGGTTTTCTTGCAATTGTGCTCCATGCACATCTTCCTTATGTACGACGCCCTGACCATGAACATTACCTAGAGGAAAACTGGCTGTATGAGGCCCTGACAGAAACCTATATTCCCCTGCTCCGCATGTTTGAGCAGCTGCTGAATGACCGGATAGATTTTCACTTGACCCTTTCGCTTTCACCAACGCTGATTGCCATGTTTAATGACCACCTTTTGCAGGAACGTTACTGCAGGTATCTTGACCGCCAGACAGCCTTGGCTGATGAAGAGATGTCACGGACCAGACATGACAGTGATTTCTTTCCCCTGGCCCAGATGTATCACCGTCGTTTTACGGCGACCCGTGATTACTACGAAGGCGTCTGCCGCAGGGACCTAGTATCCGCCTTCCGCACGGTTGCAAACAGCGGATGTGTCGAACTGATCACCAGCGCTGCAACACATGCATATCTGCCTGCGTTGCTCTCTGAACCCACAGCGGTCAAGGCGCAGCTCTGCGCCGGTGCACAGTATTTTGCCGAGGCCTTCGGTGTGAAGGCAGGCGGGATATGGCTTCCGGAGTGCGGGTTTGCGCCTGAAATCGACCCGTTCATCAAACTGACGGGCAGCAGGTTCTTCATCCTCGAAAGCCACGGACTCATCGCTGGAACTCCACATCCCCGGCTGAGCATTTATGCTCCGGTAGTCACCCCGTCCGGATCAGTCGCGTTTGCACGGGATGTCGATTCTGCTCACGAGGTATGGAGTTCACTGTCCGGGTATCCCGGAGACCCCGACTATCGGGACTTCTATAGGGATATCGGCTTTGACCTTGACCCTGAAGATCTCAGGGATTATCTGCCTCATGGCATCAGGACCTTCACGGGATTGAAATATTACCGCATTACCGGGAAGTCTCAGGAGAAACAGCCATATATCATTGGCAAGGGGAGCAGAAAAGCCAGAGTCCATGCGGCTGACTTCGTAAGAAAAAAGAAGGTGCAAGTCAGGGAGCTGGCACTGAGATTCAAAAACTCAGGGACTAATTCAGGGATTAAACCGGTAATCACTGCTGCCTACGATGCCGAGCTTTTCGGGCACTGGTGGTTCGAGGGGATTGAATGGCTCAAATCAGTGCTCATTGGTGTGGCAGCATCACATAAAGACCTTAGACTTATTACTCCCTCTGAATACATTGAGGAAACACCTGTCCTGGATACCTGCATGCCATCGCTGTCCAGCTGGGGTAAAAAAGGTTATGGAACAACTTGGGTAGACGCCGAAAACAACTGGATATACCGGCATATAATCCATGCCTCACGACTTATGTCCGACATGGTCGATGCCTCCCAGCCAAGTGACTTAGCAAGGACGGAGCAGTGCAACAGAGCTGACATTACCGGTCGTGCACTCAAACAGGCGGCACGGGAACTGCTCCTTGCACAGGCGAGCGATTGGCCATTCATGATAAAAGCAGGAACTGCGGCGGATTTTGCAGAAAAAAAACTGATTGAACATATTCAGAATTTCCTGTCTCTGCACAAGGGAATAACAACCGGGCATATCAATCGTGCCTCACTGGAACATCTTGAAGCGCGCAATGCCCTGTTCCCTCATATCGATTACAGGGTCTTCAGCAGAAAAATCAGGACAAAAGCTTATTAAAAGGATATGACCGCAGGTAGGTGAGAAACTCATCGACCGCATGCGACGAAACAGAGCTTTTGTTGACTATCAGAGAGAAATCTCTGTTCACCTTCTCCTCTTTGATCCTCACCAGATGAAGGGACCCGTACTTGATCTCCTTCCGGACAGCCCACCGGGAGAGAATCGAAACACCAAGTCCGTTTTCAACCGCTTCTTTGATCGCTTCAGTGCTGCCGAGGACCATGGCCACCTTCATATTGTTTGGCGTAATACCGTACTTCGAAAGAAACATCTCTATCATCTGGCGTGTCCCTGACCCGCCTTCCCTGAAAATGAAAGGCTCCTTTGTCAGTTCGCTAATCGGGACGTCCTTCCTCTTTGCCCAGGGATGATGTGACGGGACGATAAGCAGCAACTCGTCAGGGATCAGCTTCTCGACGACCATCTTCTGGCGGGAAACTTCGCCCTCGACCAGACCTACGTCTATACTGCCGGAGTTAAGCATCTCAACAACACGCTTTGTATTGCCAACCAGCAGGTGTATCTTGATCTTCAGATGCGCCTTCTTGAAGTCGGTAATGACACCGGGCAGGAGATAATTTCCGATGGTCGAACTTGCACCAATGCTGATACTCCCCTTGACCAGACCGGTAATCTCGCCGATCACCTTCTCGACATTTGCATAGAGCCCCAGGATCTCTTTTGCATACTTGTAGAGAATCTCTCCGGCAGGGGTAAGGGTGACGGTGCTGCTCGACCGGTCGAATAGCTTCGTCTCATAGATCTCTTCCAGTGCCTGAATCTGGAGGCTGACTGCGGGCTGGGTCAGATGGATTATCTCGGATGTCTTTGAAAAACTTCTGGTTTCGGCAACCGTGCAAAAAACTTTTAACTTATGATCATCCATGAGATCCTCCCGCTACCCTGAGTCAGGGATATTCTGGCAAATTCAGTGCCGAAGCAGCACATAAGCCGAGTTCTGTCTACCATTTCCTGAACTGATAAATGGACGTCGGTCATTCATCTCTGCCCTAATCGTGCTGTCAGGGTCATGCAGCCTTACCCGTTCCGCCATTCCGCCGGAGCGGAATTCGAAGGGGCCCCTCTCAGGGCGGAACCTATTTGGCCTTGCTCCAGACGGGGTTTTCCAAGCTGTCCCGGTCGCCCGGAACACTGGTGGGCTCTTACCCCCTGTCCGATACAGACAGGTCCGCTTAAGGCGGACACCTTTTCACCCTTTCCCCGACACCTTCAATAAGTTGGCGGGGTGGTTTCCCTTTCTGTGGCACTTTCCTTCCCCCGCTTTACGGGAGACTCCGCATTACGGAGCGCCTTGCCCTGTGGAGCTCGGACTTTCCTCCCGGCAGGAGGACTTCCTCCCAGATCAGATAATCTCCGCATTGCTGCAGTACCGGGCGACCGCTTGTTCTGCTTCGGCAGCCTATAAATAATTTAAATTATTATATAATATTTTCTGTTAATAATAAAAGAACTTGTGAACAGACGGGCGAGGGAAAAAAGCGACTTTCTCCTGTGCTCCGGATCAGTCTTCCCTGCAGAAGAGGATCCTGTGGCACTGCGGGCACTGGATCAATTCTTCATTCTTGCGGACCTCGACAAAAAGCTGAGGAGGGATATTCATATCGCAGCCGCTACAGACTTCATTTTTTGCAGGAGAGAGCGCAACCCCGCCGCCTGAGCGCAGCAGCCGCATATAGGTCGCATAAATATCAGGATCTATCGAACTGACAATGCCGGTCCGTTCTTTCTTCAATGCTGTTAATTCCTTTTCGTGCAGTGCGGCCTCCCGGTCGAGCTCTTTCCTGAAAACCTCGAGTTTTTCGATCTCCTGCCTGACGGTCACCTCTTCGACCTTCTGCTGCTTCACCGTCCGGTCAAGATCTTCCATGATCACGAGAATCTCTTCCTCGATTTTTCCGATCTCTTTTTCAGAAGATTCAATCTCCCTGAGATGCGCCTGATATTCCTTGTTTGTCTTGATATCAGTCGTTCTGCCCTTCATTTTTTTGATTTTTTCCTGGATGTCCTCGAGGGACTTCTCCCTTTCGCGTTTCTTTTTCTGGAGAGTTTCACTCTTTTGCTGCATCTTCTCCAGGTTCTGACGAGAGAGTTTCAGTGGTTCATCCTGTTCACAGATACGGGCGGGAACCTTCTCGATGAATAGTCTTTTGGCAAGAATGCGGGAATCTATCTCCTGAAGCTTGATGAGTTGTTGAATCGGTTCCTTCAATTAACCTCCAGAGATGTGGTGGGCCCACCAGGACTCGAACCTGGGACCAACCGGTTATGAGCCGGTAGCTCTACCAGCTGAGCTATGGGCCCCGCGATACGCCCGAGATATGATTAAAGCCATTGCAACGTCTGCCCTGTACACATACCTGCTGTCTGCAACGCAGTTTTTTACTATAAACCTGTTATGGCATTAAGTCAAGAGTTCTCGATAAACGTCTTCAGCAACCGGCTTCTTTTCGGGTGACGCAGCTTCTTTATCGCCTTCACCTCAATCTGACGTATCCGCTCACGGGTGACATCAAGTTCCGCCCCGACCTCTTCGAGCGTGTGGGGCTTGTCCTCTCCAAGTCCGAACCGCTTACGGATAATCTCCTGTTCTCGGTCAGTCAGTCCGTCTAATGCCTTATCGATATTCCTGCGCATATCTTCATTAATTACGCTGTCAAGCGGAGAAAGGCCGTTCTTGTCCTCGATGAAGTCAAGAATCGAGCTGTCCTCTTCATCGCCCACCGGCGTTTCAAGCGAGATAGGTTCTTTCGATATCTTCAGCATCTCTCTTACTTTTGCAGCCGGGATATTCATCCTGGCTGCAATATCCTCGGGTGACGGGTCAACACCCCGCTCCTGCAGCATCTCCTTTACGACCCTCGCCATCTTGTTCACCGACTCGACAATATGGACCGGGACCCGTATCGTCCTTGCCTGCTCGGCAATCGCCCGCGTGATAGACTGCCGGATCCACCAGGTCGCATAGGTGCTGAATTTGTATCCCCTGCGGTACTCAAACCGGTCCACCGCCCTCATCAGCCCGATATTTCCTTCCTGAATCAGGTCTGAGAAACTGAGTCCCCGGCCGAGATATTTTTTGACAATGCTGATAACCAGCCTGAGGTTGGCCTCTACCAGGCTGTTTTTCGCCTCGCTTCCCTTCAGCGCTGCATCATAAAGTGTCTCCAGCGCTTCCCGNNGGCCGGAGTTGCAGCGATGAAATCTTCTCCACTATCTCATCAATATTTTTCTCGCGTGCCCTGTCCAACAGTGGGGCAGCCTTTTTCCTGGTGGTCTTCCCCTGTACAAGAAGAGCAAGCCGCTCCTGATGCAATAATCGAAGCTGACTGCCAATCGACCCGAAATCAATGTCGAATGTCGTGAATCCGCCGCTCACCCCATCGTCCAGGTCATCATCCGCCTCTACAATAACCTCTGCGGCTGACATCTCCCCACTGGCAATCCGCTCACAATAGGTGATGATTCTCTCTACAGCAAACGGCATGGAGAAGATAACCCTGAGCGTCCGCTCCCTCTCCTGCTCAATCCTCTGCGCCAAAGCAACTTCCCCATCCTTCGTCAGAAGGGGAACCCCCCCCATCTCGCGGAGATAGAGCTTTATCGGNNGTCATCCTCATCCTCGTCATCATAATCTTTATATGGTTTCACAGGTTGGTTCCTTTAAGAAGTTTTTGCTTCTCAATCAGAAAAGCATTGCTCAGTGCAGCGTCTGCCGACCTTTCAATCAGCAGACCCCTTTCATCAAATTTTCTCTTTTCTATCTTGGCCAGACAGTCGTCAATATTCTGATCGAGAAATGCAGGATCAAATCCTGGATCAACCGAAAGGCGCGTGGCCATCTTCTTCTCGTCATCATCCGCACCGGTAAAAATATCCGCCAGTTCCCTATGATCTTTCATCCCGGCAATGCGCTTGAAGAGTGACGCAACGGTTTTATCCCTGAGTTCATCAATCGATATCCGGGCCAGCACATAATCGGCCTTTTCCGGTGATGCCAGCACTGCACTGAGGAGGAGGTGCTCTTCACTGCGTCTCGCCTGAGGACCTGCCTGCCGCACTTGCGGAGTCGTCGTCCTCAGCGGCTTCGGCCCCTTCACCTTTTTCAATTCGTCCCTGAGCGTCATTTCGTTTATCCGGGAAGTCTCCGCAAGCTCGGTCAGCATCTCATCGGCAGTCAAAAGATCCCCGACCTGGGCAATCAGTGCAAGCGCCTCGCGGACTGTACTAAGTTTATCTCCCTTGTTGACGTTAAAAAGAAACTGAATCATGCCCTGAGCGTTCTCAAGGAGTTGAGAGAATGCTGCGCCGCCATGTTTCTTCAGAAAGCTGTCCGGGTCCTCCTTATCCGGAAGGAGAAGGACCGAGGCCGAAAAATTATTCTGGCAGAGAAGAGGAAGCGATCTCTTGGCAGCTGCCTGACCGGCCGTATCGCCGTCAAAAACCAGGACGATCCGCTCCGCTATCGTTCTGAGCTTCCGGATATGCGCCGCGGTCAGGGAAGTCCCGAGCGGGGCAACTACATTCCTGAACCCATATTGATGGCAGACAATAACATCTAGATACCCCTCAGCGAGCAGTACCCTGTTGTCCCGCCGGATATCTTCTTTCGCGTGGAAGATACCGAAGAGTGTTTCTGATTTATTAAAAACCGCAGTCTCAGGAGAATTGAGATATTTGGGAGTTGCATCATCAAACGCTCTGCCTCCAAAGGCGACGACCGTACCGCTCATACTGGTGATAGGGAAAATAACCCTGTTTCTGAACATATCGTAGGGGCCCTTAGTGCCCGATACAACAAGCCCTGACTCCAAGATCTCCTGGTCCCGATATCCCTTCTCTTTCAGATATCGCAGAAGATTCTGCCAGCCATCCGGGGCATAGCCGATTCTGAAGCGCTCGATCGACTCGGCCGTAACCCCTCTCCCCTCTATATAAGAAGCTGCCTTCAGCGATCTTCCCAACTGCGCACTAAAATAATCGCGTGCTTCGTGGAGAATGCTTCGCACCTTTTCGTCCCGCTCTGATGTTTTTCGGAAGCCCCGCGCATCAGGAAGCGTAACACCCGACTTCTTTGCAAGAAGCGCTAGCGCCTCCTGAAAAGAGAGGTGCTCATGCTTCATGATAAAGGCAAAGATGTCGCCGCCGGTACTGCACCCGAAACAATGGAACATCTGCTTCGCCTGGCTGACGGTAAAAGAAGGGGTCTTTTCAGCATGAAACGGGCACAGCCCTTTCCAGTTCTGGCCTGCTCTTCTCAACTGAACATACTCAGAAATCAGGTCAACGATATCTATTTTTGATTTTATGTCTTCGAGGGTTCTGTCAGTCTTCATGCCTTTCCCCGTTTGAAGAAAGCTTTAATTTTATTCTAGCATGAAGTGAAGGTTTTGCGTATGAGGCTGTGAGGTGCTGATAACCGGGAGTGACGACGGTTATGACGGCTGACTGCTTCGCTGAATCCGGGTAAAGCCTGAGCAACCGAGTATCTGCAAATCCGCACCCAGGATAATCTCATCAAGGAGCAGGTTGACNNGGAAAAAACATCCTTTGAGCCCTCGGTCCCTCCGGTCATATCGACAAATATTCTGCCTGCTGTCCTCGTCTTTGAACCGACCAGTATCTTTGGTCCCGAGCCCTGGACAGCGGCATTCCTGTATTCAGGAATGTCCCTGATCTGATCAACCAGATCATCAAGCGTCGCGGGCCTGCTCTTATCAAAAAGCCGCTGAAGAAAGGTCACCACCATGTTGTCTGCCGGGGTATGAAGACAGAGGAAAGGTATGCCCAAAAGACGGGCGGCATCAACCGCCCGTGTATGGTTCAACGGCATCAGGCGGCGTTCAACCTCACGAACTCTGGTCTCCATAAGCCCTTCGGCAACATTAATGGGGACACCGAACCGGTGCAGGATATCCGACTGCATATTCATAACCTCATAGAGATTTGCATATGCCATGCCCTCAGGATGATGTGCCAGGATAAGATCAACCGGTGTACCTTTTCTGCCCAGTGTCTCTGCCAGCAGGACCTCGCCGACCTCAATATCGATACCAACCATTATGGTCCTGATTTCTTCCTCTCCGGAACCATAGAGTATCCGTGAATCGCTGTAAGGGTTGCTGAAGGTCTCCCGGTCAAACAGCTCCTTTTCCCCGGGTTTCAGGTCATCATATGTCTTTTCCGCACGCGTCAGGTCCTTTCGAACCAGATCGCTTTCCCTCGGATCATGACTCATACCGGTGTCGATAGCTTTTCTGTAGATATCAATTAGTTTCATATAGAGTGCGGTTAAGCAACCAGGGTTTTCCCGCTAGGGAAAACCCTGGTGTTCGTTAAGGTTCGCTGCTTGCTGACAGGCCTGCGCAGTTTATCGGAACAAACTGTATATCAATAATGTAACGTTTTAAAATGAAAAACTGCCGGAACTTCTGTATTACCTTGAGGATATCCGGACCTTCTTCAACGCCTTTTTACGGGCTGCAATAGCCTTCTTCTTCTTCTTGACGCTCGGCTTATCGTAATGCTCTCTCTTTTTTACTTCGGAAAGGATACCTTCTTTTTCGCACTGTTTTTTGAACCTTTTCAGTGCGTTTTCAAAGGAATCACTTTCCCGCACTCTGATCGAGGGCATGCATTAATCACTCCTCCCTGTTTAAAAATTTTTTAATTTTACCAGTTATGAAATAATCATGTCAATCCAATTTAAAAAAAATGATTGAAAATAAAGGGAAATAATCCACCCTTCCCGCAATTCGGAAGGGTGTCTCATCCAGCATGTTGACTCTCAGGTCATGTTGACTCTCAGGTCATGTTGACTCTCAGGTCATGTTGACTCTCAGGCCATTGAAAATATCCCCGGCAGTATGATACAGTCATACGTAGCAGCGCTGATACCTTGCTAACAACCCTTGAACATGATCCCGTGCGAAGCCATCATCAACAGCCTTGAAGAGGCTATAATCCTGTTTAACAGGACGTTCCATATCACCTATCTTAACAGGACTGCAGAGGAACTCTTTGGAAAAAGTTCCCGGGACCTATTGGGGAAGACGTATACCGTCCTGCTTCGAGGTGAAAAGGTGATAGCGCCCCTGATTAAAAAAACCGTCATCGAGGGCAGGTCATTCAGGGGGAAATCCGTCAGCGCCCATATAGGAACAGCAATGAACATGGACTTTAATCTTTCCCCTTTGTATCTGGACAACAACGTGGAAGGCGCAGTCCTTTCCGTATCTCGCAATATCAGTCTTGCCGAAAGAGAGGACCTGGATTTCGACTCAATGGTTTTTCTTATCGGCTCAATCGCCCATGAGATAAAGAACCCGCTTGGCGGCATCAAGGGAGCTGCCCAGTTGCTGCGGCATAAAGCACACAATGAGTCTATTGACGAATATACCGATCTCATTATCCGTGAAACAGACCGTCTGAATGCTATTCTGCACGGCTATCTGACGATCTGCCGGAAGCCGTCATTCAGCCAGGTTAATATTCACGAGGTGATCGAAAAGGCCCTGTCGATCATGCAGGTCCTGCTGAAGGAGAGAAATATCACCATCAGGCGCAGTTATGATCCGAGCCTCCCGCTGGTTGCCGGCGATGAGGCAAAACTCCTGCAAGTATTTCTGAATATCATAAAGAACGCTATCGAGGCAATGCGCAAGGGCGGACTGCTTGAGATCACCACCTCCCCTTCAAGTGAGTCGTTCAGAGAAGCCGGCAAGATAAAGCGATGGGCAGTGCTCTCGTTCAGGGACAATGGCAGGGGCATCTCCGGAAAGGACCTCAGCAGGATATTTCTGCCCTTCTATACGAGAAAAAAAGGAGGCACTGGCATAGGGCTTGCTTTATCTAAAAAGATTATCAAAGACCACAGGGGATTGATTAAAGTAGAAAGTGAGCATCAAAAAGGGACTTCGTTCCTTATTTATCTGCCATTTGGAGAACAGAATTATTAAGAAAATTCTTATCATAGACGACGATGAAAGTATTGTCTGGGTAATCAAAAAAACCCTCGAAAATTCTGGTTACCAGATCACTTCGCGGTCGCGTCTCGCGTCCGGACTCAAGGCAGCCCAGGATATGCACCAGGTGATACTGCTCGACCTGATGCTGCCGGATGGCGACGGCATCGAGGGGCTGAAGGAGATACGAGCCATGAATCCCGAGGCCTCAGTCATCATGATCACCGCCAACGCAATGATGCAGAGCACCATCACCGCCATGAAAGAGGGTGCCTATGACTATCTTGAGAAGCCGTTTGATATCGAAGAGCTGAAGATCGTCATTGATAAGGCCTTCAGAGACCTAGCGATTCGGGCAGAACTGAAAGAGCTAAAGAAAACCGTTTTTGAGACAGACTCTCCGCAGATGATCGGTAAAAGCCCCTGCATGCTGAAGATATTCAAGGACATCGGGAGAATCGCTGCCAAAGACATTACCGTGCTCATAGCCGGAGAGAGCGGGACCGGAAAAGAACTGGTGGCAAAAGCAGTTCATTTTAACAGCCGCCGGAGCGGCGGTCCATTTATTGCGATCAATGCAGCCTCGATACCTAAAGATCTTCTGGAGTCCGAACTCTTCGGGTATCGAAAGGGGGCCTTTACCGGTGCAACGGGAGACAAACAGGGCAAGATTGAGACGGCAAACGGCGGCACGCTTTTTCTTGATGAAATCTCCGAGATGGACCCGGGACTCCAGGCCAAACTCCTCCGCTTCATCCAGGAAAAGGAGTTTAGCCCGATCGGGAGCAATGAGCTGAAAAAGGCTGATGTCAGGATCATCGGCGCCTCGAACAGAAATCTTGCGGACGCAGTCTCGCAGGGGCAATTCAGGGAAGATCTTTATTACCGTTTCAATGTCGTCCAGATAAAACTGCCGCCGCTCAGGGAGAGGAAAGAAGACATTCCGCTTCTTGCCAGGACCTTCCTGAAGGAGTCAATCCAAAAGCTTGAGACCGGAGAAAAAGAACTTTCGAAAGAGACTAAGGACGCACTCATCCGGCATAATTGGCCTGGAAATGTAAGGGAACTCGATAATGTTATCAAAAGGGCCTGTGTCCTTTCTTCAGGATCGATGATAGAGAAGAAAGACCTTCTCATTGATGAGGACTCTTCGCTGTCGGTCAAGGACTTCCTAGAGGAAAAACTGAAACGTTACTTGAAAGATATGACCACGGTCACCAACTTCAACCTGTACAATACGGTTATCTCAGAGGTCGAGAAGGCCCTGATGTCGATCGTTTTGAAAGAGACTGGCAGCAACCAGGTCCAGACCGCAAAGATCCTCGGCATTAACCGCAATACCCTTCGCTCAAAGATCAAGGAATACAAAATTAAAATTTAAGCCCGAAAATGATGCTCCCTCCCTTCTTTTTTCATCCGTCGGGGGTAAGGAGTATTGCGATGAGCAATAAAAAAGGGAGCCGGCAAAAAGCCGGCTCCCTTTTTTATTGTCTTTTTATTTTTCTTCCCTGTTTCTCGGCCGCTTGTTAGGGTCCAGGACTTTTTTCCTGATCCGGACAGAGCTCGGGGTAATCTCGACAAGCTCATCTTCCTTAATGAACTCTATCGCCTGCTCCATACTGAGAAGCCGAGGAGGTACCAACTGAAGCGCCTCATCAGTGCCTGAAGCCCGCATGTTTGTCATCTTCTTCTCTTTGGTCACATTCACATCAAGATCGTTGTCTCTCGAATTCTCTCCGATGATCATGCCTTCATACACAGCCGTACCCTCCGTCACAAAGAGTGTCCCCCTCGGCTGCAGATGAAAGAGGGCATAGGCCGTTGTTTTGCCGGTCCTGTCTGAAACAAGCGCGCCGGTAGTCCGCTTGGAGATCACCCCTTGCCATGGCTCGTATCCGTCAAAAAGATGGTTCAGGAGCCCGGTGCCCCTAGTGTCGGTAAGGAACTGCGAGCGGAACCCAATCAGCCCGCGCGAAGGGATACGGAACTCAAGCCGGACTCGGCCGTGACCATTGTTCTGCATCTTCTGCATCCTACCCCTTCTCATCCCGATCTGCTGTGTTACGATGCCCACATATTCCTCGGGCACATCAATGACCAGGTTTTCCATCGGCTCATGGAGTGTTCCCTTGATTGTTTTAGTGACCGTCTCAGGCATCGAAACAGAAAGTTCGTAGCCCTCTCGTCTCATCATCTCGATCAAGATAGCAAGCTGAAGCTCACCCCTGCCCAGGACTTTAAAGGCATCGGTATTTTCAAAATCAACTTTAATTGAAACGTTATACAGAAGCTCTTTTTCAAGCCGCTCCCTCAGGTTCCGGGAGGTGACATACTTCCCTTCCCTGCCCGCAAACGGCGAGGTGTTGATCGAAAAGACCATTGATATGGTTGGCTCATCCACCTTGATACGCGGCAGCGGCTTCGGCCTTTCGGCATCAGTGATCGTATCGCCGATATTGATTCCTTCGATTCCTGCCAGTGCAACAATATCACCGATTGAGGCCTCTTTTATGTCGACCCGATTGAGACCCGAGAAACCAAAGAGCGACGTTATCTTGGTCTTCACTGTCTCGTCATGGTCCTTCACCACCAGGACCCAGTCTCCAACCTTTATCGTGCCTGAGAAGATACGTCCAACCGCCAGCCTGCCGACATAATCGTTATAGTCAATATTCGTCACAAGCAGCTGCAGCACTTCTTCCGGATCTGCCTCGGGCGGAGGAATGGTCGTTAGGATCTGTTCAAACAGAACCCTGAAGTCCTTTGCCTCGTCTTCCATCGCGAGTTTGGCAACCCCGATCTTCGCATTGGTATAGATGATCGGAAAATCGAGCTGGTCTTCAGTTGCGTCGAGATCGATAAACAGGTCATAGATCTCGTTCAGGACTTCCTGTATCCGTGCATCCGGCCTGTCTATTTTGTTAATAACAACGATCGGCGGCAGGTTCAGTTCAAGCGCTTTCCTCAATACAAAACGGGTCTGCGGCAGCGGGCCTTCAGAGGCGTCCACCATGAGGAGAACGCCATCGACCATCTTCAGCGTACGCTCTACCTCTCCGCCGAAGTCGGCATGGCCGGGGGTGTCGACGATATTTATCTTCGTGCCGAGATAATCAACAGCCGTGTTCTTCGCCATGATCGTTATCCCCCGCTCGCGTTCAAGGTCGATGTTGTCCATCATCCTCTCCTGGACCTTTTCATTCGAGCGGAACAGCCCGGACTGCTTCAGCAGGCCGTCGACCAGCGTTGTCTTGCCATGGTCGACATGGGCGATAATAGCTATATTCCTCAGATCTTCACGTTTCATTATTACCTCGGTTCAATAAACAATATTACCTGAAGTGCCAAAACATATGGGGATGAACCTCTTAGCAGCTGCAGCAAGGAATTCCAATAAGGGCAGATTAAGGCTGTATAAGTCTAATCGTTTATGAAATTAAAAAGCAAATCACCCTTCCTGGCACCCTCTCCTCTTCAACTCGTTGAGGAGAGGGGCAGGACAAGGGGAATGCTATTTTTTGCGGCGGATAGTTCTGATCAACCCCAGGACAATCAGCGGTAGCAGCAGCGCTGCAGTGTCTGAAGCTGCTGTCAGTGTATTCTGGCGCGCGCCAATAGAACAGCCACCGCCACCACCTCCGCCTGACTCAGGAACAGCAGGGGCTGTCAAAGGTGTTGTGGCCGATGCAGAGTTTGAATAGAATGATTCAGCTGTTATGAATGTTGTGTCCGGAGGATTAGGCAGATATGCCATTGCCTTGACTCTGTATTCATAGCCCGCCCCCGGCGTTAGCCCACTATCAACAAACTGGGTCGAGTTGGCCGGAAGATTGCCTTGAATCACTGCAAATACGCCGTTGCTATTACTCGGTCTTCTTTCGATAACATAAAGGTCTTCACCCGTTGCATTGTCCTTCCAGGTCAGGGTAATCCCTGTTGTCCCGGTCGGAGTGGCTGTCAGTTCTGTCGGCTGAAGCAGCGAGGAAAGGGCCTTGTACGCATTCAACCTGCCGTTTGAAAATACCCTGCCGCTTAATAACGCCAGGTTCTGACTGTCTGCGACAGTGTCAACATATCTGAGGATCATGCCGCGCACCTGACGATAATCGAAATGCTGCACATCCTTGTTATAGTAGCTGTAAATAAGACCAGCAACACCTACTACGTGGGGTGCTGCCATTGAAGTGCCGTCAAGAAATGCATACGACGATGCTCCGTTTATGATTAGATTTGTAGATTCCAAGACATAACCAGGAGGCACGGTACTCAGTATATATACTCCCGGGGCAGCAAGATGGACCGAATTGGGCCCGTAGTCGCTGAATGCTGCTAGACGGTCGTTCTGGTCCGTCGCAGCAACGGCAATAATATTATGTAAATCGTTTATTACAGGCTGGCCCATAGTGAGATCAATATTTGTGGTGCTGTTGCCGGCAGCAACGACGAAAAGTACGCCATGCTGTTCAGCAACGGCTATCGCATCGAATTCAACCTGGCAGTACTGCAATCCGTTACTGTAGCTTCCGTTTATGATATTTGCGCCATTCTGCCAGGCATACTGGATTGCTGCGATCTCGTCAGCGACAAAGCCGCCTGCTACACCACAGAGAGACTCTTTTGTTGTTATAGCACTGAATATCTTCAGCGGCATGATACTTACGTTCCACATCACGCCTGTTATACCGATATTGTTGTTTCCAACTGCGCCTATGATGCCCGAGACATGCGTGCCATGTCCGATATCGTCAAAGGGATCGTTGTTATTGTCTGCAAAGTTCCAGCCGCGCCAATCATTGATATAGCCGTTGTGGTCATTGTCGAGGCCGTTTGTTCTGAAGGAGAGGGGGCTAGACTCTCCGGCATTGGTCCATATATTGTTGACGAGGTCAGGATGGTTATAATCTATGCCGGTGTCTATAACTGCCACAACAACCTTTCTGTCACCCTGTGTCAGGTCCCATGCATCACGGGCCTTGATGTCAGCGCCGGCGGTGCCGTTTGCAAAGGTCCCGGTATTATACAGTGCCCACTGCTGTGGGGTGAAATATGTGTCGTTTGGAGTGACAGAGGCAGCGCACCGGACGTAGTTCGGCTCTGCATATTCTACGTTTGGGTCGGCCATATATGTCTCGACAGCATTCCGGACAGACATGCCAGCAGCCAACTTCACATGCTGAAGGTTAGGGACAATATCATAGCTTTTAAGAACTTTTGCGCCTGTGCCGTCATGGGTCTTCATCAGGACCTTTGATGCCACACCTGACTTGAACTTCACCAGCAGCTCACCATCTTTATATCTTGCGGTATCCATACTGGCGAGGACGGCTTTGGCAGTGACGACTCTTGCAGTCTGTATATTCTGGTTGGAAGCCGGAACATCTGCGGTCTTTGACCCTCCGCAGGCAGCGAGAGATAGCACTAAAAAAGCTGATATGATTATTTTATTCATGAACCCTCTCCTTTATAAATCCTTGCTCAAACAGGACGGGCTTGCGCCCGCCCCTGAATCAAACTACCTTATGGATTAACAGTAAATGTTATTGATGCAATATTGCTTGCACTGTCGACGACCGTCAAAGTGCAAATTTCGATCGCCGTCGGCTGGATCGGATTTATGACCTGTGTTGCACCACTAAACGCAAGTGCCCACTGCCGTGGTGCTGGGGCTACAAATGAAGTAGGACACGTCAGACCTAGGGAGACCCCATACGGCGGCAAGCCGCCCGTAACCGTGACAGTAATATTATCGCTCGCGCTAGGAGCAGTAAGTCCGACAACTTGCGTCTTGTCTATACTTATAACAGGGTTCCCATTGTTGTTCTGCGGGAATATTGTGAGATTCTTAGTCGCAGTCAGGCCGGTATTATCGTAGGCGGTAAGTGTCACGACCGTGGTCTGGCCGACACTGTTAGTATCGAATACGAATGACCCAGGCATCGGTACAATCGGCGGCGTTATGGACGACCATATACCTGGAGGCGTCAGTGCAGGATTGCTCGATTGAACTATATACGGCCCGGTGCCACCGGCAACTGTAACCGTCACTTTATCGCTCGGCTGATGAATGCTAGAACCAATTACGTTGGTCACATCCATGGTAATAGAAAAAGGCGCAGGGTTGACCGTTATCGCCGCAGTAGCAGTCGTATTCTTTGCATCAGTACAGGTAATGGTCACAAGTGTGGAAACGAGCACCGCGTTCGGATCAGTGGTAAAGCTAACAAGAGGAGAACTCCCTGGACTGGGAATAATTGCCGTGTTGTTTGAAATGCAATTAAATGGGGAGGTCCCACCGGTAATGACAAACGAAAGGCTATCGGTGTTGGAGCCTGTAATTCCAACGACACTTGCACTCGAGGGCTGTATAAGCATTACTCCCGCTCCACCACCACCGCCGGCAATGTTCAGCCTCAGAGTGACATCCACCTTCGTACCTGTTGCATCATAAATACTGAAGGTCACAACTGTTGAACTTGCTGGCACACTCGCAATCATCGCGGTAACAGTGCTGCCTGAAACTGTTGCTGAAGCAACATTGGGAGTATCGGAAAATACGCTAAATGGCGCAATTCCACCAATAACCGTATATGTCGCTGTTTGTCCGACAGCAAGAGGCAGCGGCATTGTCTGCGTACCAGGAATAACAGTCATCGCAATAGGTGGTACAACAGGGGGCACAGCCAGGATAAGCTTCGCACTAACCTTGGTCCCGGCTGCATCAAATATGCTTATGGTGACCGTTGTATTGATTAGCGGAATACCTACAACCGTGGCCGTCACTGTGCTGCCTGAAACTGCTACTGGGACTGTGACAAATGCCGGGGTATCGGAAAATGCCGTGTATGGCGCAATGCCGCCCTGGATATGATAAGTCGCGGTGTTGCCGATTACAGGGTTCCCGATGGTTTGTGTATCAGGAATAACGGAAAGTGGTATAAGCGGTGGCACAGCCAGTATAAGCGTCGCAGTCACCTTGGTGCCTGTTGCATCAAATACGCTTATGGTAACAGTTGTATTAACTGTCGGAATGCCTGCAACCATGGCTGTCAATATATGGCCTGTAACTGAAACCTGGACCAGTGCCGGGTTATCGGAAACTGCCGTGTATGGCGCCGTGCCACCCAGTATAGTATAAGTCGCGGTATTGCCGACTGCAGGATTTGCGATTGTTTGTATATCAGGGATAACACTTAGGGCTATCGGAGCGCCCGTCACGTTTACAACTGTAGATCCGGACGTGCCGCCCACCGATGCTGTAATGGTGGCTGAGGTGTTAATGGTAGTGGTCGGCGCCGTAAATGTGGCCGTTGCAACGCCGTTTGTGTCGGTGGGTGAAAATGGAGTTATGTTGCCTACAGATGTTGCGAAATTCACGATGGTCCCGGCCGGCGGAGGATTCCCCGCAGTTGTCGCCACCCTGGCGGATATTGTGGAAGTGCCCGCAGAAACGACAGTTGAAGGGTTGGCAGTGACCGTAATGGTGTTGATAGTAACCGGTTTCAGAAAGAGAGTCAATATGCCGGCTACTGTCTTTGTATCCGTTACTGCAGAGGCGGTTATGTTCACCGTGGTAGCAGTAGCGGTCAGCACCGTAGGAGACACCCTCGCCAGAACCGAGGCCTTGCCGTTTATGTCTGTATGGACTACCGGATTCGTGGTGCTGGACCCCAAAGGAAACGATACCTCTGGACTGTCGGCGCCAAAGGTCACCGCCCTGTTGAACCCGGGCTGCCCATTTGAATCGGTGACTGTTGCAGTGATGTTGGCATCAGTGTCGGTCGGGGTCTCAAACAGTATATAGTTATCGGATGTAAGAGTGATACTGGACAGATCCGGAGCAGCAGGAACAGTAGGAAACGCAATATCAAATACTGAGAAATAGACCGTTTTTTTGTCCGCAATCTTTTCTGTCCCTGTATTCACCTCTGCCCGGATCGTTGCAAAGCCGAATGACGTTGAATAAAGGGTGACGGTTGCAATACCGTTTAAATCGGTCAGTGCTGTTGTATGGTCTAAAACACCGGTTTGCGAGAGGTTAGTAAATATGACCTGCTCGTTGCTGATCGGCACGCCATTGCCGTCAATGACCTTGGCCTTGAAATAGCAGTAAGAGTTCATCTGGTTCACATACGATGTCGCCATCAGGTCGACACGAGAGACAACCCCGGGGTTCACCCCGGTCGGGGTGACCGAAGACGAATTACCACCGCCGCAACCGACCAGTCCCGCGGCAATTGCTATGGCTACAAGTATTGTTAATATTTTCTTTATCATGATCATATTCCCTCCTGCTAACAATTGTTGAAATCACTCAGCCAGAGGTCAATTTCTGCCTCAAAGGATCCTGACTTCCCGAAATTATTGGTATAGGTGCAGCTGTACTTCGCCACATAATGGGTGGGCTGTTCAGCAGGACTGCTCGTATGAGTGACGAAGACTGGCGTCGAGTATTGATACTTCCTCGTGATGTCGATAAGAGTGACAGGACAGGCATTTGCTCCTACGGCCAGTTGGCAGTCAGGGTAAATGGTAAGGCTCTCGATGATCGGAGCAGCGGGGTCCTCGTTCGCCTTGATGTATGTTATCGTGCACTGTTGAACACTTGCAGGGAACTGAGCCGATGTAACGTCTGGCGTCATATTTGATGTCGAAACATTCAATGTTGCATCCTCACGGGTAATCATTTTCTCAAGTGTAGTACATGCTTGAGCAAATATAGCTGGCATCACCGGAGTTGGAGAGCAGCAGTCTTGAACGGTGTCGATATCAGGGGATGTCACCGTCAGGTTTGTCGACGTAATCATGATACCTGTGCTAGCGGGATCCGACCCTGGGGCCCCGCCGGTGCCGCCGCAGCTTAAGAGCGCAACCATGATAAAACCTATAAGAATAATGCTGTGAAATTTTCTGTTCATACATCCTCCTCAATATACCTGTAATTATTCATATTCATTTCAACTTGTCCAGGACTCCTTATTTAATCTCCACCTGCTGCGCTACAATCGTTGGAGTAATAAAAATCAGAAGTTCTGTAACATCAGGCCCTGTTGTTGTATTTGTTTTGAAAAGCCAGCCCAATCCCGGGATCTTACTAAGGAGCGGGACAGCATCTTGGGTAAAAGATTCATCCCTTCTGTAAATACCGCCCAGGACAAGCGTCTCTCCGTTCTTAACCAGAGCCTGAGTTGTCATGCTCTTTGTATTAACAACAGCCTCCGCTCCTGCAGTGCCCGGCTGAAGACTGTTGTCTGTAGCAGCAACTTTAAGCTGTATATACCCGTCAGGTGTAATTTTGGGGGTAACATTAAGGCTTAAGGTTGCAGTGATTGCCGTGGATGTCGTGCCCGCCTGACTCACCGTTGGGATATAGAAGGTAGTACCTTCTTGTATCGTGGCCGCCTCATTGTCCATCGTAAGAATCTTCGGACTTGATAATGTCTTGGCCTTGGTGATGGATTCGAGCGCAGCAAGCGAAAGGTTTACACTCAGTGCATTGACAGCACCGACTGTCATCCCCAGTGTGCCTCCCGGACTAACTGAACTCGGGGTGGCGATAGCAACGGGAGTATTCACTGCAAAGGAGCCGCCGACCGGATATGCCCCGGACTGTATGTTCATGGTCCCGCCCCATCTGATGCCAAGACTCTGGCTATTTGTGGTCGATACCTCCACAAGCTTTGCCTCGATCATTACCTGGGGCTTGGTGACGTCCATAACCTTCACCAGTTCCTTCATCCTGTCGATGCTCTTCCGAGTATCCTTGATGATAAGGGTATTCATCCTCGTGTCCTGCGTAACTGTACCGCGGGGGCTGAGCAGTTTCCCGGCTGTAAACGCGGCCACAAGATCACTTGCCAATGCATAATTGATCCTGAGAACTTCCTGGACAAGTTCCTCTGTAATCTCTTCGGAGACCTTCGCCTTTGACTTCTCTTCCATAATCTTGGTAAAAACAGCCTGCGGGGCAATCCAGAGGATATTGCCGTCAATAGATTTACCGAGACTGAAGGTGTTCAAGATAATGGCGAGCGCCTGGTCCCAGGGCACGTTCATCAACTTGATCGTGATCCTGCCTTTGATCGTGGGGTCAAGCACCAGGTTGTATCCGTTGACATCGGCAAGGAGCCTGAAAATTGGTCCGATCTCGGCATCCTGAAAATCGAGCGATATCTTTTTGCCTGAATATCTCTGATCTGACTTTCCGCTATCATCCAGGGGGAGATCTTTGCCGCCGGTCTCATGCACAGGCTCTTTTATTGTCTGATAAGGGGTTGCCCGCGAAGGCATCAACTGCGCCGCAAGCCCGTTTGGGGCTTTAACATCGGTATTCAGAATCCGGGGCCGATGATCATCCTTCACCGGTTCTTTGGCTAAATCTGGCACCACAGCGGGGGCCTTGGCCACAGCAGTCGTCCTGCCCTTAAGAGCAACCTCGATCGACTTGCCGATCGCTGTGAATTCAAATTTCGTCTTTTCTTTCAGATCTAGAACAAGCCGTACCTTTCCCTTGTGCCTTCCTGCCCTGATGCCCTTAAGCGGAGAAACGATCTCCTTCGGGACAGATGTGCTCATTGTAACACCCGGGATATCGATAACAATGCGTTCGTCTATCGGAAAAACGTTCGGCATCATAGTCCCGTTGCCGAGGATAATGACTTTTGCCCCTTCGATCGACCGGTTCACTTCGATGGCCGTAATCTGTGTTGCGGGGGGGATATAGGCAATAACGCTCTCTTGGGATTTCTCCGGCGCGATATTTTCAGATGCTATTTTCTCAATTGTCATTTTTTCAGATTCAGGGATAGGGGCTATCACAGGTTCGGCCACCAAGACCACTTTCACGGGTTCAGGTGCAGGTTCATCAGGCGGCTTCACCGCAAGTGTCAGGATATTGTCCTTATACTCAGGAATTACGGTCGACGGGTTCTGGAGCACAATTGTGATCTTCGTTGCCCTGGCAGGTGTATCAACCTGCACCGGGATCACCTCGGTAATACCGGCCTTGTCAGAGACGATCCTCTCGCGGAAGATGCCGGCACCCATATCAGGGATGTCAATCGTAAGCCGGTATGGATCACTCCCCTTGTACATGGTATAGGCAAACTGCTTATTCCCGGCAATCGCAATGCTGTTATCCTGAAGCCGTATATCAGTTATAACGTTCGGCTCTTCTGCAACCGGCACATCTCCCTTCACCGTTGCCCTCGATGCACAGCCGGTCGAAAGCGCTAGCAAGAAAATGGACAATAACAACAATGTTAGATTGATTATTTTTTTCATTATTCCCCCTCCTGGCGGAGTTTCAATATGGTCTCTTTTGTTGTCATCTGACCTTTGTAGTTCTTGACTTGCTCAGTAATCTTGACCGAATGTTGCGTTATCTCTTCAATGCGGCCGCCGTGGAGGCCGAGGGTCATACCTTTCTTGACCGTATAAGACTTCCCGTCAGGCAGGGTTATCATGGCATAGTTGTTATTTTTTTCCCATGCGATAGCTATCAGCTTGATCTCATCAACATCAAAGTTCTCGACCGGATTCGCTTTTTTCTTGATCTTGGGCTTATCTTTGAGCTCGACGATGAGGGACATAAAGGGGTCTCTCCTGCCCTTTTGATCGTAGACATAGACCTCTTTTTCCACCTTTGGTTCTTCAGAAACAGGCGCCTGGACAGCCGAGGCCTGGACAGCCTGAGATGCAACAGCTGGGGCCGGGGTCTTTGGTTTGTCCTTACAGCCCACCGTGCACATCAAAGTCCCCAGCAATGCCGCAGCTGCCGTAAGTGCTACTATTCTGTATGTCCTTGCAATCATAGGTTATTTGACCGCCGGTTTCTTCCCTATCTCGGCCTCGGGTATGGCCGAGAAGGTAGATAGGTCAAACGTTATATCCAGAACATTATTGGCAGAATCTTTTCCCTGCCTCATGCCGCCGATCCGTATCGTACCGACGTTCACAATTCTGTTCGTCCTGGTAAGACTGCTCAGGAACCTCCCGAAGTCGTGGTACGTCCCGCTCACCGTAATATCACTCGGTATCTCAACGACAATACCGCTCGGGTGCTGGACCTTCGGCTTCGGTTTCCATGACTTCACTTCAAGTCCTGATGCAATACTCAGGTCCGACAGCTGCTTCAAAAGCCCAGATACTTCTTTCTCGTCCGGAAGTTGCTCCTTCAGTTCGTTCAGGCGGGACATAAGTTTTTCGTTCTCTATCTTCAGAATGGCAAGCTTTGCCACCTTGGCCTGGGTCTCAGCGATCTTGTTGTTCTGCACGTCAATTCTTGCATCAAGAGCACTAATCTCCTTTTGTTTGGGCATGATAAGAACAAAAACCGTCACCGCAATAATAAGCACCGCCGGCAGGACCATAATGAGCGCCCTCGCATAAGCCGGAAGGTTTTTGAAGTCAATCTTTATCGGAAGTTTTATCGCCATATAGTGGCCATATTTATGTCTTCACCTTGATGACAAGACTGAAATTATATACAGAATAACCGGACACCTGACTCTGCACCGACTCATTGAGATAAACATCGGAAAAAAGCTTAGAAGCTTTGAGGTTGTTGACGTAGTTGACAACGTCCGTATTGGTAAAAGCAGTGCATTTCGCGTTCACTTCAGCCCCCGAGTTTTTAAGGTCCATGGCTATAATCCAGACGCCGTTCGGGAGCTGGGCGCTCACCTCGTCAAGGACCTTGACCGGGAGCGTTTTATTCTTGCCGAGCTTCTCAATGATATCTTTTCTCGATGTATAATCCTGATTGCGTTTTTCGAAGTCTGTGACCGCCTTGATCTTCGTTTCGAGCTCTGCAATTTTCTCATCGTTCGATGCAACCTGTTTTTTTCTCGACGCTTCTTTTTCAGTAAACATATAGTAGACATAAAACATGATGACCACGGAGACCAGTGTCACCAGTATTCCGCCAACAACAATACCCGGGACCTGGGCAGACTTCTTCTTCTTTTTGACAGGAAGCAGATTGATTTTAATCATCGGTCGCCCTGTTTTCTCATGGCAAGCCCGACCGCAATCGACATGATCGGGGCTATCTCATTGATCTGTGACAGATCAAACTTCTTCGGTATCCTAATATTCCTGAAAGGCTCTGCAACCTTTGTCTCGACCCCGGTCTTCTCCGCGATTATTGCCGCAAAATTTGGAAGTAAGGCGCACCCGCCGCTCAGGATAACCTCAGCAATATCCTCATGCATAGTCGTGCTCCGGTAATACTCAACCGAGCGTACAATCTCGCTCAGAATCTCTTCAGAGGCTGATTCTATGACATGACCGACACTATCCGGATCAACATTTTCGATCAACTCGCCCCGCTTGAGTTTCTCCGCATTTTCATACGAAAGATTGAACTCGCGCTGGAGCGCTTCGGTATGAAGGTTGCTGCCGAGTGAACTGTCCCGGGTGAACACTGAAATGCCGCCTTTGAGGATGCTCATGTTGATCGTGCTCGCCCCGATATTCAGGAGGGCCACATTCCGGTCAGGCTCAATGTCGTAGTTGATGCCGTACATGTTTTCGTGGGCAAAGGCATCGACATCCACGATAAGCGGATTCAGTCCGGACTCTTTGACAACAGAAATATATTCATTGATGACATCTTTCTTGACGGCAACCAGAACAACATCCATCTGCCCCGGCTCATCTTTCGGCCCGATAATCTGAAAATCAAGATCAACATCCTCGATATCAAAGGGNNGAAATACGCTTGATAATCACCGATGAATGTCCTGACATTGCTATAACAGCATCTTTTGTCTTTATGCCGGCAGTTTTGATCATGTCTTTGATCGAATCGACCAGGCGGATGGAATCGATAATGGAACCATCGACAATCAACTCAGGCGGCAGCGGATATACATTGAACAGTTCGAGCTCATAGCTTCCCTTCACGTCCTTGAGCTTGACTGTCTTGATATAGCTTGAGCCTATGTCGAGACCAATCGATCCTTTACTACCAAAAAGCATAGTCTTATGAATACCAGAAACAGGCAATAATGTCAAGCTTTTTCTGTATACATTAATACTGTGTTATCAGATAGTTTACCTTGATCATCGAGAATTTGGTTTAACATTTCAAAAGATCAAACTGTGATTTTAGGATTCTCCCGATAACAACTATCCCTGACTCGATGTTCCCGATACCTATCAACTCACCCCCCGGGCCCTTCAGCTTTACCGCAGGAAGACCTTCGTAAAGATCCGCCCTTCTCACCGGAATTTGCTGCCCCTGTTGTACCTTTCGGCTTTCCTCTTCATCAAGAATAATTTCCGGCATTGCTGATAAAGCATTGTCGATGGTAAAGATCGACTGGCCATCAGGGACAGGATCTCTGAGGGCCAGTTCATCAAAGGTCAAGGCGTCCTCTATTGCAAAGCGCCCTACCGCCAGACGCTTCAGCGCCGCAAGGTGTGCGACAGTACCGAGTTTCCTGCCAATATCTTCACAGAGGGTGCGGATATAGGTCCCTTTCGAACATGAAACCACCAAATCAAAAAAAGGCAGGTCAATCCCGGTGACCTCGATATCATGGATCATAACGGTCCTGCTCTTACGTTCAACCTCGAGCCCCTTCCGGGCCAGCGTGTACAAGGCCTTCCCGCCCACCTTGATAGCTGAGTACATGGGAGGCGTCTGCTCTATCGTGCCCCTGAAACCCATAACAGCATCGAGGAGTGCACCTTCGGTGAAGGAAGAGATATCAGCTGTCTCAATGACCCGGCCCCCGGCATCACCGGTATCAGTCCGCTCACCGAGCTTCACCCTCGCCTGATATTTCTTATCCATATCAAGGAGATAACGCGAAACCTTGGTAGCCTCTCCGAGGCAGACGATCATAAGGCCGGTGGCAAGAGGGTCAAGGGTCCCGGTATGTCCGGCTTTTTTTGCGGTGAGTATTTTTTTTACCCGGGTAACCGCCTGCTGGGATGTTATCCCTGACGGCTTATTGAGATTGATGATCAGGTCCATAATGGAGATATCCGATGCTGCTAAAAAAGATTCCGGGGAGGCCGGGACAGCAACAAATTTCGCCATGTCGCTTCAGCCTTCATTTTTTCAGCCAAGTGTTTTGCTGAGAGCTTTCAAGAGTATTTTCTTTGCTGTCGCAAGGTCCCCGCTTATCGTGAAACCCGCCGCGTTCCGGTGCCCTCCGCCGCCAAACTGTTCGGCCACCAGTGCAACATTCGCCCCGCCTTTCGATCTCAGGCTTGCCTTCCATTCACCGCTACCGGTCTCCCTGAACATCACAGCAACCTTCACGTCATTGATCCTGCGGGGAAGATTTGCAAAGTTCTCGGTATCCTCTGCCGTGGTCCCCGTTTTCCTGAACATAGCAGCAGTGACATGGGTAATCGCCACTCCTTCTCTTCTCTCCAGAGTATTCATCACCATCAGGTAAAGCCTGAATCTGCCATAATCCCATGTCTCATAAAGATGCTCGGCGATAACATTTGGCTCAGCTCCTGCCCAGACGAGCTCGGCAGCTGTACGCAGCACCTCATCGGTCGTGTTGCTGTATCTGAAGGTCCCGGTATCGACCGCAATTGCAGTGTAAAGATTTTCAGCCATGGACACGGTGATCTTCAGGCCAAGCGATCTGATAAGTGCATGGACCAGCATACCCGTTGCTGCAGCGTGCTTTTCAACCCACCGTAGATCGCCAAACTCACGTTCAGTTTCATGATGGTCTATGACAATCGTCTTCCTGAACGAAGCCGCTCCAAGCGCAGCCCGTTCGGGGCTGTTGCAGTCGAGAAGAATAAGAACTGGGTCATTTTTCAGCCCCTTATTTAAATCGGTGCTGAACTTTTTATGCTTCGGTAGAAAGAAATAATATTTAGGAACAGGATCGCGGTCATAGAGAAAGGTCTTCTTGCCGAGGCATGTCAGGGCCTCAGCAAGTGCAAGCGCCGAGCCGAGCGCATCCCCGTCGGGGTTAATATGCGTTGCGATGAGGAAGCAGTCGTCCTTCAGGAGAGCCGAGCAAAGCTTGCTAGGCGCCCTCATCTTTCCCGTCTGGCTTCTCGTCTGTCTCATCCTTGTCCCGTATCTCCTTGAGTAGCTTGTCGATCTTAAAACCGTAGTCGATTGAGCTGTCGAGTCTGAAATGAAGGTGAGGAATATATTTCATCCTGAGGTGCTTCGCCAGGATAGTCCGCATAAAGGCCTTTGATGAGGTCAGCGCATCAAGGGTCGCCACACGCTCCTCTTCCTTCAGGATGCTGACAAAGACATTTGCCTGTTTGAGGTCGGGAGAAAGCTCAACCCCGGTGACGGTCACAAAACCAATCCGGGGATCTTTCAGCTTATACATAATAATATCAGCCACCTCTTCCCTGATTAGGTCGCTGACTCTCTGGGAGCGCTTAAATGGAAGCATATTCACCTTTATAAAATCTGCCGGAATGACCAACAAACAGCTGACTATCGAGTTTACAGGCAGATTCTCTTTAATCTTGCAGCTTTGAGGCTATCTTCTCTATGATGTAGTTCTCGAGTATATCGCCGATCTTGATGTCATTGAAGTTTTCGACCAGGATACCGCATTCATACCCGGTCTGGACTTCCTTTACGTCGTCCTTAAATCTTCTCAGCGTATGCAGCTTGCCCTCGTACACAACAACATTGTCTCTGAGAACCCTAATACCGTCGCACGCCCGGGACATATACCCATCGATTACCGAGCAGCCTGCTATGGTGCCGAGCCTCGAGACTGGGAAGAGCTGCCGCACCTCGGCACGTCCGAGCACCTTTTCCTTCAGCGTCGGGGCAAGCATACCCTCAAGCGCCTTCTTGACATCTTCAATCGCCTCGTAGATAACATTGTAAAGACGTATGTCAACGCCCTCTTTCTCGGCCATCTGTGACGCCTTTGTCTCGGGCCTCACATTGAACCCGATAATGATCGCGTTTGAGGCTGTAGCGAGCATCACGTCTGATTCGTTGATGCCGCCAACAGAAGTATGGATGACCCTGACCTTGACTTCAGCGTGTCCGATATTCTCGAAGGCATCCTTGATCGCCTCGACCGAGCCCTGCACATCACCCTTAATGATAATATTCAGTTCCCGGATCTGGCCTTCCTGGATCTTGGTATAGAGCTCATCAAGAGTAAGCTTCTTAGCGTGGGCAAGTTCAGCGGTCCTCTGTTTCTGTGACCTTGTCAGAGCGATCTGCCGAGCCCTTTTTTCATCTTCAACAACCGTAAAAACTTCGCCTGCGGCCGGGACTTCGGAAAAGCCTATAACCTCGACCGGCGTGGACGGACCGGCGACCTGGATGCGCTTGCCCATATCATCAATGAGCGCCCGGACCTTGCCGACATGGATCCCGCAGAGGAGNNCGGTCATGGTTTGCCTTGAGTTCCATAATCTCTGCCTGGAGCAGTATCATCTCAAGCAGGTGTTCGATGCCAATCCGTTTTTTTGCCGATACTTCGACAAATATATTATGGCCTCCCCACTCTTCAGAGATGATGCCATGTTCCGCGAGTTCGTTCTTGACCTTCTGCGGATTTGCATCGGGCTTATCTATCTTATTGACCGCCACAACAATCGGAACCCCGGCAGCCTTGGCATGGTTTATCGCCTCTACTGTCTGGGGCATGACCCCGTCATCCGCTGCGACGACAAGGACAACGATATCGGTAACCTTCGCCCCTCTGGCTCGCATGGCAGTAAACGCCTCATGACCCGGGGTATCGAGAAAAACTATGTCCTTATTTTTCAGGTTGATCTTGTATGCGCCGATATGCTGGGTGATACCGCCTGCCTCCGTCTCAGTGACCTTCGTCTCGCGGACCGCGTCGAGAAGAGACGTTTTTCCGTGGTCAACATGGCCCATAATCGTCACCACCGGAGCCCGGTGCGTGAGATTGGCCGAATCATCCCGAACCTCTTCGACCCGGACATCCTCCTCGACCGACGCCAGTTCAAGCTTGACGCCAAAACCCTGCGCGACAAGGAGCGCCGCATCGGCATCAACCGGCTGGTTAATCGTAGGCATATAGCCCAATTCCATGAACTTCTTTATAACGTCGGATATCTTCAGCCCGATCAGTTCAGAAAATTCCTTGACCGTCGTCCCCTCCCGCAGCTTCAGCATCTTTTTTCTCGGTGCAGTCGACTGGAGCTGTTTCTGGTCCGACCTCCCTGTGAATCTGGCCCCGCCTTTTTTACCTCCGCGGTTATCGTGGCCCTTTCTCTGCTCTATCTTGCGGACGTTGGTAAAGGCCTTGTGCAGACCTGGGCGTTCTTTGAACTTTTCAATCTTGTCGGCTTCGACCTCTTTTTTTAATTTATCCGGAAGTACGATCTCCTCTTCTGTTTCAATCTCAGCAACAGCCACTGTCAGGCCATCGACAGCCTTCTCCTCAACCCCGGCCGCAGTCAGATCTTCTTCAGCGACTACTGTCCCCTGCTTTATGACTTCAGGGTCCGGCTTGAGATTAGCAGGTCGCAGCGTCGTGACCTCATGTGCCTTGCCGGCAGGTTCAGCCTTTTTGACTGCTAGAGCGGCTGTGGCAGTTCCTGCGTTGGCAGATGTTTTGCGGGAAGGCAGGTGCTTTTTCTGGACATCAGCCCCACTGCTGGTTCCTGCTGGTGCCGAACTCGGAACTGCAGCAGGTTGTACATCAGCCTTGTGGCCGGAAAGTGTCTGAGTTATCTTTTCAGCAACATCCGCGTCAAT
>PLXX01000105.1 GCA_003153275.1 Nitrospiraceae bacterium | reverse complement strand
CGACATGTTATATCATATTGGATAAGTGTTGAAGAAAGGGAGTTGAGTCTCTCTGTTTCTACCTCTGTTCTTTAAGAGCATATATTATATTCATATTAGATATTATCAGTATTTGTTAATAATAACAGCTATAATCAATCATAAAGTGTTGTATAATGTAGATATGGCGGAGTTATTCTTTACGACGGCCGATTTTGTAGTTGCCGGGCAGCCACAACCCGGGATTCCTTTTCTTCTCGACAAGGAAATGATCCCTTTGAGTCCCATCAATGGATACCTCGAATATGTATGCATAGAATCTGGCCGGACAAGAAGTCAGAACACATGGAAAACTTATGCCTACGGTCTCTATCATTTCGTCCAGTGGCTTGATACTTTCGGGTATGACTGGGAGAAAGCAACAGTTAGGGATATCGCAAATTACAGAAACGCTATGCAGCAAAACCCGAATGTCCATGGCAGAGATTATCAGATAAGCACTATCAACGGTAGACTGACCATTATTTTGCAATTCTACAAGTGGACATTTACGGAAGGGCTGATTGACCATATCCCCTTTAGCATGCGTACAGTCCGGGTGAACAGGTCGGATACGTTCCTCAAGCATGTTGACGCCTCTGGTGGGACGATGGAAGTGAGTGATATGCATTTGCGGCAGTATAAGAGAGATTATGATTTCCTGCTGGAACCCCAGGTTGTTGCGATATTGGAAATACTCAAAAGGAGAGAACAACTGGAAGTCGCCATAATGCTAGAGTCTGGGATGCGCCGGGAGGAGATGATTGATCTAACCGTAAATCAAATACCAGATCCATCAATTTACAGGTCACACAAAAAAGCGCCTATTACCGTTATCGGTAAAGGGCGGAAACAAAGGACCGTATTTATAAGTAAAACAACTCTTAACGAGCTGCATAAGTACATAGTATGGGAGCGACCGGCGCTGCTTAAAAAGTATAAACATAAAAACGCAACGACAACAGACAAACTATGGTTGACACGCACTGGGACTGAGCTCAAGAAAGGTACTTTCAACAACATTATGAGAGCGGTCTCCAAAGTAACCAGGATCAGGGCCAATCCGCACATTTTCCGCCACACCTTCGCCTATAACTATTACCACCGCACAAAAGACCTGGCGAGGCTGCAAAAGCTCCTCGGGCATTCCAGTCCAACAACGACGGCAAAATATGTGCACACTGTTGATGCAGATGTGGAACTGGGAGAAGAACTGCTGTTTGACCACTTCAACAAAATGTTTTTTCAGACAATAGCAGGGTACGGAGAGGCTGATGGATAAGACGAGGCTGAGAGTAGTCTACCAGGAAGAAAAGCCTAATCCGCTTCAGCAATACAATGATGACAATGTTGTGCCAATTAGCAAGAAGAGCATTTGTATTGATAAGGGAAAGGAAGGCGCGAAGGAGTTCAATTTCACGGAATTTTATACCAGGCCTCAGCTCGCCATGTGGTTTGTTGAGTCTATATGGAAGCTCAAAGGGAAAAGCCGCCTTGCCACAATTGAGGGTTATAGACAAGGAATGAGGGTTTTCTGGCGATTTTTGGATGAGATTCAAAAATCAGATCGGCCGATATACGAACTTAGGCAGATAGATCGTTACATCATAAAGATGTATATAAGATGGCTAAAGGATCACACGAAGTGGGTAGTCGGTTCTCAAATAAATGGATATGTCACTGTTAAGGCTTTGCTGGTATATCTTATGCGTCACTACCCCGAAGAAGTCTCTGCGGATCTGGCTTTTCCTGTGAACCCTTTCCCGGGAAGCAATGCTCAACAGCGTCACCGCGATGCGTATTCTCCGAAGGTAATTGGTCAACTTATCAAAGCAATAGTAGTTGACCTCGAAGAGATATATCGGAAGGTTGAAACACCTTACGTCAAGACGGGAAAAGGCGTTGATCCGCGCGGGCTGAGAGGAAGCGGACGAAGTCTATATAAGGATTTTGACAATATGATATGGTATTTTGAGAATCTCCTTGATTGTCAATACAGGGTTCCCAAGGAAATTCGGAACTTGGGGCACGGAACTTTCATGAAGGCTGCTGGCATTTATCACGGCGGTCTTCGCAAAGTGTGGGAGTTATTGGGTGCATGGGCCGGCACAAGACAAGAAATGCTGGTTCCTTTTGTGTTGGTCTATACCTACCTGTCCGGCGGAAATCCAGGGGCGATAAAGGACATGGAGAGGGATTGTATTAAGTATGAGCCTTTGACTAAAAGAAGACATGTCGAAATGCGTAAGGCTCGGGGCAAGTCGGTTCAGAAGATTAAGCACAGTCCGCGCTGCGTTACAATTGTCGAGCGAGTTTTGGAATTAACCGGGGTCCTGGCGGCGGAAGCCGGTGAGCACATGAAAGATTTTGTGTGGCTGTACCGGGGCCGGAAAGGAGACATAAGACGGCTGAATTTGGGAGGCAGTGCTGTTTTGCATGCACTAAGCGTTTTCGTTAAGAAACACGATATCCGGGATGACGACGGAAAGCCGCTCAAACTTAACCTTGCCCGATTACGTCCCACGTTCGCCACGGAAGCATTTCTGAAGACCAAGGGTGACTTAGTGAAGTTGAAGCAACTTCTCGGTCATTCGTCTATTGCTACGACACAGCAATATGTCTCCGCAGCGATGATGCCTGAGATGTTGGAAAACGCCGCTGCTGACCTTTCGGCGCATGAGAGCGAAATGAAGGCCAGGATAGTGGTTGGTGATGTGGCCTCTGAGCTAGACATATCGAAAGAAGAGGCCGGCAGGCTTCTCTCCGGTGATTTCGACACCTTTTTGAGCAAATGCATGAACCCCTTGAACTCGCCCTTGAAAGGCGAACAGGAGGGGAAGATGTGCAGCAGATTCCATGCCTGCCTGAGATGCGGACATAGCCTTATAACCAGTGAAGACCTGACCAAAATCTTTTCTTATCAAAACAGCCTTATCAAGATTGGTGGAGGTGATCTCATGTCCACTGAACAGTTCGAAAAGGCATTTGGCAGTGATATTCGGCTGATAAATAATATCGCTTCAAGGTTCCCAGCAGAGGTTGTTGAAGGTGCCAGGAGAAAGGCCCTGAAAATCCCTTGCCCCCAGTGGGATGCGAAGATTATCGTCGCTCAGCATCTCTTGGAGGAGGGGTTATGATCCTTCATGCAGCACAGCCTATACGTGACATTCCAAAAGACAAGAAGGCAGATTTGCCCGTCTCTCCAGACTCTTTGTATCGGCATATGGAATGGAATTTTCAAAAGTTTATCGATACTCCGGTGAAAGAATCTCATAAGCGCGTCAAGTGGGACTTCACGTTGGATAATGGAGAACTGTTCTCCGATCCGAAGCATGCACCGCTCATGGAAAGCGCAAAAGACTTCATATTCTCCTTGATTGCGGATCCAATTGAAGGGAGAAAAGCTCCAAAGTATATTACTGTTATTAACGTGTTCATGCATCTCCGACTGTTGATTCAGTGGATGATAACAAACGGCTATTGTGCCTTCTCGCAGCTCGATGCTCACGTCACATCGAAGTTCCACATTTACCAAAAAAATAGGAAGGCTAAGCATGGACGGGGTGACGAAAAAGGCAGGCTGAAAAAGACAACACTAAATAAGATTCTGCAGGTTGTAACAGATATCCATCTTCAGAGGGATAAGCTAACTGATGCTATTACTGTCCGACCGTTCAAGGGACAGACCGCTAATGCAGCCGCCGGAGCGACCAGGAAAGATAAAGAAGAGGCAAAGACCCTGCGCATACCAGATAGGGTATCCGAAGAGCTTTTGCGTGCAGCTTTTGACTTCACTGAAGAGAAGGCTGAGCAGATTCTTTCTATAAGCGACGAAATAGCCGCATTGAAAGCTAAAATGCCTGGGAAGAGTAAGACCACTTATAACACATTAGTGAATAGGAGTATCAAGGCATACGGCATTACTCTTACACAGCACCATAAAATGAAAAAGATGCTCCGTACCGCATGCTACATAGTCATTGCCTACTTTAGCGGCATGAGGGGCAGCGAGGTATTGAGCATCAAGAAAGACGCTATAGAGACACGCATGGGCAGTAACGGCAAGGATTATTATCTATTACACAGCTTCTGTCACAAGATACCAACTCCTCATGACACATGGCTTGTGCCAGAATGTGTAGTTAGCGCAGTGAAAGCTCTGGAAAGACTCTCTGAGCCGTTGAGAACTGCTTCTGGAAAGGACCTGTTATTTTTAAGCAGAGAAAAAGGTCCCATAGGACAACTGTCAGTACATGCTATAAATAGCTCCCTCAATAAGTTTATGACTAGTGATGACCTGGGTTTGTATGAGGGCAAAAAATGGAAACTCTCTACTCACCAGTTCAGAAAGTCTTTTGCATATTTCATGGCTGTGGTGAATAAGTGCAACCTCAAATTCCTGCAATACCAGTTTAAGCATGTAAGTATGGACATGACTCTCTGGTATGCACTCACTTCGGATGAGGATCTTAAGAATGAGGTCAATGGTGCTTGTGAAGAAGTTTATTACACTGAGTTCGAAAAGGTGTTGGATTCCGGAGCGAGGCTTGGCGGCGCCGGAGGAGAACGTATTGAGCAGTTGCGCGAAGAAATATATCCGGGCATGACGGCTAAAGACAGGGTCGAAGCTCTTAAACAGTATGTTGTGGAGAGTGATGAAACTTATGTGCGTTCAGCATTTTATAACCTCTGTTTCTACAATGCTACACACGCAAAATGCGATGCGGGACTCAATTGCCAATGCAATTCCCTGGAGTGCGATAATGCCGTAATAACTGAGGAACACCGGGGAAATTGGGAGGTTTATCTCACGCAGAATGTCAGACTCCTAAATCTGCCGTTGAAAAGATTGCAGAAGGCCTTTACTCAGAAGATCGTCGATGAGAGAATTTTACCCGTCTTCAAAAGAATGGGGTGGGAGTATGAAAGCATACTAAACATGAAGGAGGCCGTATGACCAATTCGGGTAATCCGAAGGCCCTCAGGAAAGGTACGGATCAAAAGAAGATCGCTTCCCGCAATGCCCTGATAGAGGCTCTCCAGCGACTTAAAAAGAATGCGCCTACAAGCGTGAAGAAGGGTACCCCTATCAGCCCCGCAAGTGTAAGCAAAGAAGCTGGCGTGGATAGAGGGACCTTGTACAATCATCGAGACATCCTCCAAATGGTCAAGGCAGAGAAGTATGAGACCAAAATACCGATGATGCGCCGCAAACCCCTGCTTATTGATGCAGAGAACAAGGTTGCAGAACTGCGGGAGGTTATCAAGGAATTGCAGGATGACAAGGCGAAGCTGGCAACTTCTGTTGCCTCTCTCGATTCCAAGCTGAGATATCTGCAAAAGGATTTGGAAACGGTAAAGTATGAAAGGGAAGAGCTTAAAGGACAGCTTGCAAAAGTGAGACCCCTGAAGGCGGTGGCCGCTGACGATTCTCACTGAAAAGTGTCTTAAAGAAATATGAGCGGATAATTGTATTCATTGGGAGGCATATGCGGCAGAGAATAAATCGAGCTACATCTGGTTGTGCAGTGGGTGAGATATGAAGCTATCAGAGAGTAAAGAAGAATTCCTCAATTTTATCATGGGCAAACTCTCTTTCGGAACAGTTGCCTCATATGGAGGGAGCCTTAACAGGTTTATCAACAAAACGGGAGACAAGGCTGTTCAAGAGCTGACATTGAGAGACTTCAGTCAATACAAGATGCAGCTCGCCAGGGATGGTAGAAAGAGTTCTTACATTGCCGGCGAGCTATCGGCTTTGTGTAATTATCTGAAATTCTTGGATAAACAATTTCATCTCAAGCCTCTTGATATCCTTGATGTGAAGGATTTAAGGCCTGTCGTTAGAGCTGGCGACCCCGATCCACTCGATGCATTTGATTATGACCTGCTTTTGGAGAATGCTTTATCGATTGAAGATAGGGCCTTACTTGTTCTTCTCTTTAACGCCGGCCTTAGAATAAGTGAGTTGCTGGGGCTGAAAAAGGAAGACATCCAGGTGAGAGAACTATCTGAGAACGGCGTGATCTCCAGGAACGTATGGATTAGAGTATTGGGAAAGGGCGGAAAGGTACGCACCATCCCTCTAAACAGCGAGGCAGTTGAAGTGCTGGAAAGGTATATGCGATTTCTCGATACCAAATATGTGAAGGGATATGTGAAGCTGTTTCCTTACTCTTATTCAAGTGCGTGGCGTAAGATTAAGAGTATCGGTGAGGCAGCGGGAGTTCGCGTCCATCCTCATATGTTGAGGCATAGCTTTGCAACAGCTTTACTTAGAAAAAAGGAGAGCATTGTTACCATAGCAAAAATCATGGGGCATGAATCGCTGGATACGACAAAGAAATATACCAAGATAGTAGACTCTGACATGATAAACGCTGTGAATAAGCTGGTTCCGGTAGCAAAAGATGATGAAGTCAAATAAAGGAAAAGCCCGGTATTTCAGTTTGCTCAGAAGTCTGCCCCAATTCCGATTTCTTGAATCTGTTTAATTCCGTTCCAAGTTCGCAAAGTAAGCATCGCCTCAGTCGCCTTATCTTCTTTACTATAATTAACACCGAGATACTGTCCTCAATAATGTCGACTTTCAATCCGAAATTTAGAATATTTTGTTTCTTACTGGCAGTCTACTCTCGACAGTTCGATTTGCTTCTTATCAGAGGCGAGACCCGTATGGGGAATCGTTCGCAGGCTATCTGACATTGCGGACTGAAAAAAGGCCTTGACAAGAAAATGGGTTTCATGTTTGAATTTTTAGGGAGAATCACTTTACGCACATTGCCAAAACTCATAAAATAAATAATGAGTTTTGGATTCCGTCGTTAACGCCACGCTTGTCGGGCGTTCGGTTTTACAGGTCTTCATCTCAAGAGGGATAATATTCATGGAGGGGAAATGCGAAGAATATTGGGGTTGGGTTTCAGACTTTCAATTTTGATCTTCTGCCTCGGTCTTATTTATGCCGAGACAGCTAGCAGTTACGGATGGAATGACGAATTGGAAACGGCATACCTGAACACGCAAGATCAAGTCAATTACTTCCCGGTTGTGGAGTGTACTACTGTTTCATCAGATGTTAAATTAAAAAAACGGACAGTTCCCAAAAAGCCAATCGATACAAAAATTCGGAAGGGTCATTACCCAGACTCCATAATTTTAAAATTCATTGAAGAAAGTGATCCACGGTATTGCCAGGGAGTCACTTCGGGAACTTTAGACGGTGATCTAAAACAAATCAATCGCCTTCTTGAAAGTCGCGGAGTAACAGAAATACGAAAGCTTTTTACAAGGCCTGATTATGAGCTAGACGAAGAACGAATCAAGGGTCAGGAGCTTAGCGGTCAGGAGCTAGCCGATCTGAATCTATACCATCTAATCAAAACAGATTCTGATAAGATCGACACTGAAGGCCTCATTAATTCCCTGAACAGCTTTGACGTTATCGAGATTGCATATCCTGAGCCGATCCCTCAACCTGCTATGGTCAACCCCTACGACATTCCGCCCGCAACACCGTCATATGTATGGAATCAATATTATCTCGGCAATCCGCCGCAGGGAATCGGCGCTCAATGGGCCTGGGCTAATTATCTGAATACTCGCGGTGAAGGAATAAAATTAGTTGATATCGAAGGTGGCTGGAACTTTGATCATGAGGATTTACCGTTGTCTCCCACAAACCTAATTGCCGGAACTAATTCAGATGTGTGGAAACAACATGGTACAGCCGTTGCCGGAGAATTAGTTGGGGTAGATAATAATTATGGCATAACAGGCATCGCGAGTAATTTAAACTATGCCATGATTTCCATAATGGGCGTTAGCGGCGCTAATGCAGTGAGTTTGGCTACCGCAAATACAAATGCGGGAGATATTATTTTGATTGAATGGCAAATTCCGGGACCGGGTGACAATAGCGGATGTATCTGCAACTGTACTGAATATCAATCCGTACCTGCTGAATGGGAACCAGCAGTTTTTGAAGCAATCAAAACAGCCACTTCATCCGGAAGAATCGTTATAGAAGCTGCTGGAAACGGCTCCATGAATCTTGATGATTTAAGATATGAAAATCTCTTTGATAGAGATTTTATAGATTCCGGAGCAATTGTTGTCGGTGCGGGCTATTCTTCAGATCGATCGCCGGAATGCTGGACAAATTTCGGCAGTCGTGTGGATGTACAGGGACGGGGCGATAGCGTAATGACAACGGGGTATAACTGTTATGTTGATTATCCGACCTGCGATCCCAATCAATTCTATACAAATTCCTTTTCCGGGACATCCAGCGCCTCGCCGATTGTCGCCGGGGCTACAGCGATTATTCAGGGATATCTCAAACGCAGAGGCTTTACAACAGGGCTATCTCCCAGTTCCATGCGTAAGCTCTTGATACAAACAGGCACGCCCCAGACAGGAATCAACCATATTGGCCCTTTGCCGGATCTTACGTTGGCCATTCCGACCACTTTGACTCCTTATATAAGAATTTTGGGAAAGAGTCCCTGGTACAACCAGATCCAGTCCGCTTATGATGCAGCAGGAGACGGGGATATAATTCAAAGTCAACAGTTCGGTTTTCCTGAAAACCTTACATTTGATCTCAATAAATCAGTTTCATTGGAAGGCGGTTACGATGCGATTTACGACAGCAGCACTCCATATTTTACGGTGGTCCAAGGATCATTGACAATTAGTGCGGGGACAATTGTTCTGGGAGGCATTCTAATCTTCTAAATTAAATGAGGTGAAGTTATGAATGAAAAATTAAATGCTTCGGAGTTTATATCGTCATTGTGTCGGTTAATTCGATTCTGTGGCGTTTTATTAATTCTTGGCTTGGTATTTTTTTCAGCGGCAACTGTCACTGCTATCACAATTAACGAGTTCCCGAATGCCGGTGGTGATGGCGGAATTACATCGGGACCCGATGGCAATTTGTGGGTGACATTATACAAAGGATCTATCGGACGGATCACAACATCGGGAATTATGAGTTCTTTCCAGACGTCCGTTGCACTTGACGGAATCACGGCGATTACGAAAGGCCCGGACGGCAACCTCTGGTTTACAGAATCCATCGGAAATAAGATCGGCCGGATCACGCCCGAAGGAATAATTGTGGAGTTTCTGGTGCCAACAGCGGGTAGCGGGCCCAATGATATTACATTAGGCCCGGACGGCAACCTGTGGTTTACTGAACGCGTTGAAAACAAAATCGGACGGATCACGCCCCAGGGCATACTCACCGAATTTAATCTTCCTTCGGGCAGTATTCTACCCGGCGGTATTACTTCTGGACCTGACGGCAATGTCTGGTTTACAGTATCCTTTCCCAGCCGGGTCGGACGAATCACACCGGCAGGTGTAATTACCGAGTTCGCAGTCTCTGATGTGAGTGGTTTTCCCGACAGTATTACCACGGGTCCGGATGGCAATCTTTGGTTCATCGGAAGCAGTGGTAATATCGGCCGAATCACGCCGGCAGGTGAGTCCACGGAGTTTGCGTTGCCAATTATTCCTAGCCCGCCAGGCACTTATATTTATAAACAGTTGGGGGCTATAACCACAGCACCTGACGGCAATCTGTGGTTTACAGAACAGGTTATAGTTCTATTGCCAGCATTTTTTGCAGGGTCGGCTATCGTGGAACACACCAGTTGGGTCGGACGGATCACGCCGTCTGGCATTAGCACTGAATTCGCAGTTCCGACTGACTACAGCCAACCAACCGGCATAACTGTCGGCCCGGATGGCAATATCTGGTTTACTGAAGCGAGGGGCAATAAATTGGGGCAGGTCGTACTTAAGCAACCGGATGCCCAGCCGATGTCCATTCCAACGATGACGGAATGGGGCATGATTATTTTTATGGTTCTGGCGGGATTTGGCGCTGCGTACTTCTTACGGGATCGGAAAGTTTTTTGAACTTTTGATGCTTTGCTTACTCTCGCTATAGCGGTCTAGTCAACACATTTATGGAGTGTATGTAAGGTATAGCCAATAGGTAGGCTTATCTACAGAGGTATTCAACAGATGAATATGATATAAGACCTCTCTTCTACCCTGCGTTACACCACTGTAAAAGACAGGTCGAAGATAGCCGCGGTCAACAAGCTTTAAGGCATAATGAGAGATGTGAGGCAAAAAGTATGTGGTGAAATAAGTGCATTTTCGGGACCATTACACTATCTAAACGAAAGGGTTTTGGAGACAACCAGCGCGGATGCTTAACGCGTGCCTGTCTTCGTAGTTGCCCAAAACAAGCGACCAGAAGAGACTTGTAAAGTGTCTCACATAGTGGTATAGTTTAAATAGTGCTGGTATTTAAAAACAAATGGTTCAACCGATGGGCTCGGGATGAAGATATTCCGGACTCTGTTTTATGTGGAGCTGCAAAGGACTTAACCGAGGGAAAGGTGGAGGCCGACCTTGGCGGCTGTTTGTTTAAAAAACGCCTTCCACGTCCGGGTGCTGGTAAGAGCGGCGGATACCGCGTTGTTGTCGGATACAAAAAACCGAACACGGCACGCATTATTTTTCTCTACGCCTTCGCCAAGAATACCAAGGCTAACATGTCCGCGAAGGAAGAAACAGCCCTTAGCCTTGTCGCGGAATCTTTTGTTTCGGCGACTGATAAGCAGCTTCAAAAGCTTCTCACATCAAATGCAATCAAGGAGGTGCAGTGTCATGACTGAGATTCTGGATATTGCCCATGAAATGGCAAAGGACCTGCTTAAGGCCGGCGCCATGGATGAAATTACCATGCGCAAGGTTGAGACGCTTTGTTTGCCCCCAAAGCGTCCCTTTAAACCCGAGGATATTCGGCGTATTCGCACAGCTAATCATGTGAGTCAAGCCGTGTTCGCGACGATTCTTGGCACGGGCAAAACGACCGTACAGCAATGGGAACAAGGACAAAAGAAACCGAGCGGCCCGGCCCAGCGTCTTCTTGATCTGATCGATCGCAAGGGGCTGGCGGTGCTAGGCTAAACCAAAGACCGCTATACCGCTAACGGCCTAAAAAGCTATAAGCTCGCAGTTATTTCTTCTTCTCCCCCAACCGTTTTTCGAGGTCGGCAAGTTTTGCTTCGGCAACTGCGGCCCGCTTTTCGGCTTCCGTCTTTTCCTTGCCAATCTTTCCCTGCTCGTCTTTTGCTTCCTTGAGCTGACCCTGGAGCCCGGTTATCTGCCTGTCTCTGTCTTCCGCCCTGGCTTCGGCAACCGCGATCATTTTTTCAGCGTCGACATGCGCCTGCCGAAGCTTCCCAATGGTTCTCTCAAGCTCTGCAATCCTCTTTTCTCCGGCAGCGGCCTTTTCTTCTGCCGCTGCGAGTTGCTTTTCAAGGATACCCCTGTCCTGCTCCCCTTCTTTTATGACCGCTTGCTGCAGTTCTTCTGCCCGGCCTTCTGCCTCCCTAATAATTATGTTAAACACATTTTTGGAGTGTGTGTAGGGTATATCCAATAAGTAGGCTTATCTAAAGAGGTATTCAACAGATGAATATGATATAAGACATGAACACTACCATGCGTTACACCGCCGTAAAAGATAGGTCGAAAATAGACGCCGTTAACAAGCTCTAACCGGGGAGATATAATGACTGGGTTTTAAATCCAGGTTGGCGAACGCCTTGTCATTGTATGAAGAACTCCCCATGACAAGGCGTTCACCAATCAGTATCTGTGTGAATGCAACTATTTCGCTCCATTCTACCTCTACTGTTTCTTCAGATGCATGGCATATCCAAACAGGAGACGATCGGTCTTTTTATCCAACCTGCTCTGAAACTGAGCGGTGAGCGCCGCTTGGAGCTGTTGTAGGTGTGCCGGCGTGAGTGCCGCAGTAAGCGCACTGTCAAGTGGGGCGCGTGCAGCGTTAAGCCGGGCTTTTGCGGATGCAAGTGCTGCAGCATCAGCGGCGAGGAGGGATCCCGCAGGCGGTGTAGCCTGAAGATCCGTTTTTAGCTGTTTCTTTGCGGCACGGTATTCCTGCATCGCCGTCTTAACCGCGGGGCCGTGGGTCGACAAAGCTGTCGTCAGAGCTGTTTGCTCCTCCAAACTTAAATCGAGAGAGGCTATTAACTCCATATTTTCACCAAACCTGTGGCCGGAGCCGGCCGCATCTGCCTTACAGACTCCGCCTACGACTATCACGCCAAACAAGAGCGATAGGACTGATAGATTCTTGAGCAATTTCTTCATATTCCTCACCTCCTTTCTCACCCATTTAGACGATAATAACTGGCAGGGGTTACAGCCTACCGGTTGCTAGTTTTACATGCTCCGATTGGGAAAATAAGCCGATATGTCAAATCGAGAGGAAGTGGAAATTCCGGAGCGGCTCGGACATCGATTCCGGAGTACTTCAGACACCTTATTCTAAAGTAGTTCGGACACTATTCCAGACCGCCTTAGATGTCGTGATTACCTATGCCCTGTTAGACAATATCAATTAGCCCCAACACAGGAGCACCGACAAGCCAAGAGTTTCAGGCCGCTGAAACTCTATCACCAGTACGATCGGAAATGAACGCCTCTGTCAGGCCATGGTTAAAAAATGTACACCCTGATACCAAACAGTTATCGTGAGACGCAACATCAATAACATGCCACTGCTGGCGATGGCTTAAGATCGATTACTTCTTTTCGACGGGGTATTTGGCCTTGGACCATTCTCTCCAACCACCTTTGAGAGCCTTTGCTTTGAAGCCTTTCACAATCAGTTCTTTCGCCACACGGGCGCTCGTGCCTTCATTTGGTCAGGCGCAGTAAAGGACTATATCCTTGTCTTTCGGCAATGTGCCAGCCCAGGCATCAACGGTCTCTGGGTCCATTCGTACGGCGCCCGTAATCTTTTCATTACTCTTATCCCAATCGTTCTTTGCCCTTACATCGAGAAGAACCATATCCGATGATCCAAGTTTGGCCTTCAGTTCGTCTATTGCGATGCGGGGCACATCGTTCGCGCCTCGCATGTTCGTGCAAGCTATCAGCACAATAAGAATTCCAAAAATTGCGAACGACAACACTTTTTTCATATGCCCTCCCTCCACTTTCTTCTCGATCACAAGTGCAACCAAAGCATCCGGGATTTCATAATGTTATTCTAATCTGACCGAAGCCCGTATTCAAGGACATTCCGTCTCTGATCATGTTGGCTTCGATACTTTCTTCCCTGATAACAAACACATATCAGGCTACGCAACTCCGCAAGAGTTCGTCCCGTAGTATGCAGAGATCTGTCCAATGTAGACGGTCATTTTTTTTGAGCTTGGAGTACGACAAGAGAGAGGTCGATGTCAGTTTCTTCCCGATAATTGATGGAGGACAGGCACCACTACGGAGAAAATTAGTTTCGCCCCGTAATACGCGCAGTGCCAAGTCCGTGCGTAAAGAAGGTTGCTATCTCGGATGCACCGACGACTCCGCAGTTTCAGACGGACGAAACTCGATGAAGATTACGAATGGAATATGAGATCTTTCAAACGACGTGAGAACGTTTGTTTCATCCCGCTAAGTCGCATTTTCCACGTTAACAAATGACTCTCGCGTGCGAGACGAATGATGAACGGCTGAAGTTACAATGTCCGCTCGAAAGGAGCAAACAAACGCGATTGAACCTCAAACCCATCCATGAGAGGCATAATGATATCTAAGGATAATAAGATCCGATGAATGGTCCCTGCTCTTCTGTACCGCCTCTTTTCCATTTAAGGCAAGTTCGATAGCATAGCCTTCTGGGAACGAGCCACTGGGTGAGCAGCTTGAGATTGGTCTCTTAACCGTCAACTGTAAGTATCTTTTTTTCATCTGTCCAGGATCTCTCGTACCTTTCTCAAAAGGTCTTTCGAAGAGACAGGTTTAAGGATGAAATCCATGGCCTCGTCCAACAATTCATTTCTGTTGATTATATCCAGTGTATATCCGCTCGCAAAGAGCGTTCTGATATCGGGACTGATTTTTCTGATCTCCTCATACGCCTCTCTGCCGCTTTTCTTGGGCATGATCATATCAAGAATAATGAGATTAATCCTTTCCCTATTTTCCTTAAATTTTGTGATCGCGTCTTCCCCGTCCTCGGCAATGATAACGTTGTAACCGACGGACTCCAGGACTATCCTTTTCAATTTTCTCAGGGAAGCGTCGTCCTCTGCGACAAGTATGGTCTCAGTTCCGCCTTTTGGAGAAGACAATACTTCCACCCCCAGTTTTTTCTCTGCGGTATCATCAATGACTGGAAGCCATATTTTGAAAGTAGTGCCTTTTCCTGATTCACTGTAGACCTTAATATATCCATTGTGCTGCTTTATTATTCCATAAGCTATTGAAAGTCCGAGGCCCGTTCCCTTCCCGACCTCCTTGGTTGTGAAAAAAGGATCAAATATCTTACTTTGCGTTTCTGCATCTATACCGACCCCCGAATCCGATACCTGAATAAGCGCGTATTTTCCGGGTTCACCATATCCATACGCCTCGAAAAAGTCAGCATCTAATTCCCTCAGTTCTGTCGCAATAGTCAAACTGCCGCCTGCTGGCATCGCGTCGCGCGCATTGACGGCCAGGTTCATTAATACCAGTTCTATCTGCCCAATATCGACCATTATCAGCATTTTTTTGCCGGTGAGGTTCGTCGAAAACTCGATATCCTCACCTATAATCCGTCTGAGCATTTTCTCTATGCTGATGACAATGTCGTTGACATCTGCCGATTTCATGTCAGAAACCTGTTCTCGGCTGAACAGAAGCAGTCTCTTTGTGAGATTTGCGGCCTTATCGGCCGCATTAAGCACCTCATTGATCTGCTCCCTCACCAGTTGATCGATTCCGTTACTGTCCCGCGCCATGGTGCCATACCCCATGATCACATTAAGGATATTATTGAAATCGTGCGCGATGCCCCCTGCCAGAGTGCCGATAGCCTCCATTTTCTGGGCGTGCCGGAGTTGGTTTTCAAGCTTTTTGCGCTCTGTGATATCTCTGCCAACGCCGCTAACACCTATGAAGTTTTCCTGATGGTCTCTGAGTAAAGAGGCGAAAATTTCATAAGGGATTTGTCGTCCATCCTTGGCTACAAATTGCGCCTCAAGACCAACGCTACCATCTCTCACTGCCGTTTGAATAGCGGCTGTCACGCGATCGATGTCTATTCCCCGGAAGAAATCTGTATCCTTCATCGATATCATTTCCGTATCACTATAGCCCAGGACCATATTAGCCGTCTTATTCCACCTGACAATCCTGCCCTCTAAATCCAGAACAAAAAATATGTCCTTCAGGGTGTTTAGTGCATTTTCAGTGAATGTTTTCTCTTCTTTCAGTGTTTTCTCAACCCGTTTGCGCATCTCTATCTCTTGGGCAAGGGTCGCGGTCCTTTCCCTCACTTTCTGCTCAAGCTCTTCATTGAGAATTTTCAATTCTTCCTGGACCTTAATAAGCTCAGTATTTTTTTGGACAGCGCTTTCATAGGTCGATATGAGAAGGTCGAGTATCTGTTTTTTCTCTGATGTAATGAAATATTTCCGACCGGCAAAATGTACCTCGACCCCCATTTGCGTTCGTGAGGTTTCCTGTAATTCACGGTTTAAGAGAATGTGCTTGATCCTTGTAAGCAGATGACGTTCGTCATAGGGTTTGACAATAAAATTATCGGCTCCGCATTCAAGACCGCTGATAACATCAGTTGGATCATTAAGAGAAGTCAGAAGGATAACAGGCGTGGAACTGATCTCTGTATCACTTTTTATATGTCTGCAGAGCTCAAATCCGTTCATCTCAGGCATCATGATATCGCTAATAACTATTTGCGGTTTTAGTTCTTTAGCTTTTAAAAGCCCCTCCGCACCGTTCGTTGCAACAGACACGGAATAACCTTCAGCAACAAGCAAACGCCTCAAAGATTCAGCCTGTATGGCGCTGTCTTCAGCAATTAATATCCTAATCCCAAAATTATTCATGTCTACCCCTTTCGCTCCAGAAGTCTCACTACAAGATTCAAGATCAACGGCCCTATTTCATGAAGTGACACAATATATCCGGCGGCACCAAGCTCAATAGCTGCTTTAGGCATGCCAAAGACAATACTGCTTGCTTCATCCTGCGCAATAGTAATTCCGCCCGCATTTTGCACAGCCTGCAACCCCGCGGCCCCGTCGTTTCCCATCCCTGTCAAAAGGACACCCAAGACCTCAGTCCCATAGTATTCGGCTGCTGCCCTCATGGTTATGGTTACAGAAGGGCGATGCCCGCCAAAGAGCGGCTCGGTTGATAAGACAAACCTGCCTGTATTATCAATCTTCAGATGGGTGTCTTCCTGGGGAAAATAAATAATACCAGGCTGAGGAATCGCACCAGCTTTTGCTATCTCGACCTTCATCATGCATTGGGATGAGAGCCAGGTAACTAGCCCCTGCAAAAAGCCCTCACTGATATGTTGAATACAGACGATCGGCAAGGGAAAATCAGATGGCAATTTAGCCAATATTATGTAGAGCGCCTGGGGACCTCCCGTTGATGCGCCAATAACGATGATGCTGACCTTAGATTTCGGAAGGCGTATTAATGATTTTAAATCTCGTATATCTGAAATGCCGACCTCGGGTGTTGGGGTGGACCTATGCCTACTGAATACATGGACCCCTGAAAGTATCTTGATCTTCCTGATCAACTCAGGGGCAAGTCTCTCATAGTCAAGCTCAAAGCTTGCCCTTGGCTTTATAAAAACATCAATGGCGCCCGCTTCCATGACTTTGAAGGCATTAAGTGAATCTTTGTAAGCAGATACACTTACCAAAAGTATCGGCAGAGGATGCCTTGCCATGACCTCTTTAGTAAATTCGAGACCGTCCATCACCGGCATATGAAGGTCAGTGCAGATTACATCTGGCTTTATCCGAGGAATGAGGGATAAAGCCTCGCTGCCGTTAGCGGCTGTGCCGGTAACCTGTATTTCCGGTGACTTAGCCAGCATTCTTTTAAGGATTGTGATAGCAATAGGAGAATCGTCAACTAGCAGGGTCTTAATCATATTAATCTTCTTAGAGTTTCCAGAAGAACTTTCTGGTCAAAAGAAGGTTTTGTTATATATGCGTTTGCACCTGCCTCCAGACCTCTTTGTTTGTCCTCATCTGATGAGAGTGATGTAACAAGAATAACCGGCAAATCCCCGTATTTTTTGTTCTGACGTATTTTTTCTGTAAGCGCTAATCCGGTCATATTTGGCATCATGATATCAGAGATAAGCGCATCAAAAGACCGGGCTCCAAGTTTATTGTAGGCATCCACGCCATCCACGGCGACAGTAACCTCATATCCGGCGCCTTCAAGGATGCGTTTCATTTGTGTTCGTACAGTAATGCTATCCTCGGCCACCAGTATGCTTTGCCTGGTTTCTGTTGCTTCGTCATGCTTCTCTTGCAGAATTGGAGTTCCCTTCTTTTTTACAGATCGAATAAGATCATAAGGGTTTAAAACCATACAGACATCTCCGGTGCCAAGAATTGTCGCGCCGGAGATATTCCTCGCCCGTTTTACTATGCTGCTATAATTTTTAAGCACTACAGCCTGTTCATCGAGTAGTTCATCCACAAAAAGACCAAGGGTACCATCTACGGTGGAGATAATAATGCACGGAATTCTTTTAGATACGGAAACATATCCTTTGCAAACCGCATTTACGCCTTTTACTTCAAGTAGGTCGGATAGATCGGCTACCGGGACAGGTAATTTGTCGATTATTATTGTCTTACGCCCTTCAATGGTAAATATATTTTTGAAGTCTATGAGACAGGTCGTCTGAATATTCTCAACTGGCAGAGCATACTTCAGATTGTTAACCGCCACAATCATTACGCGTGAGGTTGCAAGGGTTAAAGGAAGATGAATTCTGATAGTACAACCCCTCTCAGGCAAAGATTCAATGTGGATTGTCCCTTTAAGACGCTCCACATTTGCTCTTACTACATCAAGCCCAACCCCCCTGCCGGAGATATCAGATACAAAAGTGCTTGTCGAAACCCCTGAAACAAATATCAGCGATTGAATCTGTGAAGGAGACATTGCATCAAGTTCACTTTCATTTATTGTTTTTCTTTTCAGTGCGGCTCGTTTAATAGCCTCTTCATCAAGCCCCTGCCCGTCATCGCTCACCTCAATTATCAGATTAACTGGGGTCTGATGTGCTTTTAAAGTGATGGTGCCTGTGCGCGGCTTATTCTTTGTTTCACGATCATCGGGCGTCTCAATCCCGTGGTCAACGGCATTTCTCAGCATATGCATCAGAGGGTCTTTCATTTCCTCTATAATGCGCTTGTCTGCGCCTGTCTCCCCACCTACAATAACAAGCTGGACCTCCTTTCCCTTATCCTTTGACAGGTCCCTGACCATCCTCTGAAACAGATTGAATATTGTGGATATAGGCAAAAGACGAATCTGGTTAGTGATGTCCTCAAGTTCAGAAGTGATACGGCCAAGCCTTGAACTGTCCTCGTGAAATGCATTTTTTAGAGTGTTGAGCCAAGCGTCGAACATTTCCATTTTTGAATTGTTTTCTATCCCGGATTTCGGAAGTTTCTTGGATATGTCTTCCCACAGCACTATGACATTCTTAATATCCTCCAGCCTCTGTTCAATCCTGAGCTTAGTTACGTTTAATTCGCCAGTGTGTGACATTAGTTTATCAAGCTTTTGAGTCTCCACGCGTATCGTATCTATACGAAAAACACCTAAGACCGGTCCCTTTTCCTCCATGTTCCGGATAGATCTATCGGACTCTGTGACTAAGGATTGTTGATCGGTCAAAGATGTCTCTTTGGTCTCGTGTTTTGTCATTTCTCGATTTGAGTTATTTTCGTGTGCTATGGAACTCCGATCTCTGATCTCTGTACTAATCTTAAGTTGCTCAAGCAGGTGAGAAACAATAACACCTGACTGCTCACCCGTGACAACTTCTTTAACAAGATCTCGCAGCGCATCAAGCCCCTTACATAACCGGTCAATAACTTCTGAAGACAAGGGGACAGAACCTTTTCTTGAGTAACCGAGAATATCTTCAATACGATGAGATATTGCCTCAATGCCAGTCAGCCCAAGCATGCGGGCAGCCCCTTTAAGGCTGTGCGCCTCACGAAATGCCTCTTCAAGTATTGCTGAGTTGCCCGGATCCTTTTCAAGACGCAGAAAATCGTCCTCAAGCCGCTGGATATGTTCTGCGCTTTCAAGCTTGAAAATATTTCTCAGTTCATCATCTTCTATCATCTCAGTGGCCTATTTCGCATTAGACAATCACAGAATCTGTTTTAGATTCGCCGCTGCATTGTTCAGTTGTTCTATTCCTGCCTTAGTCTGCACTATCCCGGCCGCCGTCTCTCTTGCTCCTGTGTTCAGGCCGTTCATGGCTTCCACAACCTGACCTATAGCCGTTGCCTGCTGCTTTGCATTCAATAACACCTGTTGTGCATTCTCGTAAGATATATTCGCCGCCTCAGACAGGGAATTGAATAACTCCCCAACATTCCGGGTATATGCCGTCACCTCTTCAACCACCTTTGTACCTTCCTCCGTCCTGAGTATCGTTGAGTTGGTCGCCTTCTGTATATCTGATATGACCGCATTTGACTGCTCCGCAGATTTCTTGCTTTCATTGGCAAGCTTCCTTATTTCGCCTGCAACAACCGCAAAGCCCTTGCCATGTTCGCCTGCACGTGCTGCCTCGACCGCTGCATTAAGCGCAAGCATATTTATCTCGCCTGAGAGGTCCTTGACCATGTTGGCAAGATTTCCCAACTGGGCAGTCTGCTCTCCCAATTTAAGTATCTGGTCTGCAATCATGCCTACCTTGGCCCCAACGTTATTGATGCCTTCAATTGCCTGCTTGACTATAACCGTCCCTTCCCCTGTCGCGTTTAAGGACTTCTGGGCGACCTCTGCAGCGGCTGAGGCCTGTTCTGAGGTCTGCCTCGAAGATGTACCCAATTCCTGAATGGTGGTCGTCGTCTCGTTAACCATTGAAGCCTGTTGTGAAGCCGTACGTTCATGCTGATTTACTGTTGCCGCTATCTCGTTAGCAGTACTGGACATACCCAGAACTGCATCGTTAATGGGCTTCATGATGTTCAAGGAGATAAACTTAGCTACAAATATGCCGACCAGAAGGGTCACCAGGGTACCTCCAAATGTGATAACTATCCCCCTGCTGATAGATTCATTAGCAGCCTTCTTGCGGTCTACGAGCAAGTCATCCTCCGTCTTCTCCATTTCGTCAAACTTTACACGCAGTTCATCCATGATTGTCTTACCTTTATTGGTTAAGACTATATTCCTGGCATCATGCTCCTTCCCAGCCCTTTTCAGAACTATAGTTTCCTCAAGTTCCTTGAATTTATCCTCAGTCAGCTTACGTATCTTGTTAACCCGTTCAACCTGAACAGGGTTGTCTCTAATTTCTTTTGCAAGGCCATCGATTTTCTCTCCGATACTATCTTTAGCCTTGTTGTATGGCTCCAGATAGGTCTCCATGCCAGTGTAGAGATACCCCCGCTGTCCTGTTTCTGCGTCAACCGTAGCCTTTTTGATATCGGCCACGGTCAATTTGACTTCATGTGTATGTTCATCCCAAAACATGGCCTGCTTAAAATTGTTGGTATTAAGCCAAGAAAATAAGGCGACTATAATCATAATCAAGAAGATGAAGCCGAAACCGTACATAATGTGCCTAACCTTATAAATCCTTTTCATTCTTTTCCTCCTCGGTTCGGAACTTGAGTGTTAAATCCAATATTAAAATTGCTACACTTCTTCGTTCACTGTTAACCCATCCCAGGACAGTATCGCCTTGAAATCCAGAATGGCCATCATTCTACTGCCATAAGGAGCAGCGCCTTTAACAAATTTATCATTGATAATCCTTATAGAGGATGGGACCGGAACAATATCCACCGCTTTTAAATATATAACATCGAGTATCTCATCAATTACCACTCCGACGGGAAATTCTCCTGAATCAGCAACAATAACCTTTGTTGATTCATTGATCTTGCCAGCCTGCATATTCAACAAGCCCCTGATATCAAGCACAGTCAGGACATTGCCACGAAGGTTCATATTGCCTGCAATATGCTCGGGACAGCATGGCATTGGGGTTAAATTGTGTAAATTTGAAAACTGAAGTACCGACTCAAGCTCAACGCAAAGGTATTCATTGTTTAGGCGGATTACAGCCACAGCCATTGATTTGGCAGAATCTTCACTGCCGAATAAATGTTGGAGATTTATTGCCCTATTATGAAAAATCTCCCATTCTTTTGGGTCTGCTTCAGGACAGAAATAGCCTATTGCGGATTGTACGGTGGACACGGTATTTTCAAGTTCAGCTTCATTAATGTGCAGTTCAGGTTCCAGGATGGCCCGGTTGTTTAAAATCATGATAATATCTTCTCCGGCCGTAGCTTCACCTCGTACAAACTGAGGATGAGGGTTTAATCCGCTACCTTCAAAAGGCGCCGGTTCAATGTTGTCCTCAGGAATATCAATGAGGTCCAGCACTTCATTGACAATTATTCCCATCAGATCAAAATGAGAGTTGAGGCTTGGGAGCAGAGATTGCTGACTTGACGTTTCAGAAATGAATTCTGAAACGTCAAGGATAATAACCCTGTCTAAACAACTGTATCTCTGAGGGGCATGCCCGAAGCGGACGTTTAAATCCATTACTGGTAAGATCCTGCCGCGCATATTAACAACGCCTGCAATGTAGAAAGGGCATTCTTCGATCAGGGTAAGCTCAGGAAGCCAGATTATCTCTCTGACTACTTTCGCATCAACAGCGAGAATTAATCCGCGCAGGCTGAATATAACAAATGATTGATCTGTCATCGTCTGCTTTTCTCCCCTGACAGCACTAATGTCTCCTTTCCTGGTCTAATGAGCGCCAGAACATATGCAAGCAATTCTCCAGCGGTAATATCATATGGTTTTACAGACGAGCTGGAAGGTAAATATTTAAGAAGTTCAATTGCCGTAGAACGGGCTTTTTTGGCGCGCGGGATATCATTTCCCTTCTCATAAATTCCGGCGAGTTCACAATAGGCTGCAATAAAGGAAGGATTGAGATAGATTGCTTTCCTGAATAAATCTTTTGCCTCTTCGTCGTTGCCTCTGGCCTCTGCAATATTAGCAAGAAGAAAATACGGATCTGCGGCGTTCGCATTGATATTCATGGCCCCTCTGCAAACGCTTTCTGCCTTATCATAGTCTCCTGAGTTGGCATAAGCTTGAGCCATAAGACAAAGCATGTCAATGTCATCTTTACATTTATTCAAGAGGCCTTCCGCCTTATTAATGGCCTCGGTACATCGTCCTTTCTTAATGAGTTCTCCTATATCAGGTTTAGGGTCCATGGGCTTTTTATTGCTTGACACTGATACCGCCAAGGGAGATTTCAAAACGGGCTTTATCTTGAATTCCAGGTCTTTTTTCTCTTTTCTTACTTCCGGGGATAGGGCTATTTCAGGAGTTCGTCTCTTCGACTCTAACGTCTTTTTATATATCACAGCCTCCGGGTACATAATCTGGCTCAGGTTCATAAGGTCATGTCCACGAAGTTCGCCATGTCCTGTTATAAGATATCCTCCATCATTCAATGCATTTATGAATTTATCTAATACCGAGGCAACAGCTTCCTTATTGAAATAAATAAAAACATTACGGCAGATGATGATGTCCATGTTGCAGAGTTCGGGTTTTTGGGAAAAGAAACCATCCTCGATCAAGTTGCCGTATTGGAAGTTCACCATCTTTTTTATATTCTCATTAATCTCCCATTCATCCTGACGCCTTTTAAAATATTTTTCTTTTATGGCTTTATCCACCAGTCGGAATGACCATGGGGAATATCTGCCGCGTTTCGCCTTTTTCACGGATTCGTCATTTATGTCGGTACCGGTAATGAATATGTTCCATCCTCTTTTGTCCTCCAAAAGCATGTCAAGAAGAATTGCAACAGAATAAGGTTCTTCCCCGGTTGAGCAGCCTGCGCACCATATTCGGAGAGAGCGCTCGATTTCCTTATTTTTTATCAACTCCGGCAGGATGCTACTTTGAAGCAGAAAGAAATGCCCCTTATCACGGAAAAAATAGGATTCCCCCGTTGTAATTGATATTATGAGCGTTTTCCATTGCTGCTTGCTTTCTACGGTATCTGATTCAAGGAAGCACAAATATCCTGCAGGCTCTACAATGTTCAATCTCTTCATCTCCGCTATCAGTGCCTTGCGGAATGTTTCATTATCCCCCTCTCGAATGCAGAACCCAATGTGGTCAGATACAAGCCTTTTAAAGCGTTCGAGTAGTTTATCGTCAATATATTTCATTAGGGTGCAATCCCCCTAACTATCGGGAAATAATGACTTATGTTGTTGCTAGTCACTCTGTGTAGAGTTGTAGAGAAAAAGTGGTTAGGCAGTGCCCGCATGATTTTAAATAAAGTCAAAGGCCCCCTTCTAATCTTCTCCTCTTCTCCATTTCCTGATTCTTGCGGTCGATAATGTAATTGTGGCTATTTGTGTGGGTAAAAACAATAGGGGAAAACCCTGATATTTTATTGCGGGAAACAACTATCGCTGCGCCTCACTGGCAAAAAATATCATACATTCTCAACCGCTAGTTAGTTTCTGTTGTGAAAGGCTATTTTGCAGTTGAAATTCTTGTCCTAAGCTTTTCATGATATCCCTATTTGCTGCGATCGAGTCATTCTATTAATAAATTTCACCTGTAACAGAGCTTTTACCCCGATTTTGAAAACACCTCTCCACGGAGTCCAGTAAATCCTTCAATTTATGAGTTATATTTTTACGTTCGTGCCAGCATAACCAAGTTATGACAGAAAACCGCGCACCCTACACTGGAAGCGAAGTTCTTAAATCCCTTAAAAAAACATTTACTGAGCTTAAAGATGTCCATACCCATGACAAAAGGATAGACTGAGGAGGCGGTCAGCTGTTCCAGGAGTTTGTAATCGAGCGGATTGATCCGCGCATACCTCACACGGATTAAGAACGCGCCGTTTGAAAAGTTTCTGTGTATGATTGCAGTATATCAGAAAAAAATGATTTTCAGTGTATATAGCCAGTGTCAAGCCAGTTCTTCCACATTTAGCACTGAGAATTTTGCACTTGTTACTTTGCTTTCAAACCATGATGGTTCTTCAGAAAGAACAGATCAGGGCACGTTTCGAGGTGAAGCCAATACTGCCCCTGCCATGGGGGCAGTTTGCGGCGGAATAGGTGACCGGCCTTGAGGTAAATTCAAAGCTAAACAGAGTCACTTGACAACGCATCATTATCTGATATGTTTTGATTAAGGAATATTTGTTCAGAAACATCTCACCTGAAAGGAAAGGAGACGACCCATGAGCAAACTGACTGCAATGTGTCCCCGAGCAAAGTTGATGATGGCTTCGGAAAAGATGCATGAGGGCTTTAGCTTTTCAAGCCGCGCTTTTTGAAAGAGAATTGGAGCAGGGCATCTCCGATGCTCATATCTTGAATTTCTACTGAAAAAGTTAAAGGAGGAATCATGAAGACGGGATTCATTGGACTGGGACATTTGGGCAAGGCGATGGCGAAACGATTGGTGTCTCAGGGCGTTGACCTGATCGTTTGGAACAGGACGAAGGAAAAAGCTGCCGATATTGGAGCGGAGATGGCCGACACACCTGCCTCGCTTATCACGAAGGCCGACATAATATTTCTCAACCTTTTCGACAGCGACGCCGTCGAGTCGGTACTGACGGGGAAGTCAGGGCTTTTAGAAGGGAACTGCGGGGGAAAGATCATAATCGATACTACGACGAACCACTTCGAAGACGTCCTGCATTTTCACAGGTTGCTTGAGGAGCGGGGAGGACATTACCTCGAATCCCCTGTGCTTGGAAGCGTGGTGCCTGCCTCACTGGGAAACCTGACTGTCTTGGTCAGCGGAGCCAAAAACATCTATGAAAAAGCTACGCCTCTTCTGCAGAAGATCGGGAAGAATATCTTCTATCTCGAAAAGCCGGCCCTTGCAATTAAGATGAAGCTCATCAACAACCTCGTCCTCGGTGCATTCATGACCGCACTGGCAGAAGCAGCTGCTTTTGGAGAAAAGGCTGGCATCGATAAAGCGATGGTGATAGACATCCTCTCGGCGGGTGCCGGCAACTCGGCGGTCCTGAATGCCAAAAAAGAGAAGCTTGTCAAGGAAGACTTCTCGAGACATTTCTCGTCGGCCCTCATATACAAGGACCTGCACTACATTCAGGACCTTGCAAAAACTATGAAAGTCCCGCTCTTTACCTGCAGCGTAACAAAGGAACTTTTCGGGATGACGTTTGCAAAGGGGATCGCCGACCTCGATCTGTCGGCGGTGTATAAGATCATGAAGGAGTATTGAGGCCTGAGTGTAGGAAGATGTAGTAAATAAACTCCTGAAGAAGGGGCTCTACATTTCGGGTTGAATGCTTCATTTTGAGCGAGAATGTTCTCTGTGCGTGTTATAGGGAGTACATAATGCGCATCACAAAGTCTCTAATCTGTTTTGTACGGGACGTATTTAACACCGAGCGGACTAAATTTTTGATTGTACTTCACACAATTACTACAAGGGCGCCCACTGTGATGGAGGCAGTACTTGAAAAACCCCCTTTGGGGCGCTTTGTATCCCACGAGACCGATCTTTGCCGTTTAGTTGAAGGCATATTCCGCAAAAGGGGTATTTCCTTCAGGGTGAACTAAGGCGGCATTATTTAAAACAAATTTTCTTAGCGTACTTTAATTCCCCTTTCGTCAAACGACCCCAATCATAACTCAATGGCGTGCTTTGCAAGAAAAGCGGCATTTGCTTGCAGAGATGCAAGAAAATTTGCCAAAGACCTCAAATGGCTTCCACTGCTCTTAAGATTGCGGTGAACCCACGCGCGAATAAGCGCTTTTTGTAGGGCAATATACCTTTTTGTCCTTTTGTGCAAAAACCCCCATAGTCTGATCCTACAATTCCGTGTCCCCTAAAATAACTCGGGTTTACTTCAAATATCCGTCAATTCGGTTCGGCCAGAATGGAGCGCACTGTTGCCAAAGTCATCATAAGCGTCATCGGTTGCAGCGGTGACTCTACGAACCCTCGCGATAGATAGAAACGCCTGGCCTGTTCCGACAACGCATGGACCATAAGTGCGAATATACCCGCATCGCCAGAGACATTGACGGCGCGAATCATGGCATCGCGTAGCAGCGCACGGCCAAGGCCTTGGTTGTGATAACGCCTATCAATCGCTAACCGGCCAAGCAAAAGCACAGGCAGTGGATCGGGCATATTACGCCGCATTGCTTTAGTGACCAATTCATGCCTGATTGCCCCTGCCGACAAACTGTAATAGCCGATAACATCCGCACCGTGGCAAATGACAAAACAACGCGAGGCTCCTGGAACTTGGTTCTTGATCGCCCGCTTTTTCAGCCATTCATCCAGTGACGGCTCTCCGCATTCAAAACCGTCAAGGACATGATCGGCTGAAATTGGTGACGGGGATGTTGGAACAAAGGCTGTCATTTGTCCCAGGGAGCTTTCGTCTTGAGCAACCGGCGTAGCTTGTCGGTCGGCGGTAATGGCCGGTCAAGCATCGCCTGAAACTTGGCAAAGGTTCCAGCATTGACCGTGAAAAACGCCTGGTCAAGCAGTACGTCTTCCGCTTCACGGCAGGCAGCGGCAAGCATAAAATCTGATCGGCTGCGGCCAAGTCGTTCGGCGGCCTGGTCGATGAGATCGCGTTGTTGCACTCTAGCGCGTATGTTGATGGACACGGCTTCCTTCCTTTGTGCCTGTGGCATGGGACACCTCCTTGTACACATTTACAATACACTTTTGTATAGAAAAGTGCAATACAAGCCAAGGCTCCTTAGGTATATATCGCAGCGCCGGCGTCGAGAGTGCCCACCAAAAACGCTCTATATTCGTCTAACGTGTCAGTAATATTCACTCATCATAGCCCCCACTTGAAGTGGGGTACCTTATGCCGGGTTTCCAGGGAAGGGGCGCAAAGCAGCCCTTTGGTTAAGGTGGTGGTCTGAAGCCACCCGCTGTGAAGGCGAGCACTGCGCAAGAGAAGCGCCGTGCTGTTGGGTTGCACATAACCTGCAATTCATTGCGCATATATTGCAGGATTTCTGCGCATAAGATGCAATTTCTTTGCGCATAAAGTGCAGTTTTCTGAGACTCCGGACTTCATTGAAGTCCGGTTTTCTTATGAATTTTGTTGAATTACCTTGGGTTAGGACTAAAGGAGAGGAGATTAGGGGGTCTCGCCGATATCGAAAATGAAGGAAGTATGGCCTTATCCCCATGATACAGGCAACATGCCCGTCAACATAAAGATATCCCGCAGCATCGGGATCGTTTGCATCCAGGCCTTACTAATCTCCTTCATCCACGCATCCAGATTTCGTACGCTAAGAGCCCTCAGGGAATCGTAACTGCCTGAATTTTCCGATCTTTTTGTTTCCAAACACAATCTCCGGGCAGGTTTATATGCTCCCAGCCCGGCGTTATTGGACAACCCCTGCCGGTACATCGGACCGGTTCCACCAGCTGCCGCCCAGCGCTTGAAACAGTGCCGCGGTATCGGTGTGGCGGTTGGCAAGGGCCTGCACAAGATTGATCACCGCCTGCTGATATATCTGTTCGGCAGTAAGCAGCGCCAAATAGCTGACATCGCCCAATTCCATCTGAGAACGCACAATAGCAAGGCTTTTGCCGGCAGCACGCTCGGCAGCAACAGCCGCTTTCAGGGTATCGGCGTCGCATTGGATGGCGTGAAGCGTGTCCGCCACGTTCTGGAAAGCAGTGAGCACGGTGCTGCGGTACTGCGCTGCCGCTAGGTCGTATGCCGCTTCAGCGGCACGTTGCCGGTGCAGCAATGTCCCTCCTTGAAAGATTGGTTGAGCCAGATTGCCGGCCAATGTCCAAAATCCGGTGCCGGAGGTGAACAACTGATTGATCGCTGTGGCACTGGAACCTGCATTGGCGCTGAGGGTGATATTCGGCAGCCTATTGGCAATACTCACGCCGATCTCTGCACTGGCAGCGTGCAATTGCTCTTCGGCAGATCTAACGTCCGGCCGCTGCGCCACGAGCTTGGAGGGAAGACTCACGGGTAGTTCTTGCGGCAATTGCAAAGATGACAGTTCGAACTCTTCGAGGAGCGACTCGCTGGGGAAACGACCGACAAGACGAGTCATTAAGTCGCGTTGTTGCGCCAATTGTTTTTCCAAGGGCGGCAGCGTGGTCTGCACTTGTGCCAGCGCTGCTTCCTGTGCTGCTACGTCCAAAGTAGCTACCTGCCCCAGCGAGTATTGGCGTTGCAGCAATTCGAGCGATTGCCTCTGGATGTCTATGATCCGCTTGGTCGCTGCGATTTGACCTCGAAAAGCAGCCTCTTGTACTGCTGCTGCAACTATATTCGAGGTCAGCGTAAGATAAGTCGCTTCGAGTTGGAAGCGTTGCGAATCGGCTTGCGCTTTCAGCGACTCCACCTGCCGTCGCGTGCCGCCGAAAACATCCGGTGTATAGGCCACCGCAACCTGTGCGGTATGAAGGCTATAAATATAACTGCCGCTGGCTGTCGGACTTGACAGAGTGCCGGCAATCTTTTGGCGCGTTGGATTGAAGTTGGCTTCGATGCTGGGAAAGAATGCACCCTGCTGTGCATAGACGTTTTCCCAGGCACCGCGCAGTGCGGCTTGCGCGGCTTCCAAGTCGGGGTTGGCCTTGAGCGCTTGCTCGATCAGGTCATTGAGCGGCTTCGAATGAAACAGCGTCCACCATTGACCGGGTATGTCCATATCTTGCACGAAGCGCTGCGCTTCGCCGCCCTTGATCTCAACCGCTGCCGTCTGTGCAGGCAGGGGTTGGGGCGTATAACGCTCGACATTGGGCGTGGTCGGGCGTTGGAAATCAGGGCCGACTGCACATCCAGCCAAGATAATACATAAGATGATTATGGGCCTATGCATGGTCATTTTTCCTCTCTCTTTGTGGTTTGGCGACGTTCCACCCATCTTTCCAGCGCGAAGTAGTAGGTCGGCAGAATAAACAACGTCAGCAGGGTAGCAACCATTAAGCCGCCCACTACAACGGTGGCAAGCGCGCGCTGCACATCGGTGCCGATGCCGGTGGCCAAGGCCGCGGGCAACATACCCACGGTCGCCACGGTAGCGGTCATGAGTACTGGCCTGAAACGCTCGACCGCTCCGGACAGAACGGCCTCGTGCAGCGGCACGCCTTGCTCGCGCACCCGGTTGATATTGGAGATCATGATGATGCCGTTTTGCACAGCTACGCCGAATAACGCAATGAAGCCGACAGCGCTGGCGACATTCAGCGTCTCGCCGGTGAGGTGCAACGCGATCAATCCGCCCAAGGCTGCCAGCGGAACCGCACCCAGGATCAGCACCGCCTGACGCATCTTACCGAACTCGGCAAACAGGAACATGGCCATAAGTGCTAATACGATTACCATGATCAGCGTCAAGCGGGCCTGTGCGCGCTGCTGGTTTTCGAATTGCCCGCTCCATTCGAGGCGATATTTACTGTGATCGAAGTTAACTGACTGGCCAATCTTGCGCTGAGCCTCTGCCAGGTAATCGGACAGGGCGCGGTCTCGATTGTCAATCCGGACGAGCAAGTCGCGGTGGCCCATCTCGTGCGAGATGGTGCTTTCGCCGGTCTGCTGCTTGATATGGGCAACCTCGGAAAGCGGGATCTGCGCCCCGCTGGAGGTAGTCAGTACCAGATTCCCAAGCGCCTCTGGATTGTTGCGGGTATTTTGCGGAAACCGCACGGAAACGTCATACGTCCGGTCGGCCACATAGACCTTACTGACCGATGCACCACCGATCCCGATCTGGATCAGGTTGGTAATATCCAATACGTTGATGCCGTAACGGGCAGCTGCCGCGCGGTCGATGTTTATAGCTATCTGTGGAATCGGAGGTTCCTGAAATATGGACGCGTCTGCCGTGCCACGGATGCCGTGCAGCACGTTGACAATCCCGCTGCCGATACGGCGTAGTTCGTTGAAATCGTCGCCGACAATGCGGATGACCAGCGGGCTATGTGCGCCCCCGATTGCATCGTCGACCATGTCGATGATCGGCTGGCTGATGCCGATGGAGAACCCTGGCAACTGCTGCAAGCGGGCGTTGAGCCGGAGCATGAACTCCTCTTTGGTCTCCCCCTTGGGCCAGGTATTGTAGGGTTTCAGGCCGACAGGTGCTTCGATGTGGGAAGGCGTCCAGGGGTCAGTGCCATCATCGTTACGGCCCAGCTGGGTGACGGCATAAGATATTTCGGGGAATTCGCGCAACGTGCGACGCAGTTCCCCGGCCATCTCGCTGGCCTTGTCGAGCGCTAGTCCGGTTGGCAATTGCACTTGCAGCCACAGGGCGCCCTCGTCCAGTTCGGGCAGGAATTCCCGGCCAGCGGTTATACCAAAACCGATCACAGCTATGAACGCCACGACACCGATTAGGTAGGCGATTTTAGGCGTGGCCAGCATCCGCTCCAGGTTCTGCCGAAAGGCATTTTGCAGCCATTCAAGCGGTCGGTTATGGAAGACCGGTCGTGGTTTGCGCAAGGCCATATAGGCGAGGCCAGGAATCAGGGTAAAGCCGCACAGGAGCGCGCCAAACAGGGCATAGCTAACGGTGTAAGCCATCGGCGTAAACAGCTTTGCTTCGGCCCGCTCAAACGCAAACAGCGGGAGGTAGGCGGTGATGATGATGAGTGTGGCAAAGAAAATCGGCCTCGCCACCTGTGTCGTTGCTGCAAATACATCAGACTCACTCAAGGTGGCCGCAGGATCCGCCTCGCGTTTTCGCAGTATGGCCTCAGTTATCACGATCGCGCCATCCACGATGATGCCGAAATCGAGCGCACCAAGCGAAAACAAGTTTGCCGGCATCTTCGTGAAGTGCATGACGATGAATACTACGACCAGGGCCAGCGGAATAGTTACCGCAGCGATCAAGGCGCTGCGCGGGCTGCCGAGAAACAGTATCAGCACGATACACACCAGGCCGATCCCCTCAAGTACGGTATGGGAGACCTTGTCAACAGTATTCTGGACCAGCTCGTCCCGGTCGATATAGGGAACGATGCGCACCCCCATGGGCCCCAGTTGTTTGCTCAGTTCCGCAACCTTGGCGTGGACGCCTTTCAGTACTTCCGACGGATTCTGATACTTGAGCATGTCCACGATGCCTTCTATCGTGTCGGGGTTGGCGTCCTTGCCGAGAATGCCCTCGCGCTCCTTATGGCTGTATGTAGTCTTACCGAGGTCGTGCACCAGGATCGGCACGCCGGTGCGTTGGGTGACGACGATATTGCCAAGGTCGCCAAGCGTGCGCACCATGCCGATACCGCGGATAACATAGCTCTGCTCGCCGCGCGAGATGCGGCTGCCACCGGCATTCGAGCTATTGTTGTTGATCGCCGTGACCACGTCGTTGAGGGCGATGCCGTAACGTTGGAGTTGGGCCGGATCAAGCTCTAGCTGATACTGCATGGTGAAACCACCGAAGTTATTGACGGTGGCCACACCGGCGACCTGCTGCAGTGCCGGGATGACCATCCACCGCTGAATCTCCGAAAGCTCCATCAGATTCTTGGTGTCTGACTCCAGCGTATAGCGGTAAATTTCGCCAACAGGGCCTGATACCGCATCAAGACCCGCTTGGATGCCCGCAGGGAGGTTGACCTGATTAATGCGCTCCGTGATCCGCTGGCGCGACCAATAGTCCTCGGCGCCGTCGTGGAATGTTAGTGTAATAAGCGAAAGACCGAAAGTGCTGCTCGAACGTATGTTCGACAATCCTGGTGTGCCGGCCAACTCCCTCTCTAACGGGATAGTTATCTGTTGTTCGACTTCCTCGGAGGCCAGTCCCGGTGCCTGGGTGGTGACCTGCGCAGTGACGTCGCCGATGTCCGGATACGCCTCGACCGCCATTTTTGTCCAGGAGTAATAGCCGAAAACGGCCAGCAGGATTGCCACCATCAATACGACGAGCCGCTTGTGAAGGCAGATACTGATGATACGATTAATCACTGAGCAGTACTCCCCCTTTTACGACGATGCGGTCGCCGGGACTCAGCCCCTCGTCGATGCGGGCGCCATCGCCCTCTCCGTAGCCAGGCAGAACTGGGCGCTTGATGAAAGTCCAGGGCGCAACCTCAACAAACACGACGGTGCTGTCGTTATCCATAAGCAGGGCCGAATTCGGTACGAACACCGCGGATTCCTGCGGTATATTGAAGCTCGCGTTGGCAAACATATTGGGTTTGAACTTGCCGCCCTGATTGGAGAAAGCTATCCGTACCTTGTTGCGATGAGTGTCTGGTTCCACCACATCGCTTACGAATGCGACAGTACCATGAAAGACCTGTCCCGTGTAGGCTGCAAAGGACACGTCTACGGACTGCCCTTTGGCAATGTGAGCGATATCAATCTCCGGCACGTTCGCCGTAACCCAAACAGAATCGAGATTTGCAATCGTCATGAGCGATGCGTTTAGATCGTTGACGAATGCCCCTGGCGCGGTCGCCAGCACGGTGATGCTTCCGGTCGTTGGCGCAGTAAGCGTCAAGAGGCGTGACCCGTCTTTGGGCTGGGACGGAACACCGATTTCTTTGAGCCGCGCTTCGGCCCTTCTGAACTCGGCCTTGACCTGGGCATAATCACTCTCGGCCTGCTCCAGATCCTTGAGGGAGCCAGCACCGGATTTATGCAGACCACGGACTCGCTCCAAGGTACTCTCGGCGTGTTGCAACGCATCTCGTCCCTTGTCGTCATCAGCATACGCTTGTGCGAGATCGCCCGAGTCGATAACGGCGAGCGGCTGGCCTTTTACAACACGGTCGCCCAGACTGACGCTAAGCTTGAGCATTTTGCCGGCAACCGGCGATAGAATGTTGATCGTGCGCGCGGGGTCCGCCTCCACAGCGGCCGGCAACGTGAGAGTGTGGGGGCTCTTCTTTACGACGACCGGTTGCACGACAAGCCGCAAACGCAATGCAGAACCCTCGGGTACTATAAATTTGTCGTCTTGATGGACAAGAGCGGGCTGTGTAGTCTCCTGCACGGCCGCGTGACCTGGCGAGTTTAGCAAGCGTATGCCCAGCCCACCGCCCAGCACGACAATGATTATCGCGACGCCGATTAGGGCGAAGCGCTTTGGCTTCGGATACTGATTTAAAATAGACATGCAATGCCTCCTAAAAGAAAACTGAATCCTCTTTCGTCCCATGAGCTCGAGAGTATGGAAATAAAATGCCTCCAATCACCACACCACACATAATCCCACCTCCAGTTCATATTGCTTTTCATAATCAAAATAAACATAAAATTATTTACTTACACTTCTTGCACAGCCCTTATAATTCAAAACTTATGCCTCCCAGGAATTAATCAATTCGACTAAGCGAACTTAGCCTGGAGTATTGCTATTTTCTTGTCATGGACCTCTGTAAATTCTCCGCATATCGTGAGCGGGCCGGCACGAAAATATTTTTTTGGCCTGTTCTGTGTCCATAATGATAATGAGATTCATTCTCAATTGAAACACGGGGACGTGCTGTGTGTCAAGTTGATTTTTGGGTACCCAAATTCGTCCCTCATCTGCATCTTCTCATGCATCTACATCCAAAGTTTCGGATGTGCCGCAAGATTAATGGCTGCCTGCGCATTAATAAACCCGTCGGTTGAAGAAAGAGTACGTCAGAGGGAAATAGCAGTCGAGCACCCGACATCCATACGGAATATTTCTTCCGCCACAAGTAACAGGGACTTCTGTAAAAAGTTGTTTCGTAAACCCTTAATGTCGATTCTTGCAGTCCATTCAAGCTTGGCATTTTGCCTCCTCTTGTAAAGTCAGTCTTGAGGCAAAAAAAAACCTCAAGGCATATATTTGCCTTGAGGATTGCACCCTGCTTTACTTCATCCTCTTTCCTTCCAGCCACGGTAAGGTTCCGTAGAGAAGTGATATGGTGAGGGGTGAAAGAGGATTCATTTTGGTATTGCCTAAATGATCTCCTGTCACCACTAACATACCACTGTGTTTACAGGCAGGTCTTCTGGCTCTCGGCTCATCCTACTTGCCGGCCTTCCCAAGGTTCTCACCCCAGTGGCTTAGTCGGCTTTCGTCCCCGATTACAGCGGCGGGCCCGCTCCCGAATCGGTTTTTACACCTCACGGGATTCCCTATTATGCCTCACGGCACCTGAACTCTTTTTTTATACCGCAGAAGAATACACTGTGTCAAGCCCTAATTAAAATTATTAGCTTTTATGTCCGATTAAGAAATGATCAGATGCTCAAGCCTATGTGGTGACTTCTTTCTCAATCAGGAAGGCATCGATGTCGCAGGCGTAAATAAGGAGCCTCCGTCTCATCTGGTAGAGCAGGTTATCAGCCGAGACGGAAAGGACAAGCATCCGGTGGAGCGAGTGCATATGCCTGCCCTGCAGAGGTCATCGGTTGCATAGTAGTAAAGATTAGGTTGCTGCAACCTGCCAATTTATGTGAGGACTTTTCCCTGCTGCTAATGACTTTTGCGCGCTACTTGCCGGGTAAACGTATTACTGTCAGACTGATCCTTTTGGGTTGAAAATTGTCGTTGCAGGGAAGATGGTTACGTCGTGAGTTAAGGATGCGATTGACTCTCTGACGAGGCAGATCACAGCAATCGAGGTGGCCGTAGAAAAAAAGATAAAACTACAGCGGCCATATGATAATCTTTTAAGTTTACCGGGAGTCGGCAGGGTTCTGGGGTTGACGATCATGATGGAAACAGGTCCTATTAATCGCTTTGCAGATGTAGGTAACTATGTGTCGTACTGCAGAAAGGTACCTGCAGGGAGATTTAGCAATGACAAAAAGAAGGGGACAAATAACAGGAAGAACGGCAACAAATATCTGTCCTGGGCCTTTGCCGAGGCGGGAGAACTTGCACGGCGGTTTGACCCTGAAACGAGAGCTTATTATGACCGGAAGCAAAAAAAGACAAACGCACCGATTGCTCACAGCGCACTGTCAAACAAGCTGGCGAGGGCAGCGTATTATGTTATGAGGGATGGAGTACCGTTTATGTCTGAGAAAACGTTTGGATAAAGGACTGGGTGAGACAGCGAACCTATAACCGGACTGGGACTAAACCAACGAATTGATTGGAACACTGTCTCACCCAGCAACATAAGAGTTACCGGTATCTTTACTGCCCGGGCCGGGAGCCATCGCAGGACTGGTCTAAGAACCATATAAATTGCGCGAAACCCCGTTGAATACGATGTTTCGTTCCTGCTCCAGGTGGCGAGTCATCTGTCCTGAGCATCGTCGGTCAGCGCCACTCAACAGCCCCGAGCCGGGTGTCGCCAAGCAAAGTGTAAACCAGGCTGACGGTTCCCGTCGTCTGGTGACTGGACGCCCGGTCGGGATACCGCGCATCCCTGACTGATGCAATGTATTGAATCCCAAGGGCGTGACGGCCGTATATGCGAACGGTGAATCCCGTGTTGAGACGTTCGATGGTCTCCCTTCCCCCCGGGTCCGCGCCACCTACGCCGGTCAAATAATATGCACGTCCCGTTAAGTCAAACATGGCCCTGTCGCCAAGGATGAGGCGGAGCCCGAGAAGCCCCTGCGGAGCGACGCCGTAGTGGTAGTCGCGTTCACCTACCTGGGTGACATTACCGGCCGCGGCATAGCCGATGCCGCCGAGGGCCGAGCCCTGGAGCGCTACCTTTTGCGATAGCCACCATTGAAAGGTAGTCCCGAGAGAGGCAGAGGTGCTTGAGACGCGGAAGATGTGCGGCGATATATAGTCATAGCCGCCATAGAGGCCCCATATCCCGCGATAGGAATTACCCGCCTCGTAGTCCTTTCCGAGGAGGAGTCCCCGAATCATGACGTTATCAAAAGGGTTATGTATGTTGCCGAGGCTGGTGAATTCAAAATTGAAGTAATCGAAAGGACGCTTGTAGCTATATCCGGGCTTTCCGGGGAGCCCGTAGGCCATGGAGAAGTCCGCTGTCGCCTCGGACTTTTCCCCGGTGCCGAAGCCTCCCAGATTGTTCAGGTGAGTATTCAGACTTACACCGAGCTGCAGGCGCCAGAAGGTGGCCGGATTATGGCTCGGAAACACGGACTTGAACCTGTCTCCAAAGGCGAGACGATTAAAACCCATGGGAGGTGAGAGCGCCCCTGCACCCAGCTCGCGCCAGAACCCGGGTTCGCCGCCATCGCCCTCGAGCAACAGGCTGGCCATACGGAAGAGCGCCTCCCCGAAGAAGCTCCCGCCAATACCGCTGGCTATTTGGTCGTTGATGGATGGATGTGTGGTCTCTCCGCCCGTTTCCCAGAGAAAGCTGCCTACGTTGGTGTAGAGGAGCGATTCCCAGTAGTTGAGGCCGGCCGATCTCGCGAATCCATAGTACACAGATCCCTGATATGGATGCCCGAACTGGTTCATGGCGAAGGAGTCCTGGTCGACTCCCCAGTGCCCGTGGAAGACGTGGTCCCGGAAGGTTGACAGGTTTGTGTCATAGACTTTTTTCCCGTCCTCTACAGAGTTGGGGTAGGCAAGTCGGTCGTACCCGTTGAGGAGAAGGATGAAGCCCGGAATTTCGAGGGCTGGGATGAGGTAGCTCTTCCCGGCTCCCCTCTCCCAAGACAGAGCTTGTGTCGTCTGCCCGGGCTTGTCCTTCAACCACGCTTCCCCACTCATAGAGATATTTACGGTCCGGTTCGGTGTCATATCGGAAAGCTCAACCACATCCTGTGCAAACACATTGTTATATCCAGGTTTTGATGCTTCGAGGGTGTAATTCCCCAGGGTTGGAATACCCACTGTATAGATACCATACACATCAGTAGTCCCTGTTCCTGCCAACATACCGGTGCTTACATCTTTTACCGTAATGATTACCCCTTGAATCCCCTGATTGGTTAAGCGATCCTTTACTGAACCTGAAATGCCCCCTCCCTGGGCAAAGGCCAAGCTACTAATAGCGATTACGATACCCACGTTGAACACTATAAGAATCGCCCTGAATGTTTTTCTTGCGTGTTGCATGACGTCTCCTTTCTTTCCGTCCATTAAATATTAATGATCAGAAAAGAGAATGACGACTTCTTCCTGTCACCACAGTTTATGAACAGACACTAGCTAAAGTGTACCTTATTTTCAGATAATGTAAAGAAAGACCCAAAATATGTAATCTCTGCGGGGTCTGCGCAATAGGAGGTAAAGAACTGATATTTTAGATGCGTTTTTTCAACCCATAATCTTGAGTCATGTAAGTCCCCACCAGTTGAAATCGGACCCTTTAATGCTTCTTTCTGGATGAATATTGCGAATCTCCGTCACCGTAAGAACTTTGGAGTTCAACCAAAAACTGTTCCCCTGTCAAAACAGTGCCGGTATGAAGTAGGTTCACTTGTCATCTTATGTTGACAATACCTAGGCACACCTTTTGAACCCCTTCTTGATGAAGGTTTCGGTCGCGAGTTTCCTTAATGGCAGCGAGTATCTTTCTGACATCGCCAGGAGCGATGGCCCTCGGCAGAAAATCGGGCACCCGGAGTTTAATCTTGCGTCTGAGAATGCTTTCACCAATGATGTCCTGTTCACTCAGAAACCTCAGGAACGCCCAGATATAATTAAGCCGTGTTCTGACCGAGGTGACTTTGAGTCCTCGGTCCTGCTCGTGTTCGACAAATGCTTCCAGATCGTCACTGACAATCTCTTGGAGCTGACTCTTCCCTAAGCTGCAATAGAAACCGAGAAAGCCCCTTACCGCCTGAAAACTGCCCATAAGAGTATGTGGCTTGTGATTCATTCTCCACTTGTGGCGCATGTAGTTCTCGAAGTGCTCTGTGCCCGGGAGTTCCATCTTGGAGATATTCTGAAGAATGCGATCAATAAGAGATCCTACTGCGGTATGCTGATTTACTGCTTTGATGTCACTGCTGCTTGTTCTGAGACTTGAACCTTCCATGGTCATTGCTCCTCCTCTTTCTCTTTGAAAAAGCAGGACTTATCATGACCTTCAATGGTCTTGAGGTTCACTCCTTTTTGTTACGTATAGCAGCCACTAAGTGAGATTTCTATGCATGAAGAATAATTCAAGATTTCTCACGGAAAGAAGTATTTCTCGAAGTGTCGGGGGACCCCGTGTCGGGCATCTGGCAACACATTTCATTAAGCTGCAACAATGTGAAATACCATTGAGGAACTCGCACTGGTCTTTTAACAATCTAATGAAGATATTGACTCACTCGCGATTATCGTAAAACAGATGAGTTAGCCTCCATCCTGATGTCTTGTATGGCATCAATAGAAGAGGGCCGCGCAAAGCGGCCCTCCAGAAAGTACTTCAAATAATAGGTGTTACTTTGTGACCTTGTAAGGCCTCATCATTTCGTTGTCCTCATGGTCAATGATATGGCAGTGCCAGACATAGCCAGGCCCCTCGGTCGGATCGAAGGGATAGATATTAATGCCTGCAAGAGACGTGTCCGGTATGACCGGCATACTCGTAGGGGTCCATCGCACCAGAATCCTCATCACCTGCCCGGGGAAAGCTTTAGCAGTATCCTTCCAGCCGGACTCTCCTGGATCAGGTGGGATCGGCTCCCCCAGCAGGTAGGGACTGATGGCCGGGTTTCCGCCGATAGCCCCATCTCCGTTAGGGATATTGTAGTCATTGGGAGGTCCGTATCCAGGGCAGAATACGCCACCTGTGCAGATTGGATTGAATCCGGTATTAATCGGGAATGCAGCTCCCCATGCGCCGACCGACGGAATTGGTGCTTCCTCTCCGGCATATGCGGCATCATCATAATTCTGCCGGTTTAAGATCTGAAACTGCGCTAGGTGCGTGTGCATAGGATGGGCATCTTCCGTCAGGTTAATTATCTCCCAAAGCTCGATCGATCCCATACGCGGCAGCTCGCTTATACCATCAACAGGAAAATCGGCAGCGATGGAGGGCGACCTCAGCCCGTCCCACTTGGTGTTGTTGACCAGGACCTCGAGCGGACCCCCTGCCCCCTCGAACTCCTTCAGAACAAGCTGCCTGACCTTGTCAATCTTCACACCTGCCGCAACGAGTCCCTGACCATTCGACAGCCGGGCAGTCGGAACCGGCCGTTGGCATTCTCCGTTTGCAGGGTTGCAGCTCGTATCAGCTCCGCTAAGCGGAGAAATGACCCTGAACTGCATGATGCTGGCCATGAGAGGCTGGTCCGCAGGAGCCATGGAAATAGTACCGTCAGGATTGGTAACAGGATGCGGCACCGGAAACAGGCCGTCAGGGAAGGGGACAGCTGCATCATTCGTGATCGTAACGGTCTGCCCCGCCAGACCGCTGAAGTCCACAATGATATCTGCGCGCTCTCCGGGGGCAATGAACAATGATCCGAGCGACACGGGCTTGTCAACGTAAGCATCGTCCGCGCCGATCTGATAGGCGGGCAACGGGTGATCGGCACTCAAATTATACATTCGTGAATTGGAACCGTCTAAAATACGTAAACGGTAGCGCCGCGCCTCAACATTAAGGAATGGCCATGGAGATCCGTTAACTACTGCAACATCTCCGATGAACTCAGGGATCCAGAACGGGTGCACACTTGGGTTGGTGGGTGGACCATTCAGGCATGGGTCGCCCGTCAGCCCACTCCCGCATAATGGATCGCTGCCATCTGGAAAATACAGCTGGCTCTTTGTGTCGAACTGACGGTCCTGCAATGCAAGTTCTATTTCGTACGGTCCACTCGGGAGGTTTGCCGGCTCATTGCCCGGGTCTCTGAGGAAATAGAAAGCCGCCAGTCCGCTGTATACATTGGTGCGCGTTGAGCCGAGGGCATGGTCATGGAACCAGAGTGTTCCAGGCTCCTGGGAGTTAGGATACAGATATATAGCTTTGCCCGGACCAGCGTCAAAAAGAGTATTATATCCCGGCCCTTTCCTGCCGTCAGCTGTGAACCAGGCGTTCGGCCCACCATCGAATGTAGATGGAACTTCGGCGCCGTGCAAGTGCGCCACTGCCGGAGGAGACCCTATAAAGGGCGATGTGCATGGAACGGCCAGAGGAGGACCATCCACGCAGTCATTCTGCATAGTCGTTCCCGTCGGATCAGCCCAATGAATGGACTGGTCTATCGTGATCAGCCCCTGAATCTTTCCACTATTGGAAAAGCTCGGGAGTTCGTTCACGTATTCTACCATCGTTGACTCGAACCTTCTGTTTTCCATAGTCACTGCGGGCCAGAAGGCAGGGCCGAGGACCTGACCGGTGAACCAGTCAGATGTCTCGTAAGCCCATACAGTGGTATTTTGAAAGTTGAGACTCGGGCAGCTATTGCCATTCCCATTCACTGCGGGGTACTGAACCTTGGAAGGGTCCGGAAAAACTGAACGCGAGGTTTCCTTCATCTTCACTGTAAGCGCCGGGTGGCTGACGGCATCTACCCTGGGTAGGTCTGCATTATAGCCAGGCCCAAACACTGGTAACTTAACCTGAAACTGCGGGATGCACTCCCCGGGCATCCAGGTCTGCGGGATGAGCGTACTTGCGTAGGCTTGCCCGAAGATACCTGCTAAGCAAAAAATTGCTGACATGATGACCACTTCTAATAACTTTAGCTTTTTCGACATTTTCTCCTCCTTCATGATGAATCTCTATTTACTCTCCGATAAATTAGGTCCCATCAGATCTTGCGGATCACCCCCTTCGAGGATCGACCTGTGAACTCTCTGGTCATTCTTATGAAGTAATTAATCAAGTTGGGAAATCGTCTACACTTCTTCTTATCACTAAAAGCTATGCTTGTCAATTTGATTTGAGGCCAGTGCCATTTGAGGCCAGTATCCATATTTGAGTTAGGTCGGATGAATGTTGTAAGTCAATTTCTTAAGAGTATCGGCCTTGCTTACCAAAAGAAAGATGTACTTTTAGACGAGTTCTCAGCGGCCTTGACGCCTTGAACATTTCCAGGAAAAGCGGGCTTGACCTTCCTTTTATTATCCTGTCCGGAAATATCGGGGAAGAGATCGCTGTCGGGGCGATGAAGGCAGGCGCACATGACTATATAATGAAAGACAGACTGGCAACGCTTGTCGCGGCTGTTGAACGTGAACTTCGCGAGGCAGTGGTTCGCCGTGAGTTAAAGAAAAGCGAGGCACAACTCAAATTGGCCCAGGCAGAGAAAATACATATGGCTCGCCTATCCTCTATTGGTGAACTTGCTGCAGGCGTTGCTCATGAGATCAATAATCCTATAAATGGCATTATCAATTATGCTCAGTTGCTGGTTAACAAGCTGGACAAGGAGAGTTAGGGAGAGTAGATTGCGGAAAAAATTCTGGAAGAAGGCGATCGTATCGCCCACATAGTCAGGAGCCTTCTCTTGTTTGCCCGTGAAAAAAAAGAAGAAAAAACCAATCCCTATTGAAAAACCATTGTTCGAGTCCTTTGCCTTGACAGAGAGTCAACTTCGTAAAGATGGCATCTTACTGGAAAAAGACATTCCCGCAGGTCTACCGCACATAGTCGCTAATACTCAGCAGTTACAACAGGTGTTTTTAAATATCATCAGCAATGCGCATTATGCCATGAACCAGAAATACCCACTGCCGAATGAATCGAAAATATTCAGGCTTAAGGGAAGAAAAGTGATTATTAAAGATATGCCGTATATACGGATTGAATTCTGCGATCACGGTACCGGTATCCCGTCCACTATTCTTGACATGGTCGGCCGATTAAGGACCACAACTCCGAATTCGATATAATATGCGCTATGTTACCGCGGAGGATGAGGAGGTATCTTCTGCGCCGGGGCAGTCGGCATCGTTCTTGGCTCGGTATTCGGTACCGCCCTTGCCTATATCGTTGATGCCGTCGGTTCCCTGAGCAAGGTCAAGGAAGGCGAAGAGGTCAAGGCCTATAATTAATATTTTAAGTAACGATTCCAGTCATGCCGGGATAACGGTAAGGAGGCAGGTCGCAGGACCTGCTTTTTTTATTCTCCTGTCTCTATGTTCTAACTCCTGCCGCCTGGAAAACCAACAGAAAGAAAATGGTGGACGGTAGGGAGATCGAACCCCCGGCCTCCACGTTGCGAACGTGGCGCTCTCCCAGCTGAGCTAACCGCCCTATTAATATGACTTTCCCTATTTTATCAGATGAAGATCGGTAAGAGAGAGGTGGACACAGAGGAAGCATTTCTCTATGAGGCAACGTTTATCATTTCAACACCATTTCTTCGCAAGGCAACGGGGACCCGTAGCAAAGATATAGGGGTATCCGCCAAAAAAATTATATTTTCTCGTTCCCTGATATCGCCAATTTGCGTCTTCAAACTCGACTTGTGATTTGTTTATATCCGCCTGATTTCTTGTGATGTTCTTTATTTTCCTGAGGACTACATATCCCTCTTTCTTATGAAGCTCTTCTGGATAAGAGCAAAGGGTCAGCATATATACGTTATCATTACAATAATCAATCCTGTTGTCTTTCAGATTTGCATCCCCCAAGAGTTTCGCTATCTCAGTGTAGACCTTCATTCTCCTGCGCGAATGAAGATATACTAATGCCTTGGTCTTCCATTTATAACCACCACTGGCCCAGCCTTTGAGAGGAGATACGACACTCGGTGGGTAAGGGTCATAGGTGTACTCGTCGACTATAAGAATCTTAGAATTCTCCGGAACTCCTTGAAGTATGTTCTTTTTCAAAGCTTCTTCTAAT
>PLXX01000098.1 GCA_003153275.1 Nitrospiraceae bacterium | reverse complement strand
TCCCGACGTTGGGGGCTGACGCGCCAATGATATATGAGAATTTAGTGCATTAAAGATCATTAGACCACACATTTGAGCGCATGTCCAATGTGGCCCCCTTATAATCACAGGGAGCTACTCTGATTATTCTCGGTTATATGTTTGTACCAATAGGCGGTGATATGGAAAACGGCACGGAGATGAGTCAAATTCCCTGCCGCATCTCCGCGAGGGTTACCTTCGAAAATTGTCATATTTCATTAACATTAAAGTGTATTAGTTAGTTCGTGAGCCAAACAAAAAGGGCGTGAAAAGTGCGGAGAGAACATCTCGGATGTTGAGGCCCTTGATTTTGCGAAGCAGTGTCAACTAATGAGACAACCTGGAATGAGCAGGCTTCTCTACTGCCTGCTATCAAAGCCACTGAAGGATCGGGACTGGTGTAGGGGGCTGTTCCACCTTGGCGACCACCCCCAAATGCGCCCGTCGAACATCAATTTCACACAGGAAAAATTGCAGTTTATGCTGTAATGTCCAACGAACAAAAGCCCAATGTCAGGCAAGATAAAAGGGTAACGGGGGAACGGGATGTGGGCTGATTTGATGGTTCTCCTGCAGCCGTCAGTAGGAGTCTTAGTTAGTTTTTGCTATATTTAATATTCTCGTGACTTCCTCGGCGAATGCCTGAGGTTTAGTATTATGTTTCATAAAAAAACGCTCGATTCCCAACAGGGTAGCCCTCTCTATATCGGCGTCGCCTTGATTCGTTGCCGAAAGAACTGCAACCGGAATATTCTTGAACTTCTGTGTCTGCTTGATAAGTTGAATCAGCATAAAGCCATTCATCCTATCCATAAGAAGATCAGTAATGACCAAGTCCACTTTATTTATATCCATCTCTTTTACCGCTTCAATCCCGTTATTCGCAAGAATAGTTTCGTAACCAGCAAGACGCAGCTGTAGCTCGAACGGTTTTATAGATTCCAGTCTGTCATCAACCATTAATATTACAGGCTTACCGCCCTGTTTTTCGAACTTTGAACGTTCTTGCGTGCATTGTTCTATGAATTCGGCGAGCCGGTCCTCCTGATCCTCATTCAACCCGGTAAACTGAATACCAATGCCAATGCCAAGTTGGGAATGTCTTACAATCGCCTTAATAACTAAAGGGAGGCCGTTAGTATTTAATTTCAGTGTTATAGAAGCACCCTCTTTTATTTCAGCAGGGACATTGATAAACATCCCTTCAGGACTAATATCTATTGCGTGTCCAGTCAAGAGATTGTTTATTAAGACTTCTCTTGTGATTAATTCCCTCTTAACAAAGCGCCGGGTATTCATCTTGAAATTGCATTCCTGTTTCCTGGAGAATTTTAGCACAAACCGGCTGTTTAAAAAACTTTTACATTCCCTTCGACATAGGGGAAAGACCCAAGAGCCTCATTGAATCGCCATAGACGGCGCAACAGCATAGTTCTTCACACTTCATCCTGCAACTATCGCAGCAGAATAACGCTTATTCGCACTTGTCGTCCCAAGCTGACAATACCTGGGCACGCCTTTTGACCCCCTTCTTGATGAAGGTTTCTCCCGAGATTTAACGCAAGCACAAAAATAACCTGGCACCTCCTCTCACACACCAGAGAGATACCAAACGCTCAGGAGATCCGTAAAGTTACGGGGCGGATTCCTCAGTCATGAAAAAACGAGGCTAGTGCGGACTTCTGTGAGGAAGTCGGTTCGCTATCCCTATTTTCTTGATATTAGATTCCTAGAATGGGAGTAGGCACATGCTCATAGACTGAAAAGACCCTTATTCAAAGCGGTGAATTTTATCCGAAAACCACCAGAACCGCCGAAACCAGGCTGAATTATTATGCCGAACACTTTAATACCGTAGAAGTGGATTCCACATATTATGCCATCCCCACGAAATCAAACGCCTTCCTATGGGCGCAGAGAAGTCAAGAAGGCTTCTTATTTCATGAAATATCAAATGTAATTACTGAAAGATTTAACAGAAAGAAAACAAATCCTTAATAATATTGTAACAATCCATTTGATATAATAATCAGTGAAGTACCGAGATAAAGATAGGATTGAGCAACATGAATGTGAAGAATGAAGCATCAGTTAAGAAGACAATCCAGTTTTCTTTGATTATATCTGAACTCCAAGAAAAGGCATTAAAGCTAACTGGACTCCTTACCTACTCCCTAAAAAAGGGACTTATCATTACAACAGATTACCCGCTTGAAAAGGAGTATGTTCTGCATTTCAATGAGAAGATAGAGGGTTACCAATTTGCCGTAGTGAAACGTGTCGTGGATTGCGGGAAGATATATATGGCACAGCTAGACTATAAATAATGCAAACCCTTAATATTTGAATGAGACAATACTAATACTACATCCTTTCATTTGTTCCAAAAGTTTCCTGTCACCTGTCAGAAGTTTCTGAAGTTCCTGGATAGGGAAATGTCTCTTGACAGGGCAAGAGAATCAATGAGGAAACATAACAACTATTGAGGTGAAACAACATGACAATAACAATGGAATTAACAGACAGGGAAGTTCAGTTCCTCAATAAACTGGTCAGCGACATGGTAAGCTATGAAAAAATCAGCAGCATTGAGGAAGCCCTGAGAGAATGCATTAGAATGGCAAGGTTTGATGAAGGCGAACGTGGCTACTGATTAGGGAGTATAGCCCGAATAAATAAGCACCCCAATAGTTACCGATGAGACAAGTTAGCCATAGCCATATCGTTTTCATATAAATATTCCGATAGAGTCGGGCAGAGTCTGCAGGTTTCCTTAAAACAGAACGTTTCCATCCTTTCAATGCTCGGAACATACCTTGATTCCGATGCACCACAGGTGCCGATGTATCCTTCTTCAAAATATGGGCAGCTCATTGATACCTCCTTTGATACTCAAGACGCTTTTCTTGACATATAAGCTACCACTTAACTGTGAAGACAATTTGAAATTACTGCTGGACTGGGAGAATTTGCCAGGTATTTTCATTACCTGTCTACTTTGAAGCAATTATTCACAATCAATTCGAAAAACGGTGGTATATTATTGATAACAAATATTGGGGAGCCTCAACGTTTGATTAAGTTTGCCAAGGAATTAAGCGGTGTTATCAGAGAATACAGATAGGACCACAATTTCAAAACTGACCGAGTTTCTTAAATCTAAGTCTAAGCCGTTTCTTATAACAGTTAATATCCTGTTACTGATATTTGTAGGGCTTGTTGATTATGTAACGGGTTATGAAATAGGCGTATCGCTTTTCTACCTGATACCTATAAGTTTTGGTGCATGGTTTGGTGGCAGAATTCCCAGTATTATTTTGTCGTTCCTTAGTGTATTGACAATCATAGCTACAGATTTTCTGGCGGGGAAAGAATATCCCCATTTATTTATTGAGATATGGAGCTTATTGATGCATCTCGGCTTTTTTGTTGTCTATGCTGTTGTGCTTTCCTTAGTAAAAGCCGATATGGATAAACACATGAGGCTTGTAGAGGAACTTCAGAAAGCCTTGGGTGAAGTGAAACAGTTAAGCGGAATACTTCACATATGCGCATCCTGCAAAAAAATTCGGGATGATGAGGGCTACTGGAAGCAGATTGAACCCTATATTACTTCTCATTCCGAAGCTCAGTTTTCTCACGGTATTTGTCCTGAATGTCTCAAGAAATTGTACCCTGAACTATCTGAAAGTGTTTCGGGAAAAGATGTGGAAAAAATAGAGACTAGATAGAAATTTTAACGCCCCCATTGGGCATGGTGTCCCTGGGGTGTTATTTGTTGTTTTGTGGTTTGTTTTTTAGGATAGAATAACTCATGGCTGATATTAACCAGATTAATAAATCCGAGTGGGAAAATCCAGATAATTGGACATCCCCAGGATTTTACTTCTCCAAGCGGGATACCCGCTGGATAGTGCCTAAGAGAAATCCCGTGCTTGGCTGGACTTTCAATCTGGGCAACAAAAAAGGGGCATGGGCTATGCTTCTCGCATTTCTGATACCAACCTTTATCATGACAGGCATAGTGGTATTCATAGCTATGACGGTTGTGCATTAATAGATTATGGGTAAGCTAGTTTGTTATTGTTTTGGCTATTCAGAATCTGACATAGAGCAGGATGTTAAGGAGCATAATGGTGAGTCCACTATCCTTGAGAGAATCAAGGCTTCCAAACAAGCTGGTACTGCCGATGTCATGAAACAAATCCCACAGGGAAATGATGCCTTGGGAATGTCCACCGTGTCGTGGATAAGGCAAGAGAAGCCATGAAGGAAACCAAATAACAGTTGCTGAGGTCGTGGATTGACAAGCTATGGGTAAATGCCTAACAGTCATAATACTGATTTTTACTATATGGGGTAGTAGTGCCAAGGCGGAAGAATTACTTCCAGCAAATAAGCCCCTTTTAGAGAAATATCACGAGATTGAATATGGACTGAAAACAAGTTCTTTCGGGCTCCCCGTTCATATGGAATCATTTGTGGATAGCAACTCTTCCTACGTAGATATCTATGGCGTAGTGAATCATCCTTTTGACATAGTAAAAAACAATCTCAAGGAACCATCTGGGCTGTGTGATATCCTTATGCTTACAATCAACATAAGAGCTTGCACATATCACAGGATTGAAAATGATTGGCTTTTGACCGCCCAGAATGTTAAAAGATATTCTGACCCCATTGAAAATGCATTTCCAATAAATTTTAAGCTGGCTGTTGATGAACAGCAAAAACAGTTCAGAATTTCGCTTACTGCCAATGAGGGACCTTTTAGTACAAAGGATCATCAATTTCAAATTGAGGCTGTACCTCTCGATGAAAACACGACCTTTATTCACTTGCATTACTTATTTGGTTATAGTTTTTTAAGCTATTTTAAAATTAACACCTATTTTTTACTTTTTAGGCAGGGCAAAATTGGCTTTACCGTTGCAAATGACAAACAGGGCAATCCGCAATATGTAACTGGGTTAAGAGGTTCGGAGGAGAGAAATGCCATGCGATATTACTTGGCTATTCTGGCATATCTGGATACGCTTGGAAGCCCGATGGATCAGAGATTTGAGAGGCGACTTACACTTTGGTATGATCTTACAACAAAATACAAAAAACAATTATTTGAAATGAAAAAAGAGGACTATCTTTCCTATAAGAGATATGATGAAAAGAGTCGGCTTCAGCTCCAAAAGCTGAATTAAGAATTCACGAGACGGCATGATAATTGAGATCAAGGGACAGCTTGAGAGGATTACCTACCACAATCAAGAGAATGCCTACACTATTGCAAAAATGAAGGTCGGGGGCAGACATGACCTTGTTACTGTTGTGGGTAATCTGCTTTCAGTGAGTCCTGGCGAAGTCCTGAAACTTAAGGGTGAATGGCATAACCACCCCAAATTTGGTGAGCAGTTCAAGATCAGTTCCTATGAATCGGTTATTCCCGCTACAGTCAAAGGCATAGAACGATACCTTGGGTCAGGATTAATCAATGGGATCGGCCCTGTCATGGCAAAAAGGCTTGTAACCAAATTTGGTCTTGAGACCCTTCAGGTCATTGAAACAGATACAAAGCGTTTGGCTGAAGTTGATGGTATCGGGGATAAGAGGATAGAGATGATCAAGAAGGCTTGGGATGACCAAAAGGAAATCCGTGAGGTCATGGTGTGGCTTCAGGGTAATGGGGTCAGCCCCACCTATGGAGCCAAGATATACAAACAATACGGAAGAGAATCAGTCCAGATTGTTCAGCAAAATCCCTACAGGCTTGCTACTGATATATTTGGTATTGGGTTTATTACAGCAGACAAGATAGCAGAGCAAATAGGTATAGCCAAGGACTCCTTGATCAGAGCAGAGGCAGGAATCCTATATGTCCTGCATCAGCTTTCGGATGATGGTCATGTTTATTACCCCTATGAACCCTTGATAGAGGAATGTAACAAGATCCTTGGGGTGGAGCGTGATATTATCGTCAAGGCAATCGGCACGATTGCATTGGAAAAGAAGATCATCATTGAAGACCTATGCCAAGAGGAGTACAAAGAAAACAACAAGGCGGTCTACCTTGCCAAATTCCATGTGTGTGAAGTCGCTATAGCCAGCAGGTTAAAGGTCCTGATGCAGTACCAAAAGAACCTGAGAGCCTTTGACCGAGATAAAGCACTGGATTGGGTTCAGCAGGAGCTTAAGATACAACTTGCAGAGAATCAGCAACAGGCTGTCAGGGAGGCTATTGATAAGAAGGTCATGGTGGTGACAGGAGGACCTGGAACTGGGAAGACAACAATAATAAATTCCATCATCAGGATTTATAAAAAGCTGGGCAAAAGGGTATTGCTTTCCGCACCCACAGGGAGAGCCGCCAAGAGGATGTCTGAAGCTACAGGTCATGAAGCCAAAACCATCCATCGCCTCCTTGAGTTTAGCCCCAAGGATGGAAGATTCAAAAAGAACGAAGATACCCCACTGAATGCTGACCTGATCGTCATAGATGAAACATCAATGGTAGACACCATCCTGATGTATGGCTTCCTTAAGGCTGTTCCCCATGAGGCTACCCTGATTCTGGTAGGTGATGTAGATCAGTTACCATCTGTGGGTGCTGGGAGCGTCTTGAAGGATATTATTGATTCAGGGTCAATTCCAACGGTAAGGCTCAACGAGATATTCAGACAGGCAAAAGAGAGCATGATAATAGTGAATGCCCACAGGATCAACAACGGTGAGATGCCTTGGTTTACCCCATATGGTAATCAACCCCAGGACTTTTATTTTTTCCAAATAGAAGAACCAGGGGAGGTACTGGCTAAGATCGTTGAGTTATGCCGAGAAAAAATTCCTCAGAAATTCGGATTTAAACCTATTGATGATATCCAGGTGTTGACACCAATGCATAGAGGAACGGTTGGATCTTCAAATCTCAACATTGAGCTGCAGAAACATCTTAACCCTTCACAGGATGAATTTGTTATGGGTAGCAAGACCTTGAAGATTGGTGACAAGGTCATGCAGATCAGAAATAACTATGACAAAGAAGTCTTCAATGGTGATATAGGAAAAATCATCAAGCACGACAAAGAGCAACATGAAGTTGTTGTAAATTATGATGGAAGGGCTGTCCCTTATGAATACACCGAGCTGGATGAGATAGTCCATGCCTATGCCGTATCGGTTCATAAATCCCAAGGGAGTGAATATCCTGTTGTAGTGATCCCGATCCTGACCCAGCACTATATGCTATTGCAAAGAAACCTTATCTATACAGGGATAACAAGGGGTAAAAAAATGGTTGTGTTGGTCGGGACAAAGAAAGCCCTGGCGATAGCAATCAAGAACAACAAACCACAAAAAAGATATACTTTATTGCGAGACAGGTTGATGACAGTAATGAATCCAGTTCAAAAACAGGAGCCTAAAGATGAGTAAGGTAGGGAGAAATGATCCCTGTCCCTGTGGATCAGGGAAGAAGTATAAGAAGTGTTGCCTTGTAGCCACATTTGAAACAGTCGGCAGGGAAGAATCCATTCAAAAGAGACTTGTCGAGAGCATACTGCGGCTCATAAGAAAGAATTATAAAGATATCTTAGGTGATGCACATTCAGTATTTTGGAATGATTTTGATCCCGAGGAGCATCTTGATTCCGAGGGACTAGACCAGGCAGACATAAATTTCTGGGAGTGGGTTGTATTTGATTACACGGTAGATGACGAGGGTGATAAGACCTTTGTTGAACTTTATATGGCGCAAAACAAGAAGTTGTCGCTGGATGAGCATAAAATCCTGACCATGATGAAGAACTCCATCATCAGCCTGTATGAGGTTCAAGAGGTAATACCAGAAAAGGGCATCATACTAAAGGATCTTTTACTGGGAGGGGAATATGACGTGCGGGAGAAGATGGCAACGAGAGCCACAAAAAAATGGGATATTTTTGCAACACGTCTGATACATGTTGACGGAAAATATATTATAAGTGGCTGTGTCTACCCTTACCTTGTAATGGAAAAGGAAACCATTATTGCCAATATAAATCGGGAGTATCAGGATTATAATCGGGAGTATCCCGACTCAACGTTGGATGAATTTCTGAAGCTCAACAGCGAACTTTGCAATTTCTATTGGTACAATCTGCTTCAAAATATGAGTCCTATGCTCCATACCTCAACAGGAGAGCCATTTGCATTTGCTGGAGCTATATTTGATATCCTTGACCATGATGCTTTGATCACAGGTCTCCACCAAATTGAAGGCATAGAACAGCAGGACAGCGCTTTCATATGGGTTGACAGGGAAGGAGGGCAAGATAGTGGAACAGTCCTGGGGTGGCTTTCCATACGTGATAATCAGCTTACGCTAAGATGCAACTCAGAAAAAAGATGTGAGGCAGGGAAAGTCATGCTTCTCGAAAGGTTATCAGGTGTCCTCCTTCACACTGGCAATACCTTGGAAAAACCCTTTGAAGTAATTGAATCTAGTAGCAGGGGAAACATCAAGCACTCTGACAATAATCTTCCTCCAGAAGTCGAGCAGGAGTTATATCAGAAGTTCATCAGACAGCATTATGAGAAGTGGTTGAATGATTTTGTTCCCGCCCTTGATGGAATGACACCGCTACATGCTGTGAGGACCGAAGAGGGAAAAGAAAAGGTTAAGGACTTATTGAAATCTATTGAGAATATTGAGGAACGCAATAAGCAAATGGGAAAACCTCACTGTGATATGACATGGCTGTGGGAACGTTTGGGGATCGATAAGGAATAGGACCTGAAGGTGACCAAATAAGTGATCCATGTCGGCACCTGTAGTTGGACTGAAAAGACCCTTCTGGAGAGCAAAGAATTTTACCCCAGGGGAACCAGTACTGCCGAAGCACGTCTGAAATATTATGCCGACAATTTCAATGTCGTAGAGGCTGATTCACCGTATTATTCCATTCCTGATATCAGCACAACTGAGCGATGGGCTGACCGAACCCCCGAGAACTTTATCTTTAGTGCGAAAGCCTATGGTGCCCTGACAGGACACGGCATTGACCCCAAGAGCCTTCCTGTTGATCTTGCTGCCTACCTTCCAAAACCAGAAAGGGAAAAGACCCATATCTACATCAAAGAACCTGACATGTTGAAGATCATTGCCCAGAGATTCAGGGATGCCCTGAAGCCCTTGATGCAGACAGGCAAGCTGGGAGTAGTGGTCTTTCAATTTCCCCCTTGGTTTCTATACAAGAAAACAAACCTTGACTACATCCTGAAATGTCAGGCATTGATGGAGGGGCTTCCTATTGCGGTGGAGTTCAGACATGGGAGCTGGTTAACCCCAAAGGCAAGAGTTTCAGTCATGACATTTCTGCGGGAATACCGATTTATTTATGTAACAGCCGATGAACCTCAGTATGGCAGCCTTGCTACCATTCCTTTTGTTCCTGATGTGACTGGTTCAATTGCTTACTTTAGGTTTCATGGCAGGAACAAGGACACTTGGCTGAAAAAAGGGATCGAGACCTCCCTGAGATTTGATTATCAGTATTCAGATGCAGAACTACGGGCGTTTGTTCCAGCCATAAAGGAAGCAGATATGAGAGCCACAGAAACCCATGTGATGTTCAACAACTGTCATGGGGCAAAAGCCGTGAGGAACGCCAAAGCAATGCAGGGGATGATACAGAGGGCTTTGTGAAAATGGGCATTTGGGCTTTTAAGAGATATACAGGCAAAGCCATTCCATAACAGCTATAATGAACCAAGAGGTGAACTATGTTTGAAGGATTGTTTCAGCCACTGCACTTGATCATAATTCTGGTTATCGTCCTGATAATCTTCGGTCCTGGAAAACTGCCTGAACTGGGTAAAGGACTGGGCAAGAGCATCAGAGAATTCAAAAAAGCTATGGCAGATACCAGCAAGGACATTAATGTCACTCCTGAGAAACCAAAGGAAATATCACCAACCACGACAATGGAGCAGAAGCCAGAAACCGCCGCAGAGGAGCAGGTGGAAGACAAGAAAAAAAAAGGGGCATGATGGACGCTGCATTAGTATTGACACGATTCTGGGGCATTTTGTTGTTTTGTGGCTTTGTTTATTGAGCTGATAAAATAGATCCCCACATCAGCAGGGAGGGAGTTAGATCGCGCAAAGAATACTTCATTATGCTCATTCCTCAGTCTTAAGCCAATTCAGAGCTGCATCTCTGTCAGCGTAGTCAAAGTGCCTTACTTCGGCCTTTATAAAATGATTGACAACCTGTGGCATAATCGATAGGAAACCGCTGCCTGTTACGGCCGCAATCTTCTTGATTTTCTGATGATGGTTCTTGACAAATTTCATATGGGATAAGAAGGCTGCGAAATTATCCCATCCTGGGAAGGCTTTGGTGTAAATCATCAGGCCATTGAGCTTGCCATTTTCGATTATATAGGGATCCACTTCTTGGACTAGTTTCTCGAAATCCGTTGATTCCAAGGGGCCAATGGGTTTAAGAATCAATATGCCCTCCGCGCGATTTAATTCATAATTAAGCATTGTCGCTCTCCTTTACAATGGCTGTCAACACAAATACTGTTCAGGACATTTGCCCCTTAAAGAGAAATTTACTTTACTGCATCCTTAAAACCCTTACCCGCCTTGAACTTAGGAGCCTTAGATGCCTTTATCTTGATTGCTGCTCCAGTCTGGGGATTACGCCCAGTCCTTGCAGCCCTTTTGCCCACAGAGAAAGTACCGAAGCCTACCATGGTAACCTTGCTGCCTTTCTTCAGAGTCTTCACGATCCCGTCAATGAAAGAATGAAGAGCCACGTCTGCTGCTGCCTTGGAGATGTCTGCATCCTTTGCCATTTTTTCGATGAGTTCCTGCTTAGTCATGATTGTGTCCCCCGTTTAGATTTGATTGATATTTATACTCAGTAGTGTCCGACAGTTTTTTGCATAAAGCACCATAACTTATTGAAAGAATAACATAAAAATGACATTACGACCTGTTACCGACTTGAAATATTTTCAGCCAGTCCGTCATCGTTCCGGGAACACCCGGAAGGAGACAACCTATGTTTACTGGCAAGTTGATATTTTCACAAGTTATAGACTTCATGCCCCTGCACACTTTTCGACGTTGTGTTGCTCGTTACCAAGGGAACAACAACATCAGAACCTTCACTTGTCTCGACCAATATCTCTGCATGGCCTTTGCTCAACTGACATATCGGGAGAGTCTCCGCGATATCGAAGCATGTCTTCGAGCGCAACAACAGAAACTTTACCACATGGGCATTCACGGCACAGTCGCAAAGTCAAATCTTGCCGATGCAAACGAACTGAGAGACTGGCACATATATGCCGATCTAGCCCATTCATTAATCACCTCGGCACGTGCTCTCTACAACAACGAACCCTTTGGTGTCGATTTGCAGCAAACAGTATACGCACTGGATGCAACGACGATAGACCTCTGCTTATCGATGTTTCCTTGGGCTACCTTCCGACAGACCAAGTCAGCAATCAAGCTGCATACCCTGCTGGATCTCAGGGGCAATATTCCCACGTTTATCAGCATCACAGATGGGAAAGTACACGATGTGAACGTCCTCGACGTCCTTCCCATAGAACCAGGCGCTTTCTACATAATGGATCGAGGCTATCTGGACTATGCCAGACTTCATACTATCTCACAAGCAGCAGGATTCTTTGTAACCAGATCAAAATCCAATTTCAAATGCCGCAGAATCTATTCTCATCCTGTCGATCCATCAACCGGCCTACGGTACGACCAAACAATTATGCTGACCGGGTTTTATTCGCTCAAAGACTATCCCGGCAAACTTCGCCGTGTCAAATATTACGACTCCGAAACCAAAAAAACCTTGGTCTTTCTGACCAACAATTTTACCCTGCCGGCATTGACCATTGCACAACTGTATCGCTGCCGCTGGCAGGTAGAGCTCTTCTTCAAATGGATAAAGCAAAACCTACGCATCAAGAGCTTTTATGGCACTTCGGAGAACGCCGTGAAAACTCAGATCTGGATTGCCATATCAGTTTATGTGCTGGTAGCCATACTCAAAAAGAGGCTCAACATTCCAGCGAGTCTCTACACAATTTTACAGATTCTCAGCGTCTCGGTTTTCGAAAGAACACCGTTATTACAACTACTTACGGAAACTACACTGGTCCCGGAAATCTCCGAATCCCAAAACCAGTTGAATTTATTCAATTAACTGTCGGACACTACTGATTTATACTACAAAACAACACAACAGCAATTCCCACCATTATCCTGGAAACCTGAATCTGTGAAACTTTTGATTGCCCGATAAACTATCGGGATCAGACCCCTCACGATCCCCCATACTTTTCTCCCTTCAACAATAACGGGTACCTTCCTAACGCCTTTGGAATGCAAGAGCATTTCCTCAAGTCTGATGGGGTCTTGTCTAACGTCAAAATATTGTGCGGTGCTGAAGGCTGACCTAGCCTTTTCCGTATGGGGTCACCCAGCCTTGCCGTAAATGATGATATCTTGTGTCATACAGTGCCTCCAGTTAGATGTTTACCCAGAAGGTCGGTTGGGGAACTGCCTCATTGAACAGCTGGAAGTGGTATTGGCAATATCTCCCTTATCAGTCCTGATATATAGGCTGTTGCATCTGCCCTTTGATCATAGGAGTGTTCTTTATCCTGATGCCGTTTTACCGCATGAGTCTCCAGGTCTATCGTAATAACTCCGACATTGTAGCGTTGTTCCTTCAGGACAACCCCATAAGCCCAAATCAACCCATTAGCGTCTTTGCCGATAGTTCCCCTGCTGACAGGTTTCTTGAACTCATTCCTGATTATGTCCTCAACAGAGAAATGCGATTTCTTCTTCATTAATTATCCAGGCCACCTGAATGAAGGATATCTTGAATCATTTTATCAACAGTATATTGACCGCTATATAGAGCACTGAGAGCTGCCGACATGAAAGCTATCTGTCTATTGGCAGAACCAACACCTCCAACCCAATCTTCAACAATTTCCTTTGTAATGCCGTGGTTTGCTGTCTGTGCTTTTTTCGTAAGAGTACAATATAGATTATCCAGTGTGGGCATCGTTATCCTCCTGTATGCTTCATAGTATTATTATACCATGCTGGGCTGGGTGGGCTTTTATGGAACGATACATTTGACTATTCTGAGCTATGCAGTAGAATAAGGGTAAGTCTTATCCAAGGAGGTCAACATGAGCAAGGAGACCAACAAACAAAAACCAAACACTAAGAAAAAAGCACAGCACACCTTGAAAGAGAAGAGACAAGTAAAAAAAGAAAAGACTGACGGCAAACCCTCCCAACTAATGCCCCGTTGAACCATAATGGGCAGGTCTATCCTGATTCCAATGACCTGCCTGTTATTTTACGGAGAAATGCCTTCAGTGCTTTAAATATGAGGCAATAAAAAAAGAAGTCCAATGCCTTGGGGTTTGGGTATGCATAGACTTTTTTAAAAGTGGGTGCTTCGGCAGATGCTTAGGCTTCCTCCTCGCTTTTGGAGGCTTGCTCACCACAACCTGCTACCGCTCCCGAACTCGTATTGGTTCTAAGCTTAAACCCTTACCAAGGCACTGACTTCTTTCAGCTTAAAAAGCGGTGTTTGCTCTTTCTCAATCCTCAGCGGTTCTGCATCTTGAGACATACAGCATGGGACTTTTACATCTGTACTTACGTCTTATGAGTCATAACCTTTCTGCTGAGAAAGAGAAGAGCAAGACCACCACTTGGAGGGCGTGTCTTCTAATTTCAATTTACTCCTTTTTTGCCAGCTTGTCAAATTAATAAAATTAAATCTGTAGAGACCACCGCAACCTATGTCCAGAAATTCACAAGGCTGGTATAATCAACCTATGGGTCGAAAAAGTTGTGAGATAACAAAGGATAGTTTCATAAGGGTGTACCCCTCAGTGGATTTGCCACGCCAGAATATCTTCAGAGTTCTCGTTAGCATAATCAGAGAGTTTGTCAAAAGATGGATATAATTATTTTGTCAGCCATACTTTATCTTCAAAAGCAAAACCAGAACCGTCAGAATCAAGCTGACGGTATTTGTAATAATTACAGGCATCGAATCTATAGATAAGCCGTAGAAAATCCACAATAACAGTCCGACACTCAGAGCAGCATACATACCTATTGAAATATCTTTAGTTGATTTTGATTTCCATGTTTTGATAACCTGGGGCAAAAAAGAGATGGTAGTTAAAGTACCTGCTGCTAATCCTATGAGTGTTGCATTGTCCATAGTCGATTAATGAGCTACTTTGCTCCCCATCTTGAAAATAGCCAAAACACCTGCAAGTTCCCCATTGTCATTTTGCGGAGCTTCCTTGAGCTTATCAAGAAGCAAGCTGAATTCCTTCCCTACGACAGAGTCCTGGAGAGCCTGTAGCTGCTCCATGAGGGCTTCATAGCAGTCAGGACAGAGGTTGAGGTAGTTATCCTCAGCGATCCCCTTGCATTGCCCGTTACAGGGAGGCACCGCAGAGCCGACAGGAAAAATGCTTTGCAGGATTTCATGCATCCTAAAAATTGCTTCAGCAAATTCCCTTGGGGTCATAGAGAATATTATAGCTGGCATGATATCGAAATAAATCTATTATCGTTGTTTAAGGTGAGACATGGCAAATAAATAAACCACTATATTTTTGACATATTTTTTTGGGAGGGTGGGGTAGAAATGTTCCCTATCCTATTCCGATATTTTAGTTACATGCGGGGTATGAGGTATGGACACCGCACAAACCAAAAATCACAATACTTTCATGATGCTTTCCAAAGATGATCCCCTTGAAAAATTTTGAGACCCTGTAGAACTTTTCCTGACCGCAGATAGAAAACTTCCTGAATCTCTATGGATCATTTTCAAGCCTGTTTCAAAAAAAATCGCAGCAAAATTCTGGGAAGTTTTCGGGGCAAGCCATAGATTCTATAAGAGTGATGAGTGATAAACTTATTGAGTGCTAAAACGCTGGCATGTAATCTTTACTAATCACAAACAGGGGAAACGTGCAGCGTAGCGTCAGGCACGTTGACCCATATAGTTACTATATAACTATATATTACTATAGGAGTCAGAAACCCAATGCCAGAGCCACTTTGCAAAGGAATTTTCCCCGATAATTCCCCGATACATTATTCCCGAGTCCACAATATCTTCCTGCTCCTTAGTTTTCCTGTGACCTCAAAGCTATCAATAACAGCGAGATCAAGCAACCTTTTGAGCTGGTCTTTGGTTTCAGCAACAAAATGATCACTGTCTTTATGGGGTGCCAGAACTCCCCTTGCCATTAACTCAGGAGAATTTCGAGGTTGCGGCCGGCAAACCAATAATGCCGACTGACCTCTTATATAAGATTTTGGGTTTAGGTAGAAATTCTTCCCAGAACTGATATGCCGACCCGCTAATAAGAGAGGCCCATTATTCATGCTCAATGATATAGAATAATGAGAGAAATGCTTCAGAAAATTAAGCATAACATTGCGTTTCTAACAATTAAGCATAACATTGCGTTAACGCAATGTTATGCTTAATTCCACAGGTACTATGTAATAATATCAATAAGTTAAGTGGCGGAGAGGGTGAGATTCGAACTCACGGTAGAGTTACCCCTACAACGATTTTCAAGACCGTCGCCTTCAACCGCTCAGCCACCTCTCCGGATTTGGCGCTTATTATAGCAGAAAAATATTTTATTCAGCCAATTATTATATAATAAACAGTCAATACGGTTATGCTCGATGCTGTGCATGATAAGTAAAAAAAGTTAATTTGACTTTTTGCAGAAAATCATTTAAATTCAAGGCGGTTAAGAGGATGCTAATATGAATAATTCCGTTCTTCAGTTGATACTTAATGCAGGGATCGTTGTCAAAGGCGTGCTCCTCATTCTCCTGTTCTTTTCGGTTGTTTCATGGGCAATCATATTCTTCAAGCAACGGTATTTTGCCAGGGCCAACAGGGAATCTATGCAATTTCAGCGCGCATACCACTCAAGCCGTGATCCAAAAAATCTTTTCAGGATAACAAAAAACATGTCGCTGAGCCCTATTGCCAACGTCTTCAAATCGGTCTATTCCGACGATACGCACCGCGACACAGGAGAGGTCAAGCGCCAACTCAGGCGTTATGAGACACTTGAATCGGTAAAACTGGAGAAGTATCTCAACTTCCTTGCAACAACGGGGTCGACATCGCCTTTTATCGGTCTCTTCGGAACGGTCTGGGGGATCATGAATTCCTTCCACGGCATCGGGACTGCAGGGTCGGCATCGCTTGCTGTTGTCGCCCCGGGCATTGCCGAGGCGCTCATTGCGACAGCGGTCGGCCTTGCAGCGGCCATCCCGGCGGTCATCGCTTACAACTACTATCTCAGCAAGGCCAGGCAGATGATCATCGAAATGGAGGACTTCTCCGAGGATCTTCTGGAGCTCTTCAGGGGAGCGAATAATTGAAAGCAGGCCGGGACCGGAACGTCCTCTCGGAAATTAACGTAACACCGCTCGTTGATGTCATGCTGGTCATGCTCGTTATCTTCATGGTGACCGCACCGCTTATGCAGCAGGGAGTCGATGTGAACCTCCCCAGGGCAAAGGGCAAGGAACTGTCGCCTGAAGAGCGGATCACGCTTGTCCTGAAAAAAGACCGTACACTTTCAATGAATGACACAAACGTATCCATCGCTGAAATGCACAGCAAGCTTAAGGCGATGAGCAAGGTCAATCCGAATGTCTTTCTCAAGGCAGACAAGGACGTTCCTTACGGACTGGTGGTTGAGGTTATGGGGGAGATTAAAGACGCAGGCATTGAAAAGCTGGGCATGATCACCGAACCAAAGCTCGAACTAAGATGAAGGGGCCGAGCCTCCAGAAGACAACTGCTGTTTCAGCCGCTCTGCACGCAACACTCTTCCTTATAACTTTGGTCGTCCTGAAGAATTCCAGCCGGATGACTATGCCGTCGCCGTATGTTGTTAATCTCGTTTCTCCGGGAGGCAGCGTATCAGAGCCAGCTGCAAAAAAAAGTCAGGCCGAATCTCCTGAACCTGCAGCAATACCCAAGGCAGCTGAAATGACCAGGACTATAGAGAAAGTCCCGCACGATACAAAGTCAGACCGGAAGCGGCTCGAAGATTCCATTCATGCGCTGGACGCAAAAAAGAAACTCGAGAAACTCGCCAACTTAAAAAAAGCAATGCTTTCGGTAAAGGGGAGTGACCAACCGCGGGCAGTAGTAAAGACGTCGGTAAAAACCGGGGCGCAGAGCGGGGGCGAGAAAAAGGGTACAGGCCAGGGTGAAGAGCTGACATATGCCGACAGGGTAAGGAGTGAGATACAGAAGCAATGGTCATATCCTGACACGATCAGCAGAAATCACGAGACTGTTGTTTCTGTCAAGATTTCCAAAGATGGTGTGATCAGGATCCAGGAGATTGAAAAGAAATCAGGCGACCGGATTTTTGACAAGTCGGTGCTCAAGGCAATTGAACTTGCATCACCGGTTACACCCCCGCCATACGAAATGGAATTGGGAATCAGGTTCACGCCATGAACACCGAGCAGCGCTCAAAAAGAGTCGTCTCACGGTTGATATTCGTACTCATAGTCACACTCATGCTGGCCTCACTCCTGCTGCCGTCGTTTGCCTTGGCAAAGATCTACATCGACATTACATCACCTTCCATAAAAAAGCTGCCGCTGGCGATCTTTGATCTGCAGGGACCGCAAGGGCATGAGATCTCAGAGGTCATAAGGGATGATGTAGGGTTTACGGGTCTCTTTATGTACATAGACAAGTCTTCATATATAGAATCAGCGTCACAGCCGTTCAACCAGAAGAACTGGCTGCCGCTTGGGATAGAGGCGGTCGTCAAGGGATCTGTATCAGGAGACAAAAACCTGTCTGTATCCATAATCCTTTACGACACCGCAGACGGCAAAGAGATCCTCAATAAACAGTATCAGGCAGAAAAGGATCTCTCCAGACAACTGGGCCACAGCATCGCCAACGATATCTACCAGGCGTTGACCGGCAGGCAGGGCATCTTCCGGACGAGAATTGTTTTTGTCGGCGAGGACGCAGGGGAAAAGGGAATGTACGTCATGGACTGGGATGGGCATCGGCCGCGGAAACTGGGGCTGAAAGGAGAATTGATGCTCACGCCGCACTGGTCAGCTGACGGAACAAAGATCATCTACTCCTCAGAGCGTGGTAGACAATGGGGCATATATTTGTTAGACTTTCTGAAAATGACTGAAAAAAGGGTCTTTTCTGCCAAGGGGATCAACATGGCTGGAGATTTTTTCCCAAACGCCAACATGTTTGTCTTCTCATCATCAAAAGAAGGAACCCCGGATATTTATTCGTATCAGCTCGACAACGGCACCCTCAAAAAAATCACCGGAACGCGCGGGATCAACGTCTCTCCTGCGGTTTCACCGGATGGGAACTTCATAGCATTTGTTTCAGACCGGGGAGGGTCTCCCCAGATTTATGTTATGAGGGCTGATGGAGGAGACATCCGGCGAATAACCTTTGAAGGCAACTATAATACCTCGCCGGGGTGGTCACCCCTGGGGGACAGGATAACCTTTTCCGGCAGACATGGCGGAAAAAATCAGATCTTTATTGTCAAGCCGGATGGGTCAGAGCTCCTGAGGCTTACCGACCAGGGCAATAACGAAGACCCGTCCTTTTCTCCTGATGGACGGTATCTCTCCTTTATATCAGACCGTGACAGGAAAAAGGCTGTTTATATCATGCGGGCCGACGGAGAGGCCCAGAAAAGAATAACACCGGGAGACCTGAAGGCCTTTGGTCCAAGATGGTCCCCCAATTAAATTTTTTTACGGGAGGTTTTCATGAAAAGGTATGTAATCATTTTACTGTTGCTGGCGTTGGTGGCAGCGGGCTGCGCCAAGAAAGAGGTAACCAAGCCGGACGATCAGCAGCAAAAGCAGTCAGAAGGGGACAAGGCACAGAAGGATACCGCCGACAATGTCGCCGACAAGCAGGTCCCAACAAAGATCGAATCTATTGATTCAAAAGATGCCTCCACGCTCTCGGTCTCTGAGCTGGAAGGTATCTTCAAGGACCTGTTTTTCGATTACGATAAATACGACGTTAAGGAAAATTACCAGCCTACGCTGAAATCGATTGCATCATGGATGACAAAGAATACCGGAGCGCGTCTTTCAGTCGAGGGTCACTGCGATGAGAGGGGAACGAACGAATACAACCTTGCACTCGGCGACCGGAGGGCAAAAGCTGTCCGCGATGCCCTAGTGGCCCTCGGGGTCCCGTCATCAAAAATCGATGTCATCAGTTATGGTGAGGAAAAACCTCTTTGCCGGGAGCAGACTGAGGAATGCTGGGCAAAAAACCGTCGGGCACATTTTGTTGTCCTGACAAAGGCAGGCAAATAACTATGATAAGAGTCATCGCCGGATTATTATTCCTTCTGACATGTGCCGCCTGTGCAACGAACAGTGATATGGACATGCTCAGTCGCGATGTTGATAATCTCAAGCGAGACACGCTCCAGGCCAAAAAAGAGCTTGACGGCCTCAGGGAGCGAACCGCCAGGGTTGTCAATGAGGAATCCTTCAGTGCGCTCCGCGACAGCCAGGGAGAGTTGAACGCCAGGATCTCGGAAAACACGAGCGGCCTGCAAGAACTGAGAGGCAGGTTTGAGGAAAGCAGATATTACCAGGAGAAGATTCTTAAGGATTCGACCGCGGAGAAGGACCTGCTGAAAGCCCAGATAGGTGGTATTGAAATCCAGGTCAGGACCCTGAAAGATAAACTTGCTTCACTCGAAGAATCGGTAAAGAACCGACCCCCGGCAGAGACGGAAAAGACGCTTGCCGACAAGGACTCCCGTCCTGAAGAGGTGAAGCCTGAGGATACCCCGGTCGAGAATGCCGTTGATAAAGATAAGGACAAAAAAGGTGCAGTTGAGGACCATACCAAACTGTATGATTCCGCCTATCAGCTTTTCAGGGACAAAAAATATAAGGAAGCACGGGTAAAGTTTGACGCCTTTATAAAGGACTCGCCAAAACACAGGTTGTCAGGCAATGCGCAGTTCTGGATCGGTGAAACATATTACGCCGAGAAAGATTACGAGAGCGCTATCCTCGCCTATGAAACTCTTCTCAAAAAATATCCTGAGACCGAGAAGACGAGCGGGGCCCTTTTAAAACAGGGGTTTGCCTTTGCCGAGATCGGAGACAAAAAGACTGCCCGGGTGATTCTGGAGAAGCTGATTCAGAAGTTCCCTGATTCTAAAGATGCGGCCCTTGCCAAAAAAAGGCTGGCGGAGTTTGATAAAAAACCGGTCAGGAAAAAATGATCACCCCCACGCATGGGTTCCTCAGGGCGATCGACTATCTCAGGACCGCAGTCACCGAACGGTGCAAGTCCGGGAGTGGCGGATGAAACAACTGACGCATGTTGACAAAAAGGGCAATGCGCGGATGGTGGATGTATCTGACAAGGCATCGACCTTGCGCGAGGCAGTTGCGCAAGGGACAGTCCTGATGAAGAAAGAGACCTTCAGGCTGATCCAGATCAATAATATAGAAAAAGGCGATGTGCTTGGCGTTGCGCGAATCGCAGGGATAATGGCTGCCAAGAAGACTGCAGCCATTATCCCGATGTGCCATCCGCTGAATATCACGTCGGTGCAGGTCGACTGCAGGCCGAAGACCAAGACCCATTGCATCGTCATTGAGGCGAGGGTGAAGATCGCCGGACAGACCGGCGTCGAGATGGAGGCGCTCACTGCTGTTGCGGCAGCTGCGCTGACGATCTATGACATGTGCAAGGCAGTCGACAGGGAGATGACGATAACCGATATCATGCTCATGAAAAAAAGCGGGGGAAAAAGCGGTACGTTCAAGCGGTGAGACCGGAGGACCTTGATCGTTTCAGGAAATGGTTCAACCAGTACACGCAGACTTTTTTTCTGGACGACAGAGAAGGGCAGAAGAATATTGATCTAAAGATCGAACATACCGGCCATGTCTGCAGCATCATTACCCGTATTGCCGAGAGCCAGGCTCTTACCATCAATGAATCCCTGATCGCTGAAGCAGCCGCACTTTTCCATGATATCGGCAGATTTCCCCAGTATGGGAAGTACAAAACCTTCAGGGACAGCATCTCGGTGAACCACGGCAGGCTCGGGGCAGATGTCCTCAGACATGAGCAGGTACTTGATGATATTCCTGAAAATGAACAGGCAGGAATCATAAACGCCGTCCGGTTTCATAACGCCTTAGCGGTGCCGGACCTTGAAGACCCGGACCACCAGCAGCTTCTGAAAATGGTCCGGGACGCTGACAAACTTGATATCTGGCGGATATTCCTTGGATTCTACGAGAGTGATCAGGCCGATATGGTCTCAGAGGCAGGCATGGGACTACCTGACCTTCCTGTGTATTCCGATGAGATCATTCTGGATATCGACCAGAGGCATACCGCTTCAATGAAAAATCTCAGGACCATGAACGACTTCAAATTAATGCTGATGTCATGGGCCTATGACCTCAATTTCAACGAAGCCATCAGGATGCTGGATGAACAGGACTATCTCAACAGGATGGCTGCACAGCTTCCCCGGACAGAAACAATCAATCGAGTCCATGCTTCTCTGCTTTCGTATGTCCATGAACGGTTAAATAAGTTAGGCCCGCAACCTACCATCACATCACCTGAGAGATCGATAAAACGACATGAGGACGTCAGGTAAGCGGATGCCGCACTTTGTTGTTCACGAGCATCATGCCACACGTCTTCATTTTGATCTGAGACTTGAAATGGAAGGGGTCCTCAAATCCTGGGCCGTGCCGAAAGGTCCGTCCATGAATCCTGCTGAAAAGAGGTTGGCAGTCATGGTCGATGACCACGAACTTGATTATGCAGGGTTTGAGGGGACGATACCGCAGGGTCAGTATGGCGCAGGGAAGGTCTTTATCTGGGACAGCGGTGAGTATGCGTTGAAGGCCGGAAGCCTTGAGTCAGAGCGGTTGGAGATAGTCTTTGCGGGAAAGAAACTGAAAGGTGTGTTTGCTTTAGTCCGCATGTCAGGCAAGAGCAAGGAATGGCTCCTGATAAAGAAGCAAGACGAATTTTCCGATAGTACTTTTACAATAGATCTGATTCAATAGCCACCAAAGGCAATCGACCTGTGGATACTGGATTTTAGAGGCTGCAACCCATTGCCCCCCGGTGGCGAACCGCATCATGGTCCTCTTATATATTGAAACTATAGGTGAAATCATCATTGCAACTTCATGTTGACAGCATGACCCCATTGTGATAAAAAGAAGTTAGAGACATATTAAAGACTCAGGTAGAAATTGACTACCTAAGGAGGAAAAGGATATGGCCACCGTACGAAAACTTCTTGAACAGAAGGAGAAGGGTTTCTGGACAATAATGCCCGATACAACCGCCTATGAGGCGCTGCAGATCATGGCCGAGAAGGATGTTGGCGCCCTGCTTGTTGTCGAAGGAAGCAGTTTATTGGGCATCTTCACTGAAAGGGATTATTCACGAAAGGTAGTACTGAAGGGTCGATCATCCAAGGAAACTCCCGTCAGTGAACTTATGACAATCTCGGTATATTGCGTCTCGCCCGAGGATACGACAGAACAGTGTATGGAGATAATGAATTGCAGACATCTTCGTCATCTCCCTGTTCTGGAAGGAGGACACCTCGTCGGGCTGGTGAGCATACGCGATGTGGTCAAGATGATAATCTCGGAAAAGGAAACAACCATCAAGGACCTCGAACTGTTCATTTCAGGATGAGGCTTCCCGCAGGCAACGGAACCAACGTTCCGTTCACCTGCTGAAGATGGAAGATTTTCAGCTCAAAAACAGTGAGTTTATCGAACTGCACAGCCTGCTGAAGGTTATGCAGTTTTGCGACAGCGGTGGTATGGCGAAGGCTTTCATTGCTGAAGGACGGGTAATGGTTGACGGCGTCGTTGAGCTGCGCAAGCGCTGCAAAATACGAAAAGGGCAGATCGTGAAATTTGAAGGCCGGAGCATTACCGTTACCTGAGCCCTCAGACCTATCTGAAGAACAGCTTTGTATAATTTTTCTCTCAGCTACAACCCGTCACGCTATACCAAATACTTTCAGGTTGAGAATACATTGCCTCTTTCTGCGTTTTCTCTGTAGAATAATAACTATGAATAATAATTTTTCGTTTATCATTACAGGACTGTTATTTGTACTGGTACTCTGTGCCAGTGGATTGTCTGCTGCCGAAAAGCCGGTCTCTCCCTTTGAGGTCGACAGGCTTAACCAGGCACCTGCATTTGAGACAAAGGACCTGAAGGGCGCCAGGTATCTGTCGTCATCTCTGAAGGGCAAGGTTTTCCTGTTGACCTTCTGGGCGACCTGGTGCCCTGCCTGCACAGAAGAAATGCCTTCTTTGCAGTCCCTTTCGAGGAACAAGACATTCAAGGCACACGGGTTTGAGATTGTTACGGTATCTGTGGATCAATCTTCATCCGACACCAGGAACTTTCTCAGCAAAAAAGGCATAGACCTGCTCGTCCTGCTCGACGGCAGAAAGGTGATCGCAAGACAGTTCAAGGTGTTTTCGCTGCCGACCACATTTCTGATCGACAGAAACGGGATGATTGTCGAGAAGTTTTTCGGGGAATACGACTGGACCGACGCAGAGATCCTCGCAAAGATAGAAAAACTGCTTTAACTCTTCGTGTTCCAGAGATGGCAGGACACCTGTCTTCCCTGGCTTTCCTGTAACTGCGGTATGTCGCGGTCACATGGCTCGAACCTTTTCGGGCATCGCGGATGAAAGGGACAGCCCGAAGGCATATTGATGGGACTTGGGGCCTCGCCTTTTGCCGGTGGTATCCTGGTCTCTTCTCCCCTGGCTGCCTTGATTTTCGGTGCCGATTCAAGCAGCATGACGGTATAGGGATGCATCGGCCGGGCAAAAAGGTCATCAGTTGATGCGTATTCAATGATTTTGCCAAGATACATAACGCCTATCATGTCGCTCAGATAGTGTACCACTCGCAGGTCATGGCTTATAAAGAGAAAGGATATCCCGGTCTTCTGCTTCAGGTCCATCAGGAGGTTGATGATCTGGGCCTGGATCGATACATCCAGCGCAGACAAGGGCTCATCCGCCACGATCAGCTCCGGGGAGACGGCAAGTGCCCGCGCTATGCAGATTCTCTGCCTCTGCCCCCCGCTAAACTCGTGCGGGTAGCGGGTCAGGACATCGGGACCGAGCCCGACCCGGGAGAGGATTTCTACTGCTGATTCCCTCATGTCCCGGCTATTTGCAAGTCTGTGTATTATTAGGGGCTCGGTGATGGTATCAAAGACCGTCCTACGCGGGTTCAGAGATGCAAAGGGATCCTGAAAAATAATCTGGACAGATTTCCTGAAGGCCTTCAGTGCATCGCCTCGAAGATGAAGCACATCACTACCCTTGAACACGACCGACCCTGAGGTCGGCTCTATGAGTCTGAGCACCATCCTCGCCAAGGTTGATTTTCCGCAACCGCTCTCACCGACAAGGGCAAGGACATTATCTTTGTTAATTAAAAAATCAACACCGTCAACTGCCTTGAGGACCGGGTCTGCGCCTCCGAATCCACTCATGAATCCACCACTGGGTCCGCCCCTGACTTTGTAATGTTTGGTGAGCGCTGTTACCTTCAGGAGTTCCATGTTATTTCACCTGCGCGGATGCACCTGCTGATATGGTCTTGGCTGACCTGCAGCAGGGCGGGCTCTTCTGCCCTGCACGCCGGCAGAACATAGCTGCACCTGTTCGAATAGACGCACCCTGCCGGCAGTGCATCCATGCGGGGGACTGTGCCAGCTATCGGACGCAGCCTGGCCCCCTTCATCTGCGGAATCGATTCAAGAAGACCAATGGTGTAAGGATGGCGTGGGTTGCTGAAAAGCTCCGCAGTCGCAGCAGATTCCACCATCCTGCCGGCATACATAATACCGACACGTGAGGCATTTTCAGCTATGATGCCAAGATCATGTGTGATAAAAAGAATCGACATTTTCCGCTCCTCGCGGAGCTTCTGGATAAGTTCGAGAATCTGGGCCTGGATCGTCACGTCAAGTGCCGTTGTCGGCTCATCAGCAATGATAAGGGACGGGTTGCACGCAATCGACATGGCGATCATCACCCGCTGCCGCATGCCGCCGGACATCTGATGAGGATATTCCCCGGCCCGAATCTCAGGAGACGGAATTTTCACTGCCTTCAGCAGTTCGATCGACTGCTCCAACGCATCCCGTTTCGAAAGATTGAGGTGAGTTGTCAGCACTTCCGATATTTGATAGCCGATAGTCAGGACAGGGTTGAGCGACGTCATCGGTTCCTGGAATATCATGGAGATCTCACTGCCTCTCAGACGTCTCTTCGCTTCGCGGTCAAGCGTCAGCAGGTCAGTGCCATTAAACAGTATTGATCCGGCGGCCTGAGCATTCTGGGGGAGAAGTCCCATGATAGAGAGCGCGGTCATGCTCTTGCCGCAGCCGCTCTCGCCGGCAAGACCGAATATTTGAGATTCAGATATAGAAAAGCTGAGGTCTACTACTGCAGGAATAGCTGTGCCGTCTGTGCGGAAGGCAACCGATAGATCCCTTACATCAAGCAGGGACACAGACTAGGCTTTATCCTCTTTTTTCAGAAACCGCAGGTAAGACTCCGCCTCTTTAAGGTCCGGATTCTGCTCGAGTGCCTTCTCCCATTCCTCAAAGGCAAGACCGGTCAATCCTTTCATATAATAACTGAGGCCAAGTTGCACCCAGGCCGGACCATAACGAGGGTTGATCTGTTTTGCCTTGACAAAATGCACAATGGCCTCTTCTGCCAGCCCCTTGTTCCTGAGCGCTACGCCAAGGCGCGTATGGACATCAGCCAGCTTCGGATATAGCTTGATCGCCTTATTGAACTCCTCGATCGCCTCGTCGTTCATATTAAGTTCGAGATAAATATTTCCTACTCTGAAATGCTCGTTGGCAAGCTTACCCGCAAGAAAAGGGTCAAGGGCATTCGGATCCGGATGGGCGATCTGGGCTGCCATCGAAAAGACTTCCTGCGCCTTTTTGAACTCGCCCATATCATTATAGGTTATCGCAAGGTTCAGAGAGACTTCGGTATAGCTCGGGTTAAGCTTTAGCGCCTGTTCAAAATGTTCAGCAGCCTTCGTCATCTCCCGCCTGAGATTGTAAATGATGCCCAGCTTGTTATGGACATCGGCATAGTTCGGATTGCGCATAATCACTTCTCTCAGAACAGGCTCAGCCGCCTGCAGCTTGCCCTCTTCATAAAGCCTCTTGCCTAAGTCGTAAAGTTCCTGGATATTAGAGCTCATAGGTATGTGAAATTATATGTTGTTACGGAAATTCTTGTCAACAGCAGAAACAGAAACGCAGGCAGACAGACTACGCAGCAGAAACAACAACCCTCAAGATCTTACTCTTGCCGACCCGGACGATATGTTCACCTTCATCCAGCACCGTATCAGGGCTTTCGACAACATGATCATTTACTTTGACACCGCGCTGTTTTATCAGTCTGACCGCCTCACCGGTACCTTTCGCAAGCCCGTTTTCTTTCATAACCTGGGGAAGCCAGTTGGCTTTCGATCCTTCTGCGATTGTTATCTCAACTAATGCAATGGCATCTCGATTTACTTTCCTGTTCTCAAGGAAATCCACATACTCTTTTTTTGACCGTTCCGCAGCCTCTTGCCCGTGATACCTCGTCACAAGCTCCATCGCGAGTTCTTTCTTCGCGTCCCTCGGGTCTGTGGTCCCGCCAGTGAGCCCGGCCTTCAGGATATGAACCTCATCAATCGATATATGGCTAACAAGCTCGGAATAGCGCACGATAAGGCTGTCGGGGATGCTCATCACCTTCTTGAACATGCCGGTCAGTTCGCCATTGACATATTCAAAGGCAGGCTCATTGATACCAATGTAATTCCCGAGGCTCTTCGACATCTTGTTCACTCCGTCGAGCCCTTCGAGGAGCGGCATCATGAGGACCACCTGCTCTTCCATCGCCATTGCCTTCTGCATTGACCTGCCCATCAGGAGATTGAATTTCTGGTCCGTGCCCCCAAGCTCGATATCCGCCCTGAGCGCGACCGAATCATAACCTTGAAACAGAGGATAGTAAAACTCTAGTATGCTGATGGGCTGCTGATTTTTGAACCTCTTCTTGAAGTCCTCTCGTTCGAGCATCCGCGCCACTGTCTCAAACGCACCGAGTTGAGCAACCTCGATCGCGCTCATCTTCCCGAGCCACTCGCTGTTGAACCGCACCTGTGTTTTTGCCGGGTCGAGGATCTTGAATACCTGAGTCTTGTATGTTTCGGCGTTCTGCAACACCGCCTCATTGGTCAATATCTTCCGGGTCTCGCTCTTCCCGGTCGGATCCCCGATCATACCAGTGAAATCACCGATAAGAAATATGACCTCATGCCCGAGCTCCTGGAACTGGCGCATCTTTTCGAGCAGGACCGTATGACCAACGTGGATGTCCGGCGCAGTTGGGTCAAACCCGGCCTTGACCCTGAGCGGCCGGTTCTCTGAACAGGACTTCTGCAGCTTCTTCAGAAGCGCCTCTTCGCTGATGATCTCGACAGCGCCCCGCCGAACAATCTCCATCTGTTTTTCAGGCGAAAACATAGAAGTTATGATAACCGCGAAGACGTGAACCAGTCAATTCATACTGATTTCCCCTCGCCACTATCAGGTCTACTGTGAAGGGGTGATAACGGCATGTAAGCCGATTCAGCAGCTTGTTGCGCCGGTGCCTCGGAGGTCCGGGCAATATCGGACCGAGAATGAGCGCACATGCCGTTATCACCCCGTTCTTTCGATCACCCAGTTCATTTGATAGCGGCTTATTGACCTTGGGCGCAAACGAGTGAGGAAAAACTAATGTCAAGTCTATTTCGCGTGTTAGAATATCCAATAGATCTTTTTTTTGCAGCAGCGGGGGATTATCCTTGAAGAGTTTTCGTAAAGAACTGTGGTTCAATGTGCCGACCAGACGTGCATTTATTAATATTACCTCCGAGGTGGATAGCTGCCTGCGGATAAGCGGCATCAAGGAAGGCCTGGCCCTGGTCAATGCCATGCATATCACTGCCTCGGTTTTCATCAATGATGATGAGTCCGGGCTGCATCATGATTATGAAGTCTGGCTTGAGAAGCTGGCCCCTCATGAGCCTGTCGCATTCTATCACCATAACCGCGGGGAAGACAATGCCGATGCACATCTGAAGCGTCAGATCATGGGCCGTGAGGTCGTCATTGCTATCACCGAAGGCAAGCTCGATCTAGGCCCCTGGGAGCAGATATTCTACGGAGAGTTTGACGGCAGAAGAAAAAAACGGGCCCTCGTCAAGATAATCGGAGAATGAAAAAGATTGCTATAACCATGGGCGATCCGGCAGGCATCGGTCCTGAGATAATCGTCAGGGCACTGGCCGGACCAGGCAGCATTCAGGACTGCCTGCCTGTAGTAATCGGTGACCGAAAGGTGCTCGAAGAGGCGATCAGCCTGACCGGAGTCCGGCTCGGCATAAGGCTGATTCATGACCCCGGAGATGCGAATGTCTCCCATACAGACCTGAACCTCATAGAGATCCCGGCAGTCAGCTTCAAAAAAAGCAGGGCCACGGCTGAAGGTGGCAGGGCGTCGGTGAAGTTCATCGAAAAAGCAGTGCAGCTCGCATTGGACAAGAAGGTCGATGCAGTAGTCACTGCCCCGATCACCAAGGAGGCACTTAAGCTTGCGGGCCTCTCATGGCCGGGTCACACCGAGATGTTAGCCGAGATGACCGGCACAAAGGATTATGCTATGTTGCTCTCGGGCGGACCTCTCCGCGTTATCCTCACCACAATACATACCTCCATAAAAAGTGTTCCTGAGCTGATTACTCATGACACTGTTCTTAAAACAATCCGGCTGGCGAAAAAAGCCTGTGGCATGCTGGGCATTGAAAATCCGAAAATAGCTGTTGCAGGACTAAACCCTCATGCAGGAGAGGCCGGCATGTTCGGAGAGGAAGAACGAACCGCCATAATCCCTGCCATCGAAGCTGCCAAAGCCGAAGGCATACCGTGTTCCGGCCCCTATCCTCCGGACACACTCTTTCACAAGGCCTATAACGGAGGCATTGATATCATCGTGTGCATGTATCATGACCAGGGACTGATCCCTCTTAAGATGATCGCCTTTGATAAAGGGGTAAATACCACTATCGGACTGCCCATAATCCGCACATCTCCTGATCACGGCACTGCCTACGATATATCCTGGAAAGGACTTGCAAACCCGTCGAGCATGATCGAGGCGATGTTGCTTGCACAGAAGTTGAGAATATGAGGCTGAGGATCTGAATGGCAAAAAAACATCTTGGCCAGAATTTCCTGTTTGATACCTCAATCCTCGGAGAGATAGTTGAGGCATCAGGCATCACCCCGAACGATACGGTTGTCGAGGTAGGCCCTGGCCTCGGCACCCTGACGAAGCTGCTTGCCGGGAGGGCAAAAAAAGTCATAACCATCGAACTTGACCACGAACTCTGCCTGAGACTTCTCCCTGAGCTCAAGACATTCCGGAACATTGATCTGATCGAAGGTGATGCCATGAAGTACCGCTATGAGGATATCGGCCGGTTCAGTGTCGTGGCAAACATCCCTTACTATATCACCACGCCGCTGATCTTCAGGCTGCTTGAGACCAAACAGAATCTGGAATCAATGACTCTGACGATCCAAAAAGAGGTTGCCGAGAGAATTGTCGCCGCTCCCGGGGGAAAAGACTACGGCGTCCTATCGATCATGCTTCAGTATTATACGCTTCCCGAGATGAAGTTCATGATTCCCAAAGAGTCCTTCCACCCGGTCCCCAAAGTAGACTCTGCTGTCGTACATATAAGGACGCGCGATATGCCGGCTGTCAGAGTAAAAGACGAAGCACTGTTCATCAAACTTGTCAAGACTTCCTTTATGCAGAGGAGAAAGACGCTCTCGAATTCTCTCAAGCCATTTGGGCCCGGAATAAAAGACATTCTCAAAAACACGGGAATAGACCCTCAAAGACGCCCTGAGACCCTTAGTATGGAGGATTTTGCCGAGATAGCAAATCTGCTCGAATAGTACCATTTCACCGTACAGGTATTACAACGCTGGTGCTAAAAAAACCACCTCTTCCAGTTCCAGAAGTGGATGAGCTTGTGGCTGAAGGCAAGGTCATCGACCTGCTGTGCAACCTCCCGGAGTTCCTGGCGGTTCTGCTCAATCTCCCTGAACTGTTCTTTTTCGAGTCCCCCATCGAGTATAAAATGCCTGATCTTTTCGAGTTCCCCTCTGTCGAGCCAGACACCATGATTTGCGCATTCGTCGATAATCACACCTGATATGCGTCCGAAATTCTTTCGGATCATCAGCTTCCCGCACCGCACGCAGGGTATATATTCTATCTTTTCAGTCATCGCGGGTCGCGAATATTCTTCTTTAAGCTTTTCCTCTCGGTATACGGTGGATTCCGCTGTGACAATGCTGAACTCACCCCTGTCCAGCCAGAGTCCGCCGCAGGCCGGACACACATCAATATCTATCTCCTCCCTTTTTTCACAGTCAAGCGCCGTGCCGCACCTGGGGCAGCCAGGGTTCTCGACAGTCTTCCCGGTCCGCACCCTTCCGCCGCAGAAAGGACAGAACATGCTCTTCGGGTTCACATTCTTTCCACAACCTGAACACTGTATCAAATCGTTCATCATACCCACCATATTGATATATATGATTTTATCATACCATGGCGGAGCAGCCTGATTGTAATGGTATAATCACTTATGAACATATATCTTATCGACGGCAACTCCTATGTCTACCGTGCCTTTTATGCGGTGAAGGGCCTTACCACATCAGCTGGACTTCCGACCAATGCGGTCTTTGGGTTTACCAATATGCTGATGAAGATCATTAAGGACAAAAAACCCGACTACGTCGTGATGGCGTTCGACACCCCGGCACCGACCGAACGGCATATGCTCTACGCAGACTACAAGGCAAACCGGAAAGAGGCCCCTGACGAACTAGTCCGGCAACTCCCCTATATCAGAAAACTGGTCTCGGCGTTCAATATCAAGACCTTCGAGATACCCGGATATGAGGCGGATGACATTATCGGCACGCTCGCAAAACATTTTGCCGGAGACGGGAACAGTGTCTATATTGTTACCGCCGACAAGGATATGCTGCAGCTTGTCAACGACGATACTAAAATATTTGATCCGATAAAGGACAGGGTACTTGACGCGGACTATGTCAGGGAAAAGTTCGGTGTCGGGCCGGAGCGGGTTGTTGAATTTATGGCGCTCACCGGCGATACCTCCGACAATATTCCCGGGGTAAAGGGTATAGGAGAGAAGACTGCGCGTGAACTCCTCACCACCTTCAGCAGCCTCGATGACCTGATTCAGCATCCCGAGCAGATACAGAAGGAAAGATTCAGAAAGATGATTACAGAGAACCTCGGCAACCTGAATTTGAGCCGTACCTTGGCGACAATAGACACCGCGGTCCCGCTGGAGATTGATTCTTATGAACTCTCGATGAAAGAGCCTGACTGGCTTGCTCTGCTATCAGTCTTCAAGGAGCTCGAATTTTCGAGCATGATGCGTATGCTGCCTGCATCCGTCCTGTCAGACCGCAGGTATGAAACTGTCCTTTCCCATCAACAGCTGCAGGAATTTCTTGCGTCATTACATGGTGAGATCGCATTTGATGTTGAGACGACCGGCAGAAACGCACGCACTGACGGTCTGGTTGGAATCTCACTCTGCAATGCTACGGAGATCTCTTACTATGTCCCGCTGGCACATGCGCTGACTCTGGAGAGCGCCGGCAGCCAGCTTGAAAAACAGCAGGTTCTGCATGCGCTGGGGGCGGTGATGAATGACAAAAAAATCGCCAAGATCGGTCACAACCTGAAATTCGATATGATGGTACTGGAACAGGAGCATATCAGGGTCAAAGGGCCGCTCTACGATACAATGCTCGCGGCGTATCTGCTGAACCCGAACAAGGCGACCCATAGCCTCGATGAGGTCTCGTTCGAATATCTCTCGAAGCGGAAGCGTCCGTTTGTCGAGGTGCTCAATAAACGGGCCACTTTTGCCGAAGTGCCGCTCGCTGAAGCAACCGCCTATGCTGCAGAAGATGCTGCTCTTACCTTCGAACTGAAAGACATTCTCTTTGCAAAGCTGAAAGAACAGGGTATGCAGCATATCTATAGTGATATTGAAATGCCGCTTATTCAGGTCCTGGCGGATATGGAGAAGGCAGGAATAAAGATTGATGCAGCAAAACTGAACAGGCTCTCCAAAATACTGGCTGAAGATATCAAGAGTATTCAGCAGAGGATATATTTTCTTGCAGGCGGGGAGTTCAATATCAACTCACCAAAACAGCTGAGCGCCATCCTTTTTCACGAACTGGGGCTGAAGCCGTCAAAAAAAACCAAAACAGGCTACTCGACAAATGTGGATGTGCTGGAAGAACTGGCATCGCAGCATGAACTACCCCGGGAGGTCCTGCAGTACCGCTCTCTTACAAAGCTTAAGACAACCTATCTGGATGTGCTGCCTGCTATTGCCGACCCTGTGACAGGACGCATCCATACCTCATTCAACCAGACGGTCACTGCTACCGGCAGGCTGAGCAGCAGCGACCCGAATCTGCAGAATATCCCCGTGAGAGGTGTGTGGGGGAAACCGATCAGAGAGGCTTTTATTGCCGATCACGGCAACTTTCTCCTGTCTGCAGACTATTCCCAGATTGAGCTCAGAATACTTGCGCATCTCAGCCAGGACCAGGGTCTGCTCGATGCCTTCAGAAACGAACGTGATATCCACACTCGGACAGCTGCGGAGATTTACGGCGTCCCCCCTGAAGCAGTTACCTCTAATATGCGGAGAGTAGCCAAGACTGTTAATTTCGGGGTCATATACGGTATTTCGGCCTTCGGCCTGTCAGGGACGCTGAATATCGATACGCGCGAGGCCGACAGGTTTATCAGACAGTATTTTGAGCAGCATCCTGGTGTCAGAAATTATTTCGATACCGTCATCAGCGAGGCGACGGAGAGGGGCCATGTCTGTACGCTGCTCGGGAGAAAGCGNNCGGCTGGCCATGAATTCACCTATCCAGGGGACGGCGGCGGATATTATCAAGGTTGCGATGATCAATGTTCACAAACGTCTTCGCCGTGAAGATCTCAAGGCCAGGATGATCCTGCAGATCCATGACGAACTGCTTGTAGAACTTCCGGTAGACGAGCTGACCGCTGTCAGAGCCCTTGTGAAAGAGGAGATGGAAAACGCCCTGAAGATGTCTGTCCCTGTGAAGGTCGAGATCGGCCATGGCAGGAACTGGGCAGAGGCCCATTAAATAGATTCTGCATATAAATTACTAATGGCTTTATACACAGACATTAAATAGTTCGCGCATCGCATTAAATCTGATACAATATAGCTCAAGGGGGCAGCGCACAATGGAAAAAACAGTAAAGAAAATAACACAGAAAAAGACAGCGGCACCGTTAAAAACTATGGCAAAGACTACGCCAAAAACTACGGCAAATATGAAGAATGATACAAAGACAAGTGCCGGCGGGACAAAGGCTGGTGCCGGGGCAAAGGCCGCTCAAAAGGCAGAGACAAGAAAGAAGGTCATCACGAAAAAGGTGATCAAGGCCAAGACTGCTCTGCCTGTGTTGAAGCCTGTTGTCAAAGCCAAAATCAATTCTGATATAAAATCAAAACCTGCAGTCAGGGTCGGAGTTGCGCCCGTCGTCAGGAAAAAAGCAGAAATAAAGAAATCAGCAATAGCAAAGCCTGATGTCAGAAAAAAAGAGACAAAAGCGGCGTTACAAGTTGAGACTAAACCAAAGAAAATAACGATAGCGGCGAAGGCTGCAAAAAAGCCGCCTAAGGCCGGAAAACAGGTCAATAAACCTGAAAAACCTGCACCCAAGGCTACTGGAAAGAGTAAAATAACACAGAAAACTGCAACTATAAAAAAGGCTCACGTCACGTTAAAAAAGAAGGCTGAGCCGGTTAAGAAAATCGCAGAAACAGCGGTAAAGACAAAAGTGAAGCCAGCAGGCGCTGCTCAAAAAAAGGCCCCCGTTCGGATTATTACGCAACCGAAAGAAATGAAAGAACCCGTTGTTACTGTAAAAAAGAGAGTCAGCACTGTTAAGACAAAGAAGGCCGCATTACCTGTATTGTCGTCAAAGAATAAACAAGCGGCTACGACAGCGCCCACTGCTAAAGAAGAAATCAAGTCAGCCCTGCAGTCTACGGCAAAGGCTCGGCAGCAGAAGCCGGTGCTGAAGACCGGGCTGAAGACGATGAAAAAGAGTGCGGCACCTGAACCAGACAACACACTGGCAAGAAAAACAAGGGTCAGGGCTATTGCCAAAACAGCGGTCTCTGAGAAAAAGACCCCGATAGTCAGGCCGGCAGTTCCTTCCGCAGAAGAGTCTAAAGACGAACTCCTTTCCGTCGCTGAGATCGAGGCCAGAGAGGGACTGGCAGGCACCAAGCCTAGCTTGAAGATATTTTTGCCCCGCGAAGACATTATGGAAGATATTTCGGATGAAAAAAAGGAAAAGGAGAGGTCTCGAGCTCTTCCAACCGAATATGGCGAAAATGTATTTTTCATGATCGTTGTCGACCCTATCCTGATCTTTCTTGACTGGGAGATTGTTATTCTCGACTTTCCTGCAGAAGGTATCTCACTCTGCGTCAGGATCTATGACGTCACTGGGATTACCTTCGATGGCTCAAATGCCCATGGGTTTACCGATATTACGCTCGACAGCCGATCAGGCAGCGGCTATTGCGAAATCAATATGCAGGGGAAAGAGATTGTGGCAGAGATTGGATTTATTAATGCTCAGGGGAAGTTCACAGCGCTCATGAGGTCGGGAAAAGCAACAGTGCCGCCTCTGCTGCAGTACGACGAGTTCGGCATTGTCCGGAAACTGCAGGAGGCCGGACTCCCAATTGGATATTAGCCGAAGACACGCTGCCCTGTCCCTGCCTGATTCACCAACAAATCAACCATTCGCAATAGGTTTGATGGTGGATTTTGGGTACCTGAAATTGTGTTTTTACCCTGTATAATGTAATATTTCTATATGTCAGAAGTAGTCATAACGTCTTGCAAGGACACTGGTCAATCAATATGAGCGAAGCAATAAAACAGGAAATACAAAGGCGTGCAATCAACGGCAAAATCGACTGTGCTGTTGCCCGGAAGATCGCCGATGATCTCGGAGTTACCTATAAAGAGGTCGGTGAAGCTGCAGATAAACTCAGCATAAAGATAAAGGCCTGCCAGCTCGGTTGCTTCTGATGGAGCTTATCCTCTTCGAACTTGCCCTTACCTTTTATTTCGCAGCTGCGATTGCCGGCATTCTTGAACTCTTCAAAGGGACCAAAACTACCTCAAAGATTATGTTTGGTCTTACAATCCTTGGCTTTGCAATCCATACGGCCAACATAATCACACGGTATGTCATAGCTGGCCATATCCCGATATCGAACCTCCATGAGGCGGCCTCTTTTTTCTCTTGGTGTATCATCCTGCTTTTCTTCTTTGTCGAATCTCGCTACCGGATCAACCTGTTCGGTTCTTTCGTCATGCCAGTCGTCTTTATCCTAATGCTCTCATCAACAGTCCTGCCGAGGACGATCAGGCCTCTCAGCCCGGTGCTGCAGAGCTACTGGTTCGGGATCCATACNNCAGGAACATCATGTGAAATCAAAACATCTGGGCGATCTGTTCCAGCGTCTGCCGAGCCTTCAGATCCTGGATGAGATCAATTACCGGCTGATCACGATCGGGTGGATGCTGCTGACCCTCGCTATCATCACCGGGGTGATCTGGGCCGAGAGCGCATGGGGTAGCTACTGGAGATGGGACCCCAAGGAGGTCTGGTCACTCATAACCTGGTTTATTTATGCGACAGTTCTTCATGTGCGGCTGATAGCCGGATGGAGGGGCAGAAGGGCTGCACTACTCTCGGTCGTCGGCTTTTTTGCGGTACTCTTCACCTTCTTTGGCGTTAATCTTCTCCTCAAAGGTCTGCATGCATTTGTATGAAGATACTCGTTCTCGGCGTTAACCACAAAACAGCCAGCGTTGACATCCGTGAGCGGCTGGCATTCAGCGGGAACAAACTCGAAGAGGGCATTCTGGGCCTCCGCTCGCTGCCGAGCGTTAAAGAGGTTGCCGTGCTTTCGACTTGCAACAGGGTGGAACTCTACACCTGTGTCGACAATGTTCCGGCTGCATCCTGCCAGATCAAGGATTTCCTCTCCGGCCTTCACGATATGGCGCGGTCTGAGTTCGAGACATCTCTTTTTGCCCTGGAGGGACCCGAGGCAGTCCGACATGTATTCAGGGTCGCTTCGAGTCTGGATTCCATGGTCCTCGGTGAACCGCAGATTCTCGGCCAGATAAAGGACGCCTTTAATTTGTCCCTCAGCAAAAAGACAACAGGGGTGCTCCTGAACAAGCTGATGAAAAAAGCAATATCGACCGCGAAGCGAGTCAGGACAGAGACCCGTATTGCAGAGAATGCTGTTTCCATCAGCTTTGCAGCGGTCGAACTTGCCAGGAAGATCTTCACTAACCTCGCAGACAAGTCCGTCATGCTGATGGGCGCCGGCGAGATGGCGGAACTTGCTGCCCGTCATCTCCTCAGCAATGGGGTTACCGGGGTCATGGTGGTCAACCGGACATATGAGCGCGGCTGCGAACTCGCATCTGAGTTTAATGGGAGGCCAGTCCGTTTTGAGGACTTTCTGCAGGAAATGGTCCATGCAGATATCATCATCTGCTCGACCGGTGCTCCGGCATATGTTCTCCATCGTGAGCAGATGCTGAAGATCATGAAAGAAAGAAAACAGAAGCCGGTTTTCATTATCGACATATCAGTGCCGAGAAATATTGATCCGGAGATCAATAAAATCGACAACGTCTATTTGTATGATGTCGATAACCTCCAGGATGTGGTCGACACCAATCTTCAGGGCAGAAGGGCTGAAGCTGACAAGGCTGAAGGTATCATAAGGGAGGAAGTGGAAAAATTCGGCAGGTGGATGTCTGCCCTGCATNNACCGCAATTGTCAATAAGCTGATACATCCACCGACCATTGCGTTAAAGGATGATTCGGAGGACCGTGATGAGCTTATCGCCCTTATGAAAAGGCTTTATGGTATAAACGGGGATGAGGAATAAAATAACTGCAGAATGGGGGTTTACATGAAAAAAACCGTTCGTGTTGTTTTTCTGGTGTTGCTCATGGTAATCATGGGAAGCGCAGCTATTGCGGGTGCCGCCAGTGATTATGATATCGCCCGAACGTACTATGACAGCGGAAAATATAAAGAGGCGGTCAGTCATCTTCAGGAATATATAGCACGGAAGCCTGATGCTTCCGCTTACTATCTGATGGGCTACGCGCTCTATAAGCTGAAGCGCTTTGATGAGGCGAATGAATATTTCCAGAATGCATATCTTCTTAATCCCTCGTTCTCGCCGATAAATAAAACCGGGGATGGAGACCAGCCGGAAAAACCCGTAAAAGCACGAAAGAAAAAGGGCAGAAGGACATCACCCGATAATGCCCCTCCTGCAACAGGACAGCTTTCGGCTGACACGCATCCGAAAGCGCAAACACCTCCGGCAAAAGTGTCGGACTCTCCGGGGAAGGAACCGGTAAAGGATCCAGGGAAGACTCAGCCGGCCGAGTCAGGGGGCGCTGCGGTTGACCCTGCTAAGGCTGCAGTCCCAGCCCAACAGGCCGCACAACCTCAAAAACCTTAGCCGCCGGTCCAGCCCCAGGCTGCAGCCAAGCAGCAACCGCAGATGGCTTCAGCACTTTCTACGACTGCTACAGCTGACGTGACGAAGCCGTCTGCACCAATCCCTCCCTTGCCAAAAGCTCAACAGAGCATGCCGGCAGGAGCAGGAGCGCTGTTTGCAATCCCTATGCTCATGGGTGGTCTTTTTGCAGGCTTTACGCTGGTGTTTTTTGGCATAGTCCTGGCGATCTATATCTTTTTCAGTCTGTGCATGTACCTGATTG
>PLXX01000106.1 GCA_003153275.1 Nitrospiraceae bacterium | reverse complement strand
TATCAATGCTCACGCAGAAACCGACTAGAATGTCGCTGCCACAGTATTCCAGGAACTCGGACAAGACCGCTTTGATATCGGGCTTTTCAGATACCTCTGACGGCATAATCTCATGGAAGACCACGCTTTCCGCTGTCATTCCATTCTCCGGATTCACCAATCGACAGAACGCATCGCCAAGTTCAATCCTGCCCCCCAGCATCCTCACCGCACCTATCGAGACTATCGAGTCTTTCTTCTCGTTCAGTCCGGTCAGTTCCGTATCCATTACAACAAAGCGCGATTCCCGTATATCGCCGGCAGGATCCGTCATGGTCATTCTTCTTTTTCTCAACTTCAGAAAATCCATCATCGGTATCACCATATGAGCGGTTTATACCGCTCAATCAGAATGTCCTGCATCTTCGAGATGAGCGTAAAAGCATCACGTATTATTTTTTTCTCAAGGGTGCTCAGGTTGTTGGGGTTGATGAAATTATCTGGTTCAATACCGGACTCTATCTGCCTGAATTGATGCTCAATCCTCAAGTGCATAATAAATTCGAATGCATACTCCAACTCTTCGGCATATTCATTCAATATGGTATGTATGGCCCGTAATGCGCCTATCCGTTCAATGGTGGAGGTCTCACGAAGACCCTTCTCAAGGGCAAACAGCCTCACCATGTCGACAAACGGAGCCAAGCCTTTCACCTTGAGATTGAGGAGGTCTTTATGTTCTCCGCCCTTCTCCACAATAAAAGACCGGAAAAACCCGACCGGCGGAGCATTCTTTATAATGGTATTCGCCATATACCCGAGGAAGATCATCTGACCTTCCAGCACCGTCTTCAGTGATTCCCGAACCTCATCCGCCAGGCTGAAGTCACCATGCAACGGCCTGAAGTCAAAAAATATCAGTGATCTCAGCACGGCTTCCGGCGTCGGCGTATAGATCCAGGTAGAAAAATACTTCTTCCAAACCCTCACAGGCTGGCACCACTGGGGGTTACTCGCCATATAATTCGCGGGACATATCGGGAACCCGCATAGTACAAGGCTTTCCCTGACCGAGGTGGCAAAGTCGGAAAAATATCGCCTGATCTCAACCCCCTCTTCTTCAGAATAGGGGTCGGCGTAAATGATCGCATTGTCCTGGTCAGTCCTGAAGGTCTGTTCCTTGCGTCCCTCGCTGCCAAAAATAATCCAGCAGTAGTTTACCGGCGGCATACCTAACTTCTTTTCAGTAATCTCAAGAATCTTCCTCTGGAGCCGGTCATTAATCTCACTGATGATCCGGGTAATATTGCTCGCTCGTGCACCCTCATTTAACAGAAGGCCTATAATTTTATTGATCTTCTTCGATACCGGGATGAGTCCCTCTATAGTCTGCTGCCCTTCGATCTCACGAGCAACCGAGATCGGCGAGGTACCCTGGAGCATTAAAAGATCATGGTTGGTTATGATGCCTTTCATCCGCCCCTCATCAACCACGAGAAGGTGATGGATGTTATAACGTATCATCTTGAGCAGGGCTTCGAAGCAGTAATCGCGCGCTTCTGCCTTGATCAGCGATACACTCATAATCCGGTTGATCTTGTCGTCGGGATTTCTGCCTTTTGCGACGACCTTGTCCCTCAGGTCTCTGTCGGTCACAATGCCGGTGGGGATACCCTCCCGGTCTACAAGGATAAGAGAACTGTTTTTCTCGCGCGACATGATTTCTGCAGCTTCCTGTATCGTGATCTCCTGCGAGGCGGTCATAACAACCTTGGTCGCAATTTCTCCGACTGGTGTCGTGAAGAGAAGTTTTTCTCCTCCTCCGTAAAGAAGACTTTTGTTATGCATTTCCTTATAGGTTTTATCGATATACTTGCTGAGAAATGATTTCAGAAAAAACTCGGTAAAAAGAGGGTTCGTGTCTATCAGCTTTAAGATTTTTTCTTTCTTGATCAGATAGCAGATAGTATCATCGATTGCAACAACATTTGCCCTTGATTTATCACCTCCGACAAGAGACAGAAGGCCAAAGACATCCCCTTCACTGCGATAATCTATAATCACCTCATCGCCGTTTTCTGATGCTATAAATACCTTGACCCCGCCCTTTTTGATGATTCGAAGAACATCACTGGGAGGTCCATCCTGACGGAGTATCGTAGCGCCTTTGGGGTAGAATTCAAGGGATATATCAGCAGCAATGTTGGAGAGAGAATTGTCCTCGAGAAACTGAAAGGGCGGGACATTTCTGAGAAAGCCTTTTACTTCTTCCGCTAGCATGACCATTCAACAGCAATTTATGTGCCATGAAGGGTAATAAACGAGAATAATCCTTATTTATCAGCGTGATAGCATTACGACTTAGGCTTGAAATACCAGCAATTATAAGGGTAATGTAGATCTGAAGCTTTAGGGTAAAGATAAAACGTTACTATTAGTTACATTTGTCTGTCCTAAGCTAAAAAATCATTTAAATTCAGTGCATTCACGCGTGCTACAATAAGTTACATTAAATTTATTTAATGGGTAGTTCAGTAACAATTTTCTTTGGCAAACCCCACTTTCTTCTCTTTTCCCATAATGCCTTTCGTGTAATTCCCAAGAGTTCCGATAATTTCTGTTCGTTATATGATTCCTGATATCTCAGAATGAACTCTTTAGTATAATCTTCTATTGAAAGGGCTTTTTCTATTGATTCTGAAGAAAAAGAAGTAACTTCTCTCAGCACCTCAGGCAGATGTTCCGGGAATACCGTATTGCCATCACTAATGAGGATAGCTCTTTCGATAATATTCTGGAGTTCCCGAACATTGCCTGGCCAACAATAGGCCATGAGCAATCGGAGAGCTGCGTCATCAATATACTTGACATTCTTGCCGATCTCGCGCGCATACTTCTCGAGAAAATGACGTGACAGGATCAGGATATCCTCTTTTCTTTCCCGCAGGGATGGCAAGCGGAGAGTCACCACGTTAATCCGGTAAAAGAGGTCTTCGCGAAATGTCCCGTCTTTAACTGCCCGGGTGAGATTTCTGTTCGTCGCAGTAATAAATCGTATATCGATTTTTTTTGACTGAACACCTCCCAGTGGACGAATTTCACAGTCATCAATAACCCTCAGAAGCTTGGCCTGGAGCGGCTGACTCAAGTCACCAATTTCATCCAAAAAGACGGTTCCATTGTCAGCCTCCTCAAAAAGTCCCCTTTTCGTAGTTACCGCTCCGGTGAAAGCACCCTTCGCGTACCCGAACAGCTCGGATTCAAGGAGATTTTCCGGGATAGCACTGCAGTTGATGGGGATGAAAGGCTTCTCCCGTCGCATGCTGTTGAAATGAATAGCGCGGGCAAACAGTTCCTTTCCTGTGCCGGTCTCTCCGAGCAAGAGCACATGGCTCCTGGCGTCAGAAATCTTTTTTACCTCCTCGATCATGCTCGTTATAATGCTGCTTTGGCCGATAATGTTTTCAAAATCATACCGATCTCCCAGCTGTTTTTTAAGAATCACATTTTCTGATCGCAGGGCCCGCTCCCTCAGAGCATTTTTGACAATGCGATTTATCTCATCATGCATGATCGGCTTGACAACATAATCATACGCCCCGGCCCTGAGTGCCTCAACCGCAGTTTCAAGGGAAGCATAGGCAGTCATGATAATAACAATAAGATCTTGATTAAATTCCCGGCATTTTTTTAATAGTTCAATGCCATTAATGCCCGGAAGAATAATATCAGTAAGGACAAGATCACATGAACTGCTTTCTATGATCGGGATCGCTTCCTCGGCGCTGCCTACGGCTTCGACCACATACCCCTCACGCAGGAATACGCGTCTCATGGACTCTCTGAGCGTTTCTTCGTCTTCAACAATAAGAAGTCTTTCAGCCATTATGCCTCATTTACCGGGAACTNNCCTCACTATGGTACATGCACAGGCCGACACACTTCCAGCATTTTTGAGACTCTGTCCCCTCAGGGCATCCTCTTGACTTTCAAGATTCTGCCTGCGGCAACTGCAATCAGCGCTGCACAGACGCTCATAATCGCACCCATTTTAGCTGCGCCCTGCAGCAACTGATCGGTAAAGGCCTCGCCGGCGACAAACAGTGAAATGGTGAAACCGAACCCACCTATAATGCCTACAACAAGCAACTCCTTTTTCCCTATCCCTCCGGGCAGTGGAAAACCAAGACTCTCGCTCAAAAAAACCCATAAGAAAAATGCCACAGGATTTGCCGATAATCAAGGAAACCAGCACAAGCCACGTTGCGGTCCCTATGCGCGAAAATTCCACCCCAGCGTTGGCAAGCCCAAACATGAACATCCCGAAGTCGACAATGATCTCCAATCATGTTCAAACTGCGCGCTGGCTGAGCGATCCGTCATATCGACTTCAAAAAAGCGTTTATGTTCCTCTCTAGCATGAGGTAGAAACGGTATAATAAAGACCAGAGCAAGGGCAGGATGAAGATTCGCCCGGTACAGACCAACCCATGAAAGCCCCGCGCCTGCAAGGAGATAGGGCCAGTATGATCGCATACGATAAGCCCTCAGTAGGTATGCGACTGTCATGCCTCCCAAGGTGAGGACAAGCCATACCGGATGGACAGGCAGTTTCGGGTTTGGATAGAAAAAAGCGATTATGGCAAGCCCAATCCCGTCATCCGCTACAGCGAGGAGTAACAGGAACGATACGGCCGGGTGATTGGCTCCGAACACCATCCGTGCGACAAGCCAAGCAAAGGCGATATCCGTTGCGGTCGGTATGCCCCACCCCCTCTGCAGACTCTGCGAGCCCATAAGGGCATTGAGTGCAAGATAAACTACTGCTGGTCCCACAACGCCACCGCAGGTAGAAAGAATTGGGTTTATTGCTTTTTTAACTGGGTTGAGAGCTCCTCCCGGCAGAAAACTCCGGGTTAACTCCGCCGCGGCGATGCCGAAAAAAAACACCATGAATATATCATTTGTCAAAAAATGAAAACTGAGAGAGCCAATAAAAGCAGAATGCAGGAACGCATAGTAGCTGAGAGGGTCACGGTTGGCCCAGATCATGGCCAGCGCAACGCCAAAGATAAGGGGAACAGAAAATTCGCGAAGCAGATTCACCCTTTTTATCAAAAATAATTCCCTTCGTTGGTTCTTCCCCTGTCATAGATGTGCTGAAGTTTGCCGGCCCATTGATCAATCATTTGGATCAGTCCCGAGATCAGTCATGCACAGGAAGACGTATCGTAAACGTCGTACCCTCACCATTTTTGCTTTTGACACTTATTCTACCGTTATGCTCTCTGATTATACCATAGCAAATGCTCAGACCAAGTCCGGTGCCCTTCCCGACCGGCTTTGTGGTAAAGAAGGGGTCAAAAATCCTGTCGATGACCGCGTCGTCGATGCCGGCGCCAGTATCACAGAAGCTCATAACAACCATGTCTCCTTCCTGCTTCATAGAAATAGTCAACTCTCCGCCTTCAGGCATCGCGTCAATCGCATTCAGCATCATATTCAGAAATACCTGCTGGATCTGATCAGGATTAACCCGCACCGAGGGCAGGAGACCAATCTCAGGGATCAAGTGCACATTCCTGAACCTCTTGTCGTATCGCACCAGATTGATCGTACGGTCCAGAATCTCTCCAAGCTGAGACATACTTTTATCGCGTCCTGATGTACGCGCAAAATTGCTAAGACTCCTGACTATATTTGCAATCCTTTCGATATGGCCATTGATCGTCTTTAAAGAACCTTCTATAAATTCAGCCTCGGGCAGAGGCTGCAATGCTGTGCGCCTTTTCTCCTCAGCATTCTCCTGCCTGCTCCCTTCGCGTGAACTGATCAGTGTCCCGATCCTAAGCGACCGCAGCTCCTGGATAAGAGACGATATAGAGGCAAGCGGGTTCCCGATCTCGTGAGAAATTCCGGCGGTCAGTTTGCCGAGACTCGCAAGCTTCGATGTCTGCAGAAGCTGCTCCTCCATCTTTCTTTTCTCGGTGATATCTTCGAAAATCACAACAAATCCTCCGGACGGGTCCTTAAACGGACTGACATTGATCTCGAAGGTCTGGAACTGCGGGGTCAGGATGGTTGCATCGTGGTGCTCAGCCTCCTGGATGACCTCCCGCGTGAGCCAGGGCAGCACAGCAACGATTGACCTGTTAAACGCCTCAGATTTCCTAATCCCGGTCAACGTTTCAATTTCTTTGTTCCAATACCGCACCCGCAGGGAGTCATCAAGAGTCACGATACCAACCGGCGCGCTCTCGATAATATTTTCGCTGAACTCCTTCAGATATGCAAGGTTCCGGTTTGCGGTTGCGAGTTCCTGACGGGATAGCCTGAGCGTCTCGGTCATCTGTTTGATCGAGCTTGAAATATCTCCCCGCTCCTGCTCTGTCAGCGTCAGCTTGTCCTCCAGGATAATCGTTGCAATAGCCGTTCCCACGGCCCCGGAAAGCACCCGCTCCGCCTCGTCTCTCAGCAGAGTATACTCGTGTTGATTCAGCAGTTCTCGCCGTATGCCGTGCCTTTGGAGAAAACTCCTGACTATCTCAACCGCTTCTCTTTTTCCGATATACTGCCCGAGGATCTCCTGGATCTGTTTGGCGCTGTAATTGCTCTTAACAGGAAACATCGGCAGGGTATATGACTCAACAAACATAAGTGCCTGCTTTTCCTCTTCGACATCCTGCTTTGTAAAGATCGAAAAACCAACGTAACAGATGATATTCAAAAGCAATCCCCAAAAAAGAGTATGGCTCCATTTGTCAAAGCCTTCAACTCCAAACAGTGCATGCGGATTCAACAATCTGGAGTTCACCACATACTGAAAAAGACCCTGTTCATGCAGCAGCCCGGATTTGAACAACGCAGGAACCAGTAGGGTATAAATCCAGATAATGAAACCGGCTATAATACCGGCCGCTGCGCCATTTTTATTGCCCCGTTTCCAGTAGAGACCGAAAATTATGGAAGGAGCGAAGATGGTGACTGCCTCGAACGATTTCAGTCCCATGTCGACCAGACTGTAAAACTCGCCGATAGAGATGGCAAAAACGTAGCCCAGAAATGTGCAGCCCAGTATAACCATCCTCTTGATATTCAGGATGACGGTCGGAAAACCCTCCATCTCATTGAACCGGAAGATAGCAGGCATGACAAGACTGTTCATTACCATCGTACTGAGGGCGAGCGATTCGACAATCACCATGCCTGTTGCCGCTGAAAAACCGCCGATGAAGACAAAAAAAGCCAGCATATGTCTTCCTTGTTCAAGAGGGATCGTCAGGACAAAACTATCGGCAGCAGACTGGCTGCCCCCAAGGAGTAGTCCGCCAAAGGCCACCGGGAGCACAAAAATATTGATCAGCAGAAGATAGAGAGGAAATAGCCAGATCGCCTTCGACACATGAGACGGATCGGAGTTCTCGACAACAGCAACATGAAACTGACGAGGGAGAAACATGATCGCCATCATTGAGAGGAAGGTCAGCGAAGCCCATTCTGCATAACTGATCGGCGTGCCGTTCCCAATGTACAAAAGTTCGCCATAATCCGAACTCTTTATCTTGTCCATGATTTCGGCGAATCCGTTGAAAAGTCCATAGGTAACAAATACACCCACGGAAATAAATGCAGCCAGCTTGACGATCGACTCAAAGGCAATTGCAAATACAAGGCCTTCATGCCGCTCGGATGTATCGAGCCTCCTGGCCCCGAAGATGATAGAGAAGACACCAAGAATCAGTGTTATCATCCACCCTGCCACTGAGATCCCTTGTGTAGAGCCCGTAAGAATAGCAAAAGAGCTCATGATGGCCTTAATCTGGAGACCGAGATACGGGGTAATGCCGACCACAGCAACGATGGTGATCAGCGCGGAGAGGGCCAGAGAATTCCCGTAGCGGGAGCCGACAAAATCAGAGAGTGTCGTAATCCTGTTCTCTTTGGCAATGCGGATCATCTTTTTCAGCAGAAGCACCCAGAGAGATGCCATCAGTGTGGGGCCGAGATATATCGTCAAAAATGATAGGCCCGAGTTTGCAGCCCTGCCCACACTGCCGTAAAACGTCCAGGAGGTGCAATAGACTGCGAGTGAGAGGGAATAGACATAGGGGTTCGATACGATGCTCCTGCCGGCCTTCTCCCTGCGGTCAGCAATGTGCGCTATAAGAAAGAGAAGGCTCAGATACCCGAGGATGCCGAAGAAAAGAAGCCAGCCTTGAAACACGCTATTCTCCGCGGCGCTGCATGGCAGCCATGAAGAGTTTTATTGCCAGAATATACAGACCCCAAATGCCAAAAAGATAATAGCAAGCCGATTGGGAAAATATCTCAAGAAAGGGCCAATTGAACAGCAGCACCCCCGACAAAAAGACAAACAGCCAGATTTCCCTGTTGTTCATCAGGAGGTCCTCCCAACGCCGGCGGCAAAGACAAGCATGAATAATTATATACCACCTTGGTATAAGTAAAACGATAAATATTATTTATATATTGCCTGATATATATTTCTTAAAAAAAGCCTGAAACTTAAAGAATCAAGAAGCATTTGTTTTAGATAATTTTGTGCACAAGAACTCTTTCGTCTAATATCGTTATTCTTTTCTTTTGTTCCATCGTATAGGCATGTATAAAATCGGCACCCTGCGGTCACTGCAGGCCGCAGGGCTTTCAACCAGACAGGCAAGCCTGTCACATTCTTCTCGCCGACTTTAACAGCAATTGCTATTGACGAGCGCCACTTAATACAAAATGCGCCCGTCTATTTTTTGCCCAGCATTCATCTGTACTCTCTTTGCAAAGCGGTTTTTCCTCCCCGTAGCTAATTGTATCGATTTTTCCTGATGGGGTACCGAGCGACCGCAGATATTCCTTAACAGCGTTTGCTCTCTTGTCCCCCAATGCCAGGTTGTATTCATTTGTACCTCTCTCATCGCAATGACCCTCGATCATGACCTTAACGTTTTTGTTCCTCAGAAGCACATCGGAAACCTCTTTAAGTATCGGCTTGTCCTCATTCCTGACCATATATTTATCAAAGTCAAAATGAATATCTTTCAACCGTGCCTGTAGTACTTTTATGGCACTGTCGAGGGCTGCTTTGTCTTTCTCTGCCGGGTCCAGAGAGGTAACTTTTTCAACCGGGACAGCTTTTTGTTCAGACTGTATATTGTCTGCCGGCTTCTGTTCTGTCGTGGGCTGGTCAACCGGTTTAATTATCTCTTTTTTTGCACACCCCGAAATGATAACAGCCACAGCAATAACAGCAAAAAATAACTTTTTCATTTAATCCTCCAAATAATGGTTCAGCACCAGAACGTATTTGCGCAACATGCAATATCATGGACAGCTATCGCTGCCTTGTCCAAAAGCAATTGATTTTATGATCGTGACTGGTGATTTAAGACAGATAATTAGAATAAGGCGGAGAATGGCCGGAGTAGAGAGAGCCTGTTACAATAGCAGGCTGCCAGCTCTCATCTTCAATGAAATACTGTGACGAGATTTGAATAGGAGAACAGAATAGGAACTCAATAAGAGAAGCCCTTTCCTGCGAATTGCTTTTCTTGCTAATATCTTCAGGAAGAATTGCACGCGCCTTCTTGATGAGAACCCTGACCCCGGCGCCTTCCCTGTCATTATTTGCGTCATAACCGTGTGTCAGCCGGGAGAAAATAACTTCCCAGATAAATATATGCAAGTGACTCGTTGAGTAATTAGCACTGCTTGAGGAAACTAATTCTGGTGCATTTTGCGGCATTAGAGTGCGCGAAAGAGGTGATATGGCATAAACAAGAAAATAGGCAAGAAACAACACTCTTGCAATGTTTTGACTTTTCACTCCTCCCGGCATGAGGTAATGTAACAATATCACCTTCAATCCGTCAATGGATTTTCCGGCATTTCTTTCAGTGCGTCTTCTTTTCGTAACGCTCCATGAGATAGAACCTGAGCAGGGCGACACCAGCCAGGAACAACAGTACGATCCAGTGGTTTAGGCCGTTGACCTTCATGGATGGCAGTAAACATGAACTTCGGCACGGTAAAATCCGTCAGGTAAAAGACCCCGATCAGTTGGAGCGGATCACCGAGTCCTCCGCGTTCGAGAAACAGGCCGAAGAAGAAACCGATACCAACAGCAACTATCAGACTTGTTTAATTGCTGAATAGGCCATATTCAAAGAGAGGACCTGTCATACCCATAGCCTCCTGAAAATAGCCGCAGTAATGAACCCGCTAATAAACATGGCTATGACAAACAACCGGCCTGAGATCGCAACCCCGTTTGTGCAACCCCTGGCCAGCCTGCTCGCTAAGCTGACGTGCCGCCGCCGAATGCCGCTAATAACCGCACGGCTGACGGCATTGTGCTGCCCCGGTCTATCCTGACCCTGAACCCCTTTGCCAGGAGCACCCCGGTCAGACCCCCTGCAAACACGCCGAGCAGTTCAAAAACAATCCAGTCCCGCAGCTGGGATGCGGCCGCAAACGAACGCCCAAAATACTGCAGGTTGGCGGCATGATCAGGGACTACACTTTTCAATACAACCGAACAGCCAAGGCAAAAGCACTTGAAGCCCCAAGCCCCTTGCCGATGATATAGAAGGCTGAAAGCAGGCAGACGCCTACCGGCGATGCGGGGCGACTAGTAACGTTCTTTATTCATATAGAACCACCATTAGCCTCAATCTTTTCCCTGTTCTTCGTCATTACATCAGGGTTCATGAATATTCATTCCCTGATCTTAACGTGCTATATTTTTGATAGTTTTGTGAAGTGAACTATTATGAAAACAATCAATATTCCAACCTTCCATGTCATCTCTGATAGTTACCTGATACAGATCATATCTCACAGCTCACCTTCTGTATTAAAATAAGACCATGGCAATAATAGACAGGTCATACATCAGGTATGCACGATACGCTGTTCAAGCGTATATATTCCTTTTCCTTCTCTATGCCGGATATGCATTTCATCATATTGTCGGACAATATGAAGGCAGTATATCTGCAGGGGGATTAACCGTTTCAACGCTTTTATCTCAGGCAGACAGACCAGCCTCGATCGAGGGGTTTCTACCGATAGGTGCACTTATGTCCCTGAAGCTCTGGCTGACCACAGGCTTCTTCGACCGGATACATCCCGCAGGACTGGTCATATTCATTGCCGCGCTGGTGATGGCGCTTTTGCTGAAGAAAAGCTTCTGCGGCTGGATCTGCCCTGTCGGTGCCTTGTCCGACGCAGTCTGGAGGCTCCGTCAACAGCTCTTTAAACATCAGTTCGGCATGCACCGATGGGTTGATTATACCTTGCGGTCGGTCAAGTATCTTCTCATGGCATTATTTATATATATCATCCTTATCAAAATGAACCCTGGCGCTATTGCCTCTTTTATCGAGGGAGATTACTATAAAATCGCTGATGTAAAAATGCTCTATTTCTTCACGAGGATGAGTGCAACAACGTTGGCGAGCCTCGTTATCCTGTTTCTGCTTTCGCTGGTATACCGGAATTTCTGGTGCCGGTATCTCTGCCCGTATGGTGGCCTGCTGGGACTGCTAAGCACATTCAGCCCGTTGAAGATAACCAGAAACAATGAAGCCTGCATCCACTGCGGACTCTGCTCCAATAACTGCCCTTCGCTCATTCCGGTTGAGCGCCTGCCCAGCGTCCGCACACCTGAATGCACGGGATGTCTCACCTGTGTAAGCCGCTGCCCTGCAAAAGGTGCACTTGAGATATCTATATCTGGACGCCGCACGCTTCATCCGGTTGTATTCATTATCTTTGTCACCCTGCTCTTCTTCGGCATCCTGGGAATAGGCCGGCATGCAGGGAAGTGGCAGTCATCGGTAACCGAAAGTGAGTACCGGCGCATCATACCGACAGCCTCAGCTCTGGAACATCCGTAAGCGTTGAGTCTTTTGTTAAGCCCCGGTTGACTCATAGGAAAATGTTACCGAAGGATCGGAGACCCAACGTGAATTTTCATACACAACTGGAAGATCTTTTCAAGCCTCTTCTCCATGTATAGCCAGGCATCCAAAGCGGCAACATGGCCTTACGCCTCGAGGAGCAAGAGAGATTCGCCGCCAGCCGTATACGCTTCAGAGGGACAATAATCGACTCTGCCTAGTATACCGGCAATCCGCCTTTCTTTTCCTGCTTCGGCTTGATAAACCGTCTGAATTTCTTCAGGAGTCGTATGGCATGTTTTCGATGGTATCCGCAGGCAGCTCAGAATTAGTCCAGCACAAGCTGCTTCTGCTTACGGATTCCTGCCTTGTACCTCTGATAAATTGCCTCAAGATACTCTCGCTTCGATCGTGAACTCGTTGAAACTGCCTCTTCCCATGCATGTTTTTTCGGTAACACGTATTATGAGTCAATTCGGAGCCTTCATTCCAAGGGATGCCATCCGGTAATCTGTGCTATAATTTATCACTTTTTTCAAAGGAGCTATTTCATGAAACAAGGGATAAAAAAGGCAATTTTTCCTGCGGCAGGATTGGGGACGCGTTTTTTGCCGGCGACCAAGGCTTCTCCGAAGGAGATGCTCCCGATCGTCGACAAGCCGATGATACAGTACGGAGTGGAAGAAGCGCTTGCCTGCAACCTCACTGAGATTCTGATCATTACAGGCAGGCACAAGCGGACGATAGAAGATCATTTTGACTACTCGTATGAACTTGAAGCCAGTCTGAAAAAAAGCGGCAAAAAGAAAATGATCGAAGAAATCAACCGGCTCAACCGGATCAATATTGCATACATTCGCCAGGGATATGCCCTCGGTCTCGGGCATGCCATCTCGCGGGCCAAGCCCTTTGTCAGGGATGAGCCTTTTGCCGTTATCCTGAGCGATGATATCATCCCGCCTGAAGAAACCCTACTGAAAGACATGGTCAAACTCTATAAAGAGCTGCAATGTCCGATCCTCGCCCTCGAACAGGTGCCGATGTCTGAGATTCATCAGTATGGCGTTGTCGACGGCGTCCTGGAGAAGAACGGTGTGTACCGTGTCAGAGATCTGGTTGAAAAGCCGGATGCAGCCGATGCGCCGTCAGACCTGGCTATACTGGGGAGATATATATTGACCCCCGATATTTTTAATATCCTCGAGGGATCGAAACCCGGGCGCGGCGGGGAGATTCAGCTCACCGATGCCATCAAAAAGCTGCTGAAGACCCGGCAGGTATACGGCTATCTTTTTAAAGGAAAACGCTACGATGCAGGAAGCAAGTTCGGATATCTGAAGGCGACGGTGGACTTTGCACTGAAAAACGCCGAAATAGCAGAGCCCTTCAAGCAGTATCTGTTTGAGGTTACCAGGAAACTCAGGCAGTAATCTGCTTTACAACTGACAAAACGCTTGTCACAGGGTAATGACATTAAAGCAGGAAATCTGAAAAATAATGCACAGACATGGGTAATGCTGCGCTTTTTGTTATACAATAGATCTATAAACAAATTCGAACGACGCTGATGCGAGGAGATATATATGGCTGAATCAGATAAATCACCGGAGAAAACTGAACGAGAAGTAGAGATACCCGATCTGCTGCCCATCCTGCCGGTCCGGGACATTGTTGTCTTCCCATACATGATCATACCCCTTTTTGTTGGCCGTGAGGTATCGATCAAGGCCATCGAGCATGCACTGAGCAAGGACCGTATGATACTGCTGCTCACCCAGAGAGACCTTGGTATGGAAAATCCCACGACTGACGACCTGTATAAGGTCGGAACCGTGGGCATGATCATGCGCATGCTAAAGCTGCCCGACGGCAGAGTGAAGATCCTAGTCCAGGGACTCTCCAAGGCGCGCGTCAGGCAGTTCAGAACGGACGAGGCCTTCTTCTCAGCAGATATTGAAAAAATTGAAGACGTCAAGCCGGCTGAAATCTCGATAGAGGAAGAGGCCCAGATACGGACGGTAAAAGAACAGCTTGACAAGGCGATTTCTTACGGAAAAACAGTCCTGCCGGACATCATGGTGGTTATCGAGAACCTCGACGAACCTGGAAGGCTTGCCGACCTGGTAGCATCGAACCTCGGCATCAAATCAGAACAGGCGCAGGAGATCCTGGAGCTAACGGACCCGGTCCAGCGGCTGAAGAGGGTAAGCGAAATTCTCAATCATGAGATTGAACTCCTGATCGTACAACAGAAGATCCAGTCAGAGGCTCGGGGAGAGATTGACAAGACACAGCGGGAGTATTTCCTGCGGGAGCAGCTCAAGGCTATCCAGAAAGAGCTTGGAGATATCGACGAGCGGGCTGAAGAAGTACGCGAGTTCAGAATAAAGATCGAAGAGGCAAAAATGCCCGAAAAAGTCCTTAAGGAGGCAGAGAAGCAGATCAAGAGGATCGAAAAGATGCATCCGGACAGCGCAGAGGCTGGAACGATCAGAACATACCTTGATTGGCTTGTGGAACTGCCGTGGTCAAAGAGCACAAAGGACAATCTCGACATTAAACTGGCCAAAAAGGTCCTGAACGACGACCATTACGATCTTGAAAAAGTAAAGGAAAGGATCCTTGAATACCTGAGTGTCCGGAAGCTTAAGGAGAAGATGAAGGGCCCTATTCTCTGCTTCATCGGACCGCCTGGTGTCGGCAAGACGTCTCTCGGCAGATCAATCGCACGTTCTCTCGGCAGGGAGTTTGTCCGGATATCTCTTGGCGGCGTAAGGGACGAGGCAGAGATACGCGGGCACCGTCGCACATACGTCGGCGCACTCCCCGGCAGGATCATACAGGGAATAAAGCAGGCGGGGACAAACAACCCGGTTTTTATGCTTGATGAAGTTGACAAGATCGGCACTGATTTCAGGGGAGACCCGTCATCTGCCCTGCTTGAAGTGCTCGATCCCGAGCAGAACTTTGCCTTTGCGGACCATTATCTTTCAGTTCCGTTTGACCTGACCAATGTCATGTTTATAACCACCGCCAACCTGGCTGATCCTATCCCCGGACCCCTGAGGGACAGGATGGAGATAATCTATCTTTCCGGATATACCTCAGAGGAGAAGCTGGGTATTGCGCGCACCTTTCTGCTCCCAAAGCAGCTTGAAGAACATGGGCTCACCGGTGCTATCCTCGACATAACCGATGAGGCGCTTCTGCTCCTGATCTCCCAATATACACGGGAGGCAGGTGTGAGAAATCTCGAACGCGAGATAGCAAACCTCTGCCGAAAAGTGGCCAAGAGGATCGTAGAGGGCAGACAGAAGACATTCAAGGTCGAAGACAAGAATCTCAAGAGCTTTCTCGGCGTTCCCAAGTTTCTGCCAGAAGAAGAAATGCTCTATGATGAGGTCGGCGTTGCAACCGGACTCGCTTGGACCGAAGCAGGCGGTGACATAATTTACATTGAAGCCACCACCATGATGGGCAAAGGACATCTCACCCTGACAGGCCAGCTTGGAGATGTCATGAAGGAGTCTGCCCAGGCCGCGCTCAGCTATATACGTTCGCGTTCAGAATCGCTGGGCATCAGTGAAGATGTATTTTCAAAAACAGACATACATGTGCATGTCCCTGCCGGAGCGACTCCAAAGGACGGCCCGTCTGCAGGGATCACCATGGCCACGGCGCTCGCCTCTGTCCTGACCGGCAGGCCCGTCAGCCGCAGCATAGCAATGACCGGCGAAGTCACGCTTCGGGGTCGTGTTCTGCCGATCGGGGGACTCAAGGAAAAGACACTGGCGGCAAAACGAATGGGCATTAAAAGAGTTATTGTTCCTGCCAGAAACAAGAAAGACCTTGAGGATATACCGAAATATATCAAGCAGGATATGGAATTCATCTTTGCCAGTGACATGGACCAGGTACTCAAGGTGGCACTGGTACAACCGAAGAAACCATCTGCCAGAAAGAAATAGGCCCCGCAAGGCCTGCCGACCTGGTGGCATCGCATCTGACATGAAGCTTGCTGAGGCAGGCGAACTTCATCTTGTAGATCGGCTCAAAAAGCGCTTCGGAGAAGAGTCTGACGGCCGCAAAAAACCTTCTTCCCTTGTCCTGGGCATTGGTGATGATGCGGCGGTCATACGTTCCGGCCGGTCTCATATTCTCCTGACCACAGACATGATGGTCGAAGGTGTCCATTTTGATCTCCGGTGGACAACCATGTTTCAACTCGGATACAAACTCGTCTCGGTCAATGTCAGCGATATCTACGCAATGGGAGGCATGCCTGATCATCTTCTTCTGAACTTTGCAGGCCCCGGAAGTCTCGACCTGCTGCAGTTCGACCGTTTTTTTGACGGTCTTGATATGGCTGCGAGGAAATATAATCTGCATTTGATCGGCGGTGATATGTCCTCGTCAGACAAGATTGTCCTTTCAGCAACCGTTGTCGGGTCTGCCTTGAAGGTTATCAGGAGATGCGGCGCGAAAAAGGGAGATTTCATCCACGTCACGGGGCGACTGGGGGATGCTGCTGCAGGACTCGCGATTATGAAGAATCTGCGAAAACAGATCCCGCTTGAACTCAATGCAACGCCTAAAACACAGCTTCCATGGGAAAGCATCGAACCGCTGATCCGCCGCCATTTGATGCCCGACGCGGTAAATCCTGAAAAGTTACTGAAACACGCGACCGCAATGATGGATGTCAGCGATGGCCTCCTGATTGATCTTGAGAGACTCTGTAAAGCAAGCAAGACCGGTGCCCGGATATGGGCCGACAGGCTCCCCCTATCCGAGGGAATGATGGACGCCTCACGCCTGTTGAAAAAATCCCCCCTTGACCTTGCACTCAACGGAGGAGAGGACTATGAACTGCTCTTTACCTCTTCAAAGAAGGTCGTGCCGGGTGCAACCTGCATCGGAGAGATACAGCGTTCAGGACTAACGGTTATCGGTCCTGACGGCAAGCAGATGAAGGAAAAAGCAAAGGGGTACGAACACTTTGCTCTATAGGGAAAAGATCCGGCAGATTTTTCTGATCAGGGAATCCCCAAAACGTATAGCCGCTGCCTTTGCAACAGGCATCTTCATCGGAATGTCCCCGCTCCTCGGCATCCATACAGTGCTCGGCATCGGCGTTGCCTCGCTACTGAAGTTGAACCGCCTGGTCACGCTGGTCGGGGTCTATGTCACCAACCCCTGGACGATCGTCCCTATTTACACCTTCGGCACCTGGTTGGGAGCCCGTATGCTCGGAATGAATCATATCCTTCCGGAGATTGACTGGGCACACATAACCTTTTCAGCCCTGCTCGGGGATTTAAGACCCCTGCTGATGCCTTTTTTTATCGGCAATATTGTGCTCGGACTGATTTCAGCTGTTGTCGGTTATACGGTAATCCTCACGGTCGTAAAGAAGGAACATGCCTAAGGTCCATCTCATAAGCCTCGGCTGCCCAAAGAACCAAGTTGATTCTGAGCAACTCCTGAAAAAGCTTGCTGAGCGAAATATATATTATGTGTCGAACCCTGATGAAGCCGATATCATCATGATCAATACCTGTGGATTTATCGAGGCAGCAAAAAAGGAGTCGATTGACGAGATACTAAACGCGGTCAGACTCAAGTCAGAAAAATCTCCAAAAAAGTTGCTGGTTTACGGATGCCTGGCAAAAAGATATGGCGAGGAGCTGAAAAAAGAGATCCCTGAAATTGATGCACTCTGGGGCGTTGCAGAGGAAGACGCGATTGCTGACTATTGCAGTTCGGCGCTAGCTCCACAGAGGAAACATACAAATAGGATTTCGCTGAACACCATTCTGGAACCTGTTCAAAAGTCCGGGCAGGACGAGTTTCATACCACACCATATGCCTATCTCAAGATAGGAGAGGGATGCGACCGCGGCTGCTCCTACTGTGCTATCCCTGATATCCGCGGCCATTACAAAAGCAGCGCCCCTGATCAGGTCATAGCCTCTGCAGAGGAGCATATCAGGTCAGGCATTAAAGAACTGATCGTTGTTGCCCAGGACATAACCGCGTATGGCTCTGAATTCGAATCGTACGACCTTGCACGGTTGCTGCGGGACCTTGCATCCCTCAGCGGTGATTTCTGGATCCGCCTGTTATACCTCTATCCAACGGCTGTCAATGACCGGCTGCTCGAAACTATCGCCTCACTCGATAAGGTCTGCAATTATATCGACATGCCTCTGCAGCATACGGAGAAAAATATACTGAAGCTGATGGGAAGGGGAGGAAGCAGGATCTTTTTCGAGAAACTCATACGGCATATCAGAGAAATAATCCCCGGTGTCGTGCTTCGCTCGACCTTTATTGTTGGTTTTCCTCAAGAGACCGAAACTGATTTCAGCAATATGCTTGAGTTCGCCCGATGGATGAAACTCGACCGTCTCGGAGCCTTTACCTATTCACGGGAAGAGGGGACAGAGGCGGCAGGGCTAAAGGGCAACCTGTCAGCGTCTATAAAAAAGACCCGCTACAACAGGCTGATGGCTATGCAGGCCGGCATCTCGCTAGCCAAAAACAAGGCTCTGATCGGACAGTCGTTCAGGGCGCTGGTAGACGAAACAGACCAGGGAGTTGCTATTGCACGGCTCTATTCTCAGGCACCTGAAATAGATGGTGTTGTGATTATCCGGAACGGGAATGTCTCAAAAGGAGATTTTATTTCGGTCCGTATAGACCGGGTAGCTGACTATGATCTTGAAGGTACGGTCGCGTTGTGAAGAAATTTCCCTGGCTTCATATCCTTCTCTTCCTGCTAACCTTTATATCGACGCTCGCGGTCGGCGTTGAGCATGCGGGTGTCGGCCTTCTGTCCATTGTAGATCATCCGGGAAATATCCTCAAGGGGTTCCCCTTTTCAATCACCCTCCTGGTGATTCTGCTGTCACATGAGTTTTCGCACTATTTCTTTTCCAGACACCACCACGTAGAAGCAACCCTGCCCTATTTTATTCCGGCGCCGACACTCTTCGGGACACTTGGCGCCTTTATCAAAATGAAATCGCCTATCACTACAAAAAACGCCCTTATGGATATCGGCGCATCCGGCCCGATTGCCGGATTCATCCTGTCGGTCATAGCCTGTGTCATCGGGCTTTCTTTATCGAGGGTAATGCCGGTCGTTAAAGAGCCCGGGCTGATGATCTTCGGAGATTCGCTGCTGTTCACTGCCCTGTCAAAACTGATCCTGGGAGTCATACCGGATAATCAGGATATCGTACTTCATCCCATAGCCTTCGCAGGCTGGATCGGCTTTTTTGTTACCTCCATGAACCTGCTGCCGATCGGGCAGCTCGACGGGGGACATATCTCGTATGCGCTCCTTGGTCAACGTCATCATCTGCTCTCAAAAATTCTGATCATCGTACTCGTACTGCTCGGCGTCCTGGTCTTCGAAGGCTGGATCGTATGGGCCATTCTGCTCATCATACTCGGGATCAAACATCCCCCGATTCTGGAACCCTATATACCCCTCGACGAGGGCCGCAAAGCTGCCGGTCTACTTTCTCTGGTAATATTCGTCCTGACCTTCATCCCGGTGCCGATCACTATCTTGTAGAGCCTTTCGATGAGGTTGTGCAATAAGGAATCTTTGCACACTTGCACACCCGCCCTGAACGCATGTCATGAGCATTCCTATTGTGGTATACTTAACATACCCAAAAAATAATAACTGCAAGGAGATCATTATAATGAAAGTATTTTTAAAAGAAGATGTCAGGACTCTCGGTAAAATAGGCGATGTTGTTACGGTGGCAGCTGGGTACGCCCGGAACTATCTTCTGCCTCAGAAAATAGCGGTTGAGGCCAATGACAGAAACATCAAGGAGTTTGCACATAACAAGCGAATTATCCAGGAAAAGGCCGTCAAGATCCGCGATGCAAACAAGTCCGTTGCAGAGGCCCTCTCTGCACTGGTCCTCACCATCCCCGCAAAGGCCGGTGAAGATGACAGGCTTTTCGGTTCGGTTACAAACATGGATATCGCCGAGGCCATGAAGGCGGCAGGCCATGACATCGACAGGAAAAAGATCCACATCGAGGAGCCGATCAAAAGACTCGGCAGCTTTACTGCAGAGATAAAAATTTATCATGACGTCGCTGCTACTGTTAAAATTAATGTTGTTCCGGAATGAAGGAAATAGCATCAACGCTTGAAAAACTCCCCCCCCAGAACGTCGAGGCTGAACAGTCCGTTCTGGGGGCCATTCTCATCGACAATAATGCGCTGACCATCTCGCTCGAACTCCTCACAGAGGATTATTTTTACAAGGACGCTCACCGCAGGATCTACCTGACTATGATCGGTCTTTTCGATAAAAACGAGCCGATCGACATCATCACGCTCACCGATGAGTTAAAGAGAAAAAGTGAACTTGATCTTGTTGGCGGCGTCTCCTACCTGACGTCCCTCGTCTCGATGATCCCCACCTCGGCAAATATCCGCTACCATGCGAAAATCGTCCGGGAAAAGGCCCTCGTCAGAAGTCTGCTGCATACTGCTACGGATATTGCGCGGAATGTCTACGAGAGCGACTTTGATGCTGAAGAACTTATCGACTACGCCGAGAAAAAAATATTCGACCTCTCTGACAAAAGAATCAATATAGCCTTCTCATCGCTGAAGGATGTTATAAAAGACAGCTTCAAGATGATCGAGCAGTTGCACAGCCGTAAGGAGACAGTCACGGGAGTGTCAACCGGGTTCAAAGAGCTTGATGAGCTGACCACCGGACTGCAGAGGAGCGACCTGATCGTCATCGGCGGCAGGCCCTCCATGGGAAAAACAGCTTTCAGTCTTAATATTGCACAACATGTCGGCGTTAATCTCAAAGAACCGGTTGCGGTGTTCAGTCTGGAAATGTCGAAGGAGCAGCTTGCCTTCAGAATGCTCTGCTCAGAGGCGATGGTCGACTCGAACCAGATCAGAAAGGGGTTCATCAAGAAAGACGACTGGCACAGCCTGACTTCTGCAGCCAGCAAGCTCGCTGAATCGCCGATCTTCATCGATGACTCCTCGGCCATTAATATTCTTGAGATGCGCGCCAAGGCCAGAAGACTCAAGGCCGAACACGGACTCAGCCTCGTCATCGTCGACTACCTGCAGCTGATGAGGGGTCGCGGAAACACAGAACGACGTGAACAGGAAATCTCTGAGATCTCACGATCGCTCAAAGCCCTTGCCAAGGAACTCAGGGTACCGGTGATTGCCCTGTCGCAGCTCAACAGAGGGGTCGAGACCCGGACCGGCAACAAGAAACCAACCCTTGCCGATCTCAGGGAATCTGGTGCGATCGAACAGGATGCTGATGTTATCATTTTCCTGTATCGTGACGAAGTCTATAATAAGAACAGTCAGGACAACAAGGGAAAAGCAGAGATTATCGTTGCAAAACAGAGAAACGGGCCAACAGGAGATATCCATCTGACGTTCCTGCCGCACTGTACGCGCTTCGTGAACTACTCTGAAGTCGCGTTTCATGACGTCGAGGATGATACGTTTTAGCGAATTGGTATAATTATGAAAAGAAACCCAGCAGTAGCCGGTCAATTCTATCATGGAACTGAGGCTCGCCTGAAAGAGCAGGTGGAGGAGTACATCATTGCCGACAACCCCAGGGAAAAGGTCATCGGTATGTTATCGCCTCATGCCGGGCTTATCTATTCAGGCCATGTTGCCGGCGCGGTATTTTCATCAATAACGATTCCCCAGACCTTCATACTACTCGGCCCGAACCATACCGGACTCGGGCCTGCCATATCACTGATGGACAGCGGAGAATGGGAAATACCGACCGGAATTTTCAAAATAGACAGTAGGCTTGCGTCAAAAATCGCTCTGAATGCCGGCAAGATTACCAGGGATTCAAAGGCGCATATTTTCGAGCATTCGCTAGAGGTGCAGCTTCCGTTCATCGCGTGGTTTTCGACGGATGTCAAGATTGTTCCAATCGCCCTTCTCTCTGCTTCTCTCGACAATTGTATAGAGCTTGCGGGGCAGATTGCCGTAGCGGTCAAAACTACGGACTACCCCGTGGTGATTCTGGCAAGCTCAGACATGAGTCATTATTTGCCAGTGAAGCAGGCACTACTTAAGGATACGATGGCAATACAGAAAATCCTTGATCTCGACCCGGAAGGGCTATATAAAACCGTGCTGAAAGAGCGGATAACCATGTGCGGCTACCTCCCGGCAACCGTAATGCTTGCTGCTGCAAAAATACTGGGAGCTGATTCGGCTAAACTCATCAAATATGCAACATCAGGAGAAATCAGCGGAGATTACGAGAGTGTCGTCGGCTATGCAGGAATAGTCGTCAAATAGGAGAAGGCCCGGCTGCTTTTCTATTTCGACAAAATGAAATGGGAAACTCATTTAGCCAATAAACTGAAACCAATATCGCTCTTACTGCTGACATTCCGCTTGCGGCGCGCTGCCTGAAAAAAAGTGCTCGGGTGCTCGATCCCAAGGGGCGGGTGTACTATTTGGAGAGATGAAGAGGCTCGGGTTTTTTAAAGTGTAAGATAAATTGCAATCACGATGAAGGTAAGATCTTCTATAAATAGAAATAGGAGAGTAAAAAAACGATGAAAAAGATGCTGATAGCGATTGACGGTTCAAATTGTTCATTGAGAGCTATAGAGTATGCCGGAAGACAATTCTCCGGTGTGATCGATCTTCACATAACCCTTCTCCATGTTTTGCCCTATCCGCCTGCGCGGCTATGGGATGATGGCCACATTCCGACAAAGAAAGAAAAAGCGGAGAGGGAAAGAGAGATAGACAGGTGGCTTATGGATCAGCGGGCCAAAACCGAGCCGCTTTTCGATAAGGCACTCTCCGTTTTGGTCGAGGCAGGCATATCTCGGACACAGCTGACAACAAAAACGATCTCTGATTCGAGCGACATAGCAGACAGCATTCTTGAAGAAACCAATGATGGCGGATATCAGACTCTTGTCGTCGGCAGATGCGGTATCTCAGCGGTGAAGGACTTCCTTATGGGGAGCGTTACTACGAAGATCATCAATCGCGGAACCAGGGCGGCTGTCTGCGTTGTAGAATAATCCAGAAAAAGACATAACATGCCCGGAATCTCTTTTATACTGAAGCCTCTTCCTCCCTTCACTCTTGAACTTACTGTCTGGGCTCTTAGGCGGCGGCCTAATAATGAAGTCGACCGATGGGACGGTAAGAATTATTCGAGGATATTCGTCTTTGAAGACAATGCGGTAAAGGTGTCGGTATCTCAGGAAGGCGATCTCAATAAACCGAAACTGTGTGTAGAAGTAATAGGCGAAATATCTGACTTACAGACCTTTAAGTCGAGGATATCTGCGACGCTCGTAAAGATGTTCTCCATCAGAAAAGATCTCAGTGAGTTCTATTCATTGTCAGATGGAGACAAAAAACTGAGACCCCTCGCTGAACAGATACCGTCTCCCATGCATTTCCACGGTCTAAAGACCTTGCAGTGCTTTCGAAGGAGGATCTTAGGAAACTCGGCCTTAGCCGAAACAAAGGGCTGGCGATCATAGAACTTTCTGAATGTCAACAGTGTATATTTCGTATCGATTTTTGTTTGAGGCAATGGGATAGGCGTCAACAGATAGGCGTCATCCTCAGAAAGATGCGCGCTTTGTAAAAATAAGGGGGGAAGGTTCATATTGAGTCGTTATGGCTACCGCAGTCACTCAGTTCTTCACATTTTCTTCAGCAACGTCGCTTCGGGAAATATTACTGTGTCTGTCCATCATTTCCAGATGAAAGCATCGCTTTTGGGGAGGTCCCGCGCCGGATAAAGAGACTATACCGGACCGCTCATGAAATCGGCTATAAAGACCGCGTGGAGATGCAGGCGTCATTCCAGAAGTATACTGATAACGCGGTATCCAAAACGATCAATATGCCCAGGTCAGCAAAGAAAGAGGATGAGGCTAGGGCATATCTTCTCGCCTGTGAAAAAGGCTGTAAAGGGATAACCACCTTCCGGTACGGAACTCAGAAAGTGGAAACTCTTG
>PLXX01000047.1 GCA_003153275.1 Nitrospiraceae bacterium | reverse complement strand
CACATTATGTCAAGCTAATATTTATATTTACATGGGTACACTTCTTGCATGCAAAAACCAGTTTTATCTTGATGTTTCAATTGGTTGAGAGGTGTTTTCTACGAGGCTAGAGGGGAACTTCGGCTCAGGTAGTCTGATAATTGAGATGCGTAAAAGAATTGCCCTGTTGGCGGCAAGCCCCGGATAAAAAAAGAGGCGGCAAGGCTATTTTTATCTGACAAAAAACTTTCGAGTGACAGGTGCGCCTTGATGCAGTGTGTTGTGATGCATGTAGCGGCCTTAGCGGTCAGTTGCCGTTGCTCTGAGTGCGCTATCCGTCAAACCTGAGGCAGAAAACCCTCAAATCTGCCGATCCCCCTTGCTTGGCTTATTTTGATGGTGGATTCTGGGAGGACATGCACGCTTTATCTTTTCAGTTTAATCGGATATATTATAACTTCAGAAAGGATATATCATGCTCGATTCCCGGTTTGTTACAGAAAACGTACAATCAGTTCAGGAAGCACTCAAGAAAAGAGGGTATGAATTCCCGCTCAAGGAATTCCTTGCCATAAATGAAAAAAGAATGGCCCTGCTCAGGGAGACAGAGGAACTGCGCAACCGGCGCAATGTCGTCTCTGAAGAAATTGGCAGGAAGAAGCGGGAGAAGGCCGATGCCTCTGCAGAGCTTGAGGACATGAGGGTCGTCTCGGACCGGATAAAATCCCTTGATGACCAATTGAAGTCCGTTGAAGATGAAACAAAGGGGCTGCTTCTGACAATCCCGAATATCCCGCATGAATCAGTCCCTGTCGGCCGAGACGAGACAGAGAACGCTGAGATTCGGCGGTGGGGCGAGCCGAAAAAGTTTGATTTTGACCCCCTCAACCACTGGGATATAGCTGAATCACTCGGCATTATCGATTTTGAACGGGCTGCGAAAATAACCGGGGCACGTTTTGCCCTGATGAAAGGCGCAGGAGCACGGCTTGAACGGGCCCTGATGAACTTCATGCTCGATACGAATACGGCAAAGGGGTATACCGAGGTCTTTCCCCCGATCCTCGTGAACCGGGAGAGTATGACCGGGACTGGTCAGCTCCCGAAGTTTGAAGCAGAACTTTTCAGGATAGAAGACCCCGAGTTTTATCTGATCCCGACTGCAGAGGTACCAGTAACGAATATTCACCGCGATGAGATATTGAAGGAGTCCGAACTCCCGCTTTACTATACGGCATACACCCCGTGCTTCAGGCGGGAGGCCGGCGCCCATGGAAGAGATACGCGCGGATTGATCCGGCAGCATCAGTTCAACAAGGTCGAGCTGGTGAAGTTTGTAAAGCCAGAGGACTCGATTAATGAGCTCGAAAAACTGACTGGCAATGTCGAGGAAATTCTACAGAAACTCGGGCTGCCTTATCGCGTTGTTGCGCTCTGCACCGGCGATATCGGTTTCTCTTCATCAAAAACCTACGACTTGGAGGTCTGGCTCCCGGGGCAGAATAAATACCGCGAGATATCCTCATGCTCAAATTTTGGTGATTTCCAGGCCCGAAGAGCAAACATACGCTTTAAACGCGAAGGGAAAAAAGGAACGGAATTTGTTCACACACTTAACGGCTCAGGGCTCGCCATAGGCAGGACTGTCGTCGCGGTCCTCGAAAATTATCAGCAGCAGGATGGTTCTGTACTCATACCTGAAGTGCTCCAGCACTATATGGGGATTGAAAAGATCGGCTGATACAGATGAGAGGATATGTAGACCTCCATACCCATGGCATAGGGAAATACGATACGCGGACAACAAGTCCCGCTGATATTTTAAAAATTGCCACGCTGCATCGGAAGGCTGGTACTGACGCAATTTGCCTTGCGGTATATCCCGGACCGATTGATGTGATGAAGCAGCAGGTTGATGTCGTGCGAAGGGCAATCGAAAAGCAAAAGCATGACTCAGGATTCCGGCAGACCACGGGACAAGGCCCGGTATCGCAGGCCATGATCCTGGGGGTGCATCTTGAAGGCCCTTTTCTCAATGCCCGGTATTGTGGAGCGCTTGATAAAAAAACCTTTGTTAAGCCGTCTCTGGCCCTACTAAAAAAGCTGATCAATGGCAATGAGGATATTATAAAGATCATAACCATAGCCCCGGAGCTCCCGGGGGCGCTGAAGGTCATTGAACGTAGCGCCAAACTCGGCATCAGGGTGAATATGGGCCACTCGGACGCAACATACGAACAGGCGCTTGAGGGCAAAAAGGCCGGGGCATCAGGGATCACGCATGTCTTCAATGCCATGAGACCGTTCCATCACCGCGAACTAGGGCTTGCCGGACTTGGGCTGTTAGATGAAGAACTTTATATCGAGGTGATCGCTGATGGCGAGCATCTCCATCCAAAAACACTCGAACTGATATTCAACCTCAAACGCCTCGACCGGATCATGCTTGTCACTGATTCCGTAAAAGGACGGATTACCAGGTCAAAGGAATACGGGGTCAGCGCGGTCTTTGATGAGCGGGGCGTGCTTTCCGGAAGCGGTATAACCTTGTCAGATTCGTTTCCGCTTCTGAGGGCGATAGGAATCTCTAATGCAGAAATTAACCAGGCAGCCACTGACAATCCCGGCCGGTATATCGGCCTCGGAAACTGTTAGGTTGTCACCGGTGATATTGGAGGAAACATGAAACGAACAGGATCCACACTACTCATCCTGTTGTTATCGTTATTTGCTCATATCCCTACAACTGAAGGAGGAGACTCAATGATTGAGAATATTCACTGGCTCGGACATGACACCTTTAAAATCGTCGTTGGAAAACAGATCATCTACACGGACCCTTTCAAAATAAAGAACGAGGATATCGCCAGTATCATACTGATCACCCACGAACACCACGACCACTGCTCACCGGAAGATCTGCTGAAAATTCAGGGACCTGATACGGCCATCGTAGCTCCCGCGGACTGCACATCAAAGCTCAAGGGCAAGGTCCGGACAATCAAGCCCGGTGACAGCGTCGAGATACACGGCATAAAGATCGAGGCAGTCCCTGCATATAACACCAACAAGCAGTTTCATACAAGGGACAGGGGATGGGTAGGATATATAGTTACGCTGAATGGGCAGAGGATTTATATTGCAGGAGATACCGACCGTATACCTGAGATGAAAAACTTCAGGGCCGATATTGCCCTGCTACCGGTTTCCGGGACCTATGTCATGACGGCAGATGAGGCAGCTGCGGCTGCACTCGACATAAGACCGAAGATTGCTGTCCCAATGCATTATGGCTCTATCGTCGGGACAAAGGACGATGCAGTGAGATTTGCTGAGTTGCTCAAGGGCAAAATCGACGTCAAGATACTGCAGGCAGAGTAGTTCTGGAGTATGGAGCATTCCTCGGGGGAGTCCGGCGGGCAGCAGATATCCCGGACAGGCTGTGACCTGTCAGTTGATGAGATCAGGTCAACCCTGAAGAGCAGTTTCTTGCATGAGATAATCTGCTGCAACTCTGTTGGTTCCACAAACGATGTCGGCATGGCCCTCCCGCTGGATAAAGACCTTGGAAATGCCTGCGTTGTCATTGTCGCAGACAGTCAGGAAAAAGGCAGAGGCCGGTTCGAAAGAACATGGATCTCTCCCCCCAGGCTTAATATCTATTGCAGTATCGTAATGCAGCCGCTGATACCGCCTGCGGACGCCCCGTTCCTCACCATACTTGCAGCGCTTGCCTCAGCGGCTGCATTAACCCCTGTATTAGCCACTAAGACCGGCGCTGCCGTCTCGATAAAATGGCCCAACGATCTGATGGTTGGAGGAAAGAAGCTCGGAGGGATTTTGACAGAGGCCCGGACCTTTCAGGGGGCGATCACCAGGGCAGTCATCGGTATAGGCATCAATTTAAACAGCAGCGCTGATAATTTTCCTCCTGAAATTGCAGGTAAAGCAACTTCGGTCCTATTGGAAACCGGATCGTTTTATTCAAGGAGCAGAATCATCGCCATGATCGTGAACGAATTTGAACCCCGCTATAAAAAACTCCTGAATATCGGCGGTTTTCCGCTGGTGCAGGAACTAAAGACGCTTCTTGTTTCTCTTGGCAGAGAGGTAGTCATAACAGACGGTGCATTGAAGATTTCAGGCTTTGCTGAAGACATTGCTGACGATGGCAGCCTTATCCTCCGCCTTGCATCAGGCATCAGAAAAAAAATAAGCAGCGGTGAGATCATATTGAAAAAAGGGGATTGAAAAGGGGGTTTTACGATAAAGGGAGATTTAGGATTTAAGAGGATTTTTATATAATTCTCGAATACCCTTATAATAATCCTGTGCTGATCAGTATCGATATAGGCAATTCCTCAACAGGAATTGGTGTTTTTGTCCAGAAGGGGCTTATGACCCGCAGGCTTGATACGCATCCCGTCAGGAATGCCAGGGACTATGCAGACGCCATCGCCGGACTCCTGACCCAGAATCACATCCAAAATCATGTCGCAAAAGAAGATGTTCGCTGTATAATATCCTCAGTAGTTCCGACGCATACCAGAGCAATGCTGGAAGCGGTGAATCTGCTTGCCGGACATGCCGTTGATACGCTGCTCGTCAGCAATCGGCTTAAAACCGGCCTCTGTCTCAGGATCAGTTCTCCTGTGACACTCGGGGCCGACCGGCTGACAAATGCATCAGGGGCATTTGCACTCTACCAGAGGGCTGTTGCTGTTGTGGATTATGGGACAGCAACGACTGTGACGATGGTCGATGCAGACGCCAATCTTATCGGCGGTGCGATAATCCCGGGGCTGAGGCTTATGAATGCTGCTCTCGGCTCTATGACGTCGCAACTGAAAGAAGTCTCTCTGGAGCAGCCCGGCAGTGCGCTCGGCAGGGACACCGAAGCAGGAATCCGGTCAGGAATTTTCTTTGGAACTGCCGGAGCCGTTGAGCGGATTATTGTTGAAGCCGAAAGCGAGACCGGCTTGCATTTTCTCCCGGTCATCACCGGTGGCCACTGCACGGCAATGCAGCAATATATGACGCTGCCATGCGAAAAAAGGCCGGATCTCATATATGAGAGTCTCAGGATTATTTATGAAAAAAACAGAACGTAATGAGCTTCTCAAGGTCTTGAACACCGACAGGTCGGTTGTCGCACACAACCTGTCGGAAGCGATCTCGGAAGACTCACAAACTACCTAAGGGAGGCTTAAAATGGAAATCACGAAAATCATGTGCGCAACCGATTTTTCCGAGGGGTCAGCTCACGCACTTCCGTATGCTGTGGACATGGCAAAGCGGTATGGCGCAAAGCTGTATATTGTTCACGTCATATACGATGTTGCACAAACGACCGGATGGTATGTCCCGCATGTTTCAATGGATGAAATTTACAGGGATATCGAGACAGCAGCAAAGGCGGAACTCGACAAATGCTTTATCGATGAGATGCGTGGGTTCAAGGACATCGAGAAGGTAGTTCTCAAGGGAACACCCTACGCAGAGATTACCCGGTTTGCAGCCGAGCAGGCAATAGACATCATCGTACTCGCTACCCATGGCAGAAAAGGGTTTGATCGCATGCTTTTTGGCAGTACTGCCGAGCAGGTGGTCCGCTATGCCCCGTGCCCGGTGCTCTCCGTAAGGTTGCCGAATCATTAACAAATGAGGACTGGACAGTTGGCATTCTGCCTGCAGGGATAAGCCATACTGCACTTTTCCGCTGGGCTTCTAAATCGAATACCGGTGAAGCCGGCTGAATACGTCCGGACAGGGATAGTTTAATTGTGCCGCTAAAACGCTTCGTAGCCATCTCGATCATTATTCACATAATGATCGCTGCCGGTATCTATTACCTGCCATCGCCGGAAGAGAAGAAAAAGCAGGATTTTTCAGCCAGCCTTGTCACGCCTGAAGAAGCCATGCCTCCGGAAGACAAGCCACTTGCTGTTCCACCTCCTGCCAGACCTGATAAACAGGCTGTGAGACCACGCTCCATCCCACATCCCTCGGCGCGAAGCCAGAACATGCCGTCAATACCAGCAAGCCCGCCCCGGGATACCTCGCAGGACAGGCCTATGGTTCCCGGCGAGGGATCTGATATCGGGTCCCCACTCCCGCGCGACCAGCAGCCCGGGACCAAGCCGGAAATAGGGCCGGAACTCAGGTCAGACATGCGGGCTGAACCCGTCGGAAGGACCGGCCGTTCTTCTGATACTCCGAAGAAGGGAGTCTCTACGCGCTCAAAGCTTTTCGATCCCATGATCACTTCAGAGATTGCCCTCAGGGATGCGGCCTCCAAACCCGGGAAGGACGATACCATAACCTTTGAAACCAGAGATTACCGGTATGCCGGGTATATGCATAAATTAAGGGACAAGATCCAGAGTATCTGGATCTATCCCCCCGCTGCCGCGGCAGAGGGCAAGTATGGCGATTTGAAGATACGGTTCACCATAAGAAAAGACGGGAGGCTCGAAAAAATCGAGCTGGAGAGGACCTCAGGTTACAAAATGCTCGACGATGCTGCTATCAAGGCCCTGAAAGACGGTGAACCCTATTGGCCGCTTCCGGACGAGTGGGGGATGGAAACGTATACGATCCTCGGCCATTTCATATACAGCCTCCACGGGTATCAGCAGCTCAGATAGCCCCTCTGAGCTCGTCGATCCTGCGGCCGATGTCCGGGGAAGCCATAAATGAACTGCCGACCAGCATCGCATCGATTCCCGCCTCGGCGAGCCTCAGGACATCCTGCCGGCTGCTTATCCCGCTTTCGCTCACAACAGTCTTTCCCTTGGGGATCTCTTTTCTCAGCTGAAAGGTTGTCTCAAGGTTTATTTGGAGGGTCTTCAGGTTCCGGTTGTTAATCCCTATGATGGGCACATTGATCAGCAAAGCCAGCTCAAGCTCCTTCAGATCATGCACTTCAAAGAGAACAGCCATCCCGAGTTCACGAGCATAACTGAGATATTCGGCGGCCTGATTTCTTTCGAGAATAGAAGCGATCAGGAGAATCGCATCCGCCTGATAGGCGCGGGCCTCAAGGATCTGATAATCGTCAACCAGAAAGTCTTTCCTTAAAAGGGGTCTTGATGTTAAAGCCCGCACCTCGGGCAGATATTCGATGTCCCCCTGGAAGAAATCCTCTTCAGTCAGGACCGACAGGGCATCGACCCCTTTAGATTCGTAGATCGAGGCAATCGCCCTGTGGTCAAAATCCGGACGGATAAGTCCTTTTGAAGGCGAAGCTTTTTTCAGTTCAGCGATAAGTTTTAACTGCCCGGAATCGCTCGTAACGGCGGCGGTAAAGTCCCGCGGCCTATCAATCCCTCTGATAAAAGACCTCAGTTCTCCCACTGGCCTTTTCCTTTTGGCAACAGCGATGCGGACCTTTTTCTGCTGAACTATCTCATGAAGAACTGACATGCCTGGATTGTACAGCGTATGAGCTCTGTTTTTCAATAACAGTTGTAGTCTGTTTGGTTGTTGACCCTGATGCGGACAGCTGATAGAATGAAATAAGGTGCGTTCTATCAGCATACTCTGAGGCACCATATCTCTGGAGAGGTTATTATGAGAAGAAATGCAGCATCGTCTATGTCTGCGGCATTGCTGGCTGCGGCATTGCTTACTATACTTCAGGTGTCAGCATGGGCATATGGCTTTGCGGGAAAAAGATTTTTCCCGACCACATTTGCGGTTCTCGCTCTGGTACATCTCTTCCTTTATGACCTCTCCCCTAAAGGGTTCGGGCAGCCAGTGTTCCCATGATTACAAAGAGTCAAACTATCAAACCCGGGGCTATGGCCACCCTGATTTTTCTTGCTCTTCTCTGCTGTTTTCCGGAAACGACCTGGGGGCACTCGTTCCCAGACCATTCTGACCCAAAGGTCGGAGCGACGGTGAACGGATCGCCTTCCCTTATACGCATCTGGTTTGATGGCGCTCTTGAGCCGGCCTTTAGCACGCTTTCAGTGCAGGACAGCGGAGGAAAAAAGGTTGATAAGGGAAACGGTCGAGTGAGTCCTGCGGATGCTACGCTGCTTGAGGTGAACATTTCTTCCCTTCCACCGGGCACATATAGGGTAGTATGGAGCGTTGTAGCGAGAGACGGACATCGTACTATGGGTGACTTTACATTCGTAATAAAATAATGAAGAGCGCATTATGATACAACTACTGATTCACAGTCTTATGACGTTCCTCGACCTGGTTGCGCTGACCACTTTGCTTGGCGTCTCCGTGGGCCTCCTTCTGGTTCCGCGCCCTGCCGGCGGATATTCGGCACAACCCGCCGTGTTCATGGCGCGTATCAATCAGCTCCTTGCGCTATGTCTGGTTGGGCTTCTCATCAGCAGCTTCTACGGCCTGATCCAGCGGAGTATAGAAATGAGCGGTTCCGGCATTGGAACTGTCCTGTCGGTGCTGCCGACCGTTGTACTCAAGACACACTACGGAAGCATGTGGCTCGTCAGGCTGGCCGGGCTCTCTGCTGCCGGTCTTTTGTGGCTTACCGGGAAACGACACATGGATAGTCGTTTTTTCTCTGTTTTTCTGTTCGCCGGAGGTGCTGTTATCGCATTCAGTCGAAGTGCCTCAGGCCATCCTGCTGACTTCGGCGACCTGAGTTCTCAGCAGATTGCAGATTGGTTCCACTTGCTCGCTGTTGCTTCCTGGGCTGGCACTCTTCTAGCACTCGCCTGGGCTATCCCGGGGCCCTCCACCGCAGAGAGAGCAGGGGATAGCACACAGCAGCAGTTCGTCGCCGGCGTCGCTGAGAGGTTCTATATCCTGTTCGGACCGGTTCTCGCCATTTTGGTCCTAACTGGACTCTATAATGCGTGGTTTGCGGCAGGAAGCTTTCCGGCCCTGGTAACAACCTCGTATGGCCGGATGCTTTCCGCCAAGCTGGCCCTGTTCGTTATCCTGATGCTCCGCTTTGCAGCTCCACCACTGCGCAAAAAAGATGAGGCAGGATTCGCCATGAGGTTTCAACGCCGAACGCGATTTGACGCCGGTATCGCTCTGGGGTTGCTGCTCTCAGTCTCTGTGATCATCCATATGATCCCGGCAAAACATCAGGCCCATCTTGAGCATCTGAGGCAGGCTGAGGCGCACAGCCGCGATGCCGCCAGCAAGCCCGAGCCGGTGGTGAGCCTCGAAACTAACCCTGCAAGGATTACAGCCGGAAGTCCTATTGCCATGGCCGTGCATATCAAAGATCCTGACGGAAAGCCCTTTAAAGGCCTGGGGCTTTCACATGAAAGAATGCTTCATGCCATTATCATCAGCAAAGACCTGAACACTTTTGCTCACATCCACCCCGAAGACCTCGGCCCGGTCACCGACATGATGCTGAAGACTGCCGACTTCCCGCTATATTTTACTTTTCCTGTGGCTGGTGAATATCTTATCGGGTTTGATTTTGCCACAGATGATGAGTCGTACAGCAGGACGGTAATGGTCACTGTGGCCGAAGCTCGGGGAATGACGGCACCAAAAACTGATTTCTCCTCTGTGAGGAATTTTGGAGATTACCGGGTTACCCTGAAGACATTGCCGGATACCATCAGGGCAGGAACAGAAGCAACGCTCAGATATACCATCGAAAAAAACGGTCGAGCAGTCAAAAATCTTGAACCGTATCTCGGTGCGGCAATGCACCTGGCTGTCGTCCCCGTTGACCTGAAGCTGTTTATCCACGCCCACGGGACCACGCCAGGAGAGCATCACACTGACCATCTGCACGCTGCGGCCCCAAAGAGTTTTGGACCGGACATAGATGTTGATATTGTTTTCCCTGTCAAAGGGATTTACAAAATCTACAGCCAGGTTAAACACGAGGGCAAGGTCCTTCTCCTCGATTTTATGGTGCCAATTCTGTAAATTAGCGGTAAAATATCAGTATGCTGAGCAGCCGGACGGTAAGAAGTACAAATGAGACTGTTATTAATAGAAAGGGGCAGAAGATGACTAAAGAAACATTTTCCAGCAGGATCAGTTTTTTGAGGGCCGGTTGGTGGCTCATCCATCTGGCCGGAATTGCTGCGGTCTATTCCCTCGGCCACATTCTCTGGAAATAACATGCTGCAATACTTTATGCGGTACAGACCCGGCTGGTGGATTCTGCATGTCTGCGCTGTTGCCCTTACTTTTTATATCGGCCATATGGTCACCTTCGCCTTTTAGGATGGTATGAAAAAAACCGCGCTTTTAGCCGCACTCGTTCTGCTGTCTTTCTCCGGTCTGATGCTGCACTACAGAATCCACCCGTTTATGGTGGTTGACAAACTGCACCCGGGAATCAGCACGTTTGACGGAACGCTGTTTCTTGACGCACTGCTGCCTCTGACGAACCTTCTTCTGGTAACCGCTCTGTTTATGTCAAGAAAAACCGCTGTATACGGTTATCTTCTAAACGGCATGCTTGTCATTTTCGGCACTATACTGATGGCCCATTTCAGCATCGCCGAAATAATGGCCCGCTCTATCCCTTTCCCTGCGATGCTTATAAATTCAACCCTGCCTGATATATGCATATGCTGGGCAGATTTTTTCGTCGGCAAGGCGCTGTATGATTCTTACCTGAAAGACAGCCCTTAAAACCAACAATACATAATGGCGAAGGAGAAGATAGCATGAAATACCGTTGGGTGATCCTTCCGGCAGTGGTGATGTGCCTGCTCCTGATTGGTCAGCTCTGGCCGGCTTTTGTCTGCTTTGCTCATAATGAGGGTAGCCACGGCAGCTCTAAATTTACAAAGCATTTCGAAAAAACTTTTTTTGCAATCACTGAAAAGGGTTCATTCAGCATCGAGATCCTTCCTGATGAACAGGAGTATAAGATTGGACAGAACGTCGTCGGCATCGTAGTCCATAGCAACCATGATGAGGATGTTGAGGGAGCGATGCTGACGGTAACGGCCGAGGGAAATAATGAGCGGATCGTCGTCAGGGAAAAAGGGGCAGGCCTCTATACTGCTTCAAATCTCAACCTCAATCGCGGAGGGGCCTGGAAACTGATTATTCAGATCAAAAAGAAAGCAATCGAAGACCGGGCAATATTTACCTTTCCGCGTACTGTCTCAAAATATCTGCCACCTGGAGCATACAGCCGCAGTGACTTACCATAGTATATCAGTTCAAGTCAGTAGCCCCTGACAAAAAAGGGTTTTTTCTTATATACGATAAAGGACGTATGGATATTGATAAGGAGGGCACATGACGAAGAGAGCTTATCGGACTTTGGTGGCGGGATGTGATTCGGATAAAAAAGAAGTGGAGATACTACATGTTTGCCGCGGATGCGATATGGCGACTGTTCGGCATCTCGACGGGCGGGTCGAATCTGTAACGCCGGCTTACCTGATACCGATACCGGAGGAATTTGGTGTCAGAAAAGGAAAAGTAATGAAGTTTGCTCATCGGCTGCCACCCTCGATACTTAGTGGCGAGCGAGATATCACCTGGAGACATGATGCTCAGGAGAAACATTGGGAACCGGGAGATATCGCCGCTCTCGCGACTAATGATGGGGAGGTATTTGCCCGCGCAGAGATATTGTGGACAAAGGAAACTGTATTCGGCAGACTCACGGACGAAGACAAAAAAGGGCATGAAAAATTTGAGAGTGACGAGGCCATATATCAAACGTATAGCGGGTATTACCATAAAAAAATTGGCCCGGACTCCAGTGTCACCGTTATCAAGTTCAGGCTTCTCTGAGCGAAGCAAAGGTACTGGCAGAAAGCGGGTTCAGGTTCCCCGTCACATCATGTAAGAAGCTGACTTCACATGGAAGTTCCGCGCTCTTAGCGTTTCAGAAAAGACAGCAACTCCTGGTGAAAAATCTCCTTGGCTTCAAAATGGGGGATATGGCCTACATTGGGTATCTCGGCTAAAGAAGAGTTGGCAATGAGCTTTGCGGTTCTCCTTCCCAATTCGGGGTATTGTCCGACTTTTGAAAGTAATTCCTTCTTAACCCGCGCCTTGCCGACAACGGTCCTGTCCGACTGGCCAATGACTAACAGGGTCTTCGCTTTTATATTAATGAATTCATAACATACGGGTTGTTCGTAAATCATCTGGTATGTGAGGGCCGAGGACATCGCCAACCGCGGGAATTCACCGCTTTCCTTCATGCGAGCGGCGACGTTGACATACTCGTCATACCCCGGTTTCCACTGAACATAATAGGTTTTATGGTAATTGCGAATGTCTGCTTCGGTTGAACCCAACTCATTCCTGTAAAGATCTTCAAGAGACAAGTATGGTACGATGGGCCGGTAATCTTCCAGGCCGATCGGGTTTTCCAGAACAAGGTGCGTTACAGCCTCAGGATACATGAGAGCAAACCTCGTCGCGAGCATGCCGCCCATTGAGTGTCCCACTACAGCTACCTCTTTCACTCCCAGGGTATCCAACAGTTTTTTTGTGTTGGAGGCCAAAAGATGAAAACTATAATGGATGTTGGGCTTTGACGATTTGCCGAAGCCGACCTGATCAGGTGCGATCACACGATAACCGTTTCGGCGGAGAAGCTGAATGGTCTCCTTCCAATATGCCCCAAAAAAATTCTTACCGTGCAGGAGCAAGACTGTCCTTCCATTCCACTCCCCCTCGGCAGGAACATCCATATACGCCATCCTCAAATCCTGGCCCTCGATAAATAAAGGAAGAAAGCGAACGTTATACGGGTAATCATACTCTTCCATAGTTATGGACAAGGGGCCCGCTTCAGATGCTTTTCCGAGTGAAGGAATGAGGAGCAGTATAAGTGTCAGGGCTATAGCAGTCATACCATCTCTCGCAGATTTTGAGATGAACTTTCGCTTTTTCAACTTCTTTTGAATCTCTCTTCCCAAGCGCAGATTCTCGCCAGCGCCTCGCTTGAGTTCTCCCCCTTCTTTTCTCCATAAGGGGCAAATTGGATTCCGATCTGATATCTGTAGCTCTTCTCCGGATTCAGTGCGCTCCTGGTGACCTTCCCCTTCATGACGAGAGGCATCTTATCGCCCGGAATAACGATTTTCACTGATATCTTCGTACCGGTTTTGAGAAAATCCGGGCAGGCCAGGAGGAGGCCGCCGCGGCTGATATCGAAAACAGGATAGCAGTCATCGGTAAAATCCTTTTGGAAGAAGAGAACCTCTTTCTTGTAACAGGCAATAGCGCCCAAGACAACAAACCTCTGGCAGGCCCTCCTCTCTATCATTTTGTCAGCCATAATCGATCTCCTTTATGAAAAAATGTTGCCACCTGCTTCTTTGTTATTTTACTAGAGTCGGTACCTTTTGGGAAGCAAGAAGTAAAATGTCCGTACCACAGTTCAGCATGAACTTAGTAAATACGGGGCAATCAGACATTGTCTGTCATGTCACATTACGACAACCGAACATAAGTGCACATCCTTCCAGTCAGTGAATTACCGGTCCTAACAGGATGCGGCTGACTTTACAATATAGTGCCTCACCGCCCTGTCGAAGAGAACGGACGCGTGATTAACTGGAAAATTCCTGTGCTCATTAGAGTATGAAAGCCGTGAGCTCGCCGTTCTCACCAACCCGTCCCCGTATCCTTCCCTCATCTCTGCAGGGACGATAATGTCCGGAACTACCCGCGAAAGCAACTCTGGCAGGGAAGGCAGAACAGGTTTGAGGAGATCAGGATTTGTATCGCCGATTGAGATATATCGTGTCCCCCCCTGTTTGCTGTCCTTGAGTCCTGAATAATAGTGCGACTCAGGCAGAAGCTCGCGGAGTCCGCTGCTACTGAGAAACCCCAGCACCCTTTCAAGGACTAAATCTATCTGGCCTTTGCTGAAGCCCTTCAGCACCTGGTACAAAAGCGACGTGAGAGGAGACACGTACACCGGCCAGCGCGCCATCGAGGTGCTATGATGCGGAGTTGCCATCGTGATCAGGCTCCTGACCGGCGTAGGCCAGGTCTCCGGATATTTTCTCGCGACCAAGCCGCCCGGGCTGTGGCAGATGAATAGTATGCCGTTGCGGGCGTGTGCCGCATGGTCCTCCATCAAATGCCTGAGTTCCTGAACCGCGTAATGCACGGGCCGACAGGTCTCGATTGTGTCCATGTAAGGAGGCTGAATCCCAGCCCCTTGAGGTCTTCAAAAGAGGTGACGAGTTCCTGATCACCAAAGAGCAAAACCCTGAGCGGATATTTACCGCCGAGTATCTTCGCCTCGGAAGGAGAGTTCCATGCCTTCACAATCATCCCCATGCCATGGATAAAAACAGCAAGCGGACGGCCTTTCTGCCCCTTGTGAAAAACTATCTCAAGCTTCATTGTTGCCCTTATAGAGAATTCTACCATGATGCAGATGTATATGCAGGGTTTTCGCGCTATAGCAGTACCTAACTCAATCCGGAGCTATAATGAAGCAGAAGTCAGCTCAGGCAAAATTGTCCATTCCCCGGAGACTGTTGCATTCAATAAACCCCTTGTCGCCGCTGTTCTGGTAGCTGTTGTCCTGGCCTCTTTACTCGCTTATTATCTACTGAGTTTTCTTTTCATTGCCTGAGTACGTGACTGAGCGGGAAACTAAATATAGGGCATGGAAGAAGTGGTTGTCCGAACTGCCTGATCCTGATTTATCCATTATTTTTTTATTGATCTGGCCATATGGATACATGTCATAATGAGAAGGAATGGGCAACAGAGCTTCGCTGATTACTCCGGGGCCTGACAGCGCTGGTCGGGCTTCTCTGCCGGACAGGGTATGGTGCATTCACTACGAATGCTATAAGTTTATCAATGTCTGCAGCAGATGCCGCATCAGAATAAAATGCAAAAGTTATCTGAATTACTGGTCCCCGCCGTTTAATTATTAAGATCACCGATAATTTCAGCCTCCTCCTGTATCATCATTTATATGCCGAATAAGCCGAGCGGGATCGTGCAGCACGGCTCTCTCTAATCATACAAGACACCCCGAATATTCCCTTCCATAATGATAGTGGCCCCGAAGAAAGTATTTTTTGTTGATATTTTGCATTTCTGCAAACAGATTTGCACGAATGCGGGGGTATTAATTAGTATTATCTTTTATTATCAATGTGTTATGGTTGGCATGGTCCATGCAATTATATTTGCAAGAACTTAAATACGGAGGTTTTAAAATGAAAAACACT